>BMPS01000015.1 GCA_014647715.1 Streptomyces cinereus
TCGCAAGGTTAAAGCAGTTTCGCAGCATTGCCACCAGATATGAGAAGTTAGCTCGTAATTTTGAGTCAATGATTTACCTCGCTTGCATCATTATTCATGTTAAAGTGAATTGAGGACACAGCCTAATCATTTCAAATTTAACGTTCTGACTTAAAAACTTACTTATTTAAAAAAGCGAAACCCTTAAAAAAGAGAAACCTATGCCGAATTCATCGACCCATGCTACAAAACACCCGTCATCCGCCATCGTCCGCTTGAATAAATACAAACTTGGAGCTGCTGCGGTTATAGCCCTTGTGGGGTTAAGTTTGACAGGCTGTCAGGCCATGGCGACAAAAAACGCACCCATCGCCGCAAAAGCTGATAGCACGAGCACGGTATCAAATGGTATTAAAACTATCAAAAATATTGCCTATGGCACAGATACCCGTCAACAACTCGATATTTATACCCCTGCAGACGGTCAGCGACACCCTGTGTTAATATTTGTATACGGGGGTAGCTGGCAACATGGCAAACGCCAAACCTATGGCTTTGTTGGTAAGCAGTTTGCCAAGTCGGGCTACACCACAGTGGTGGTGGATTATCGTTTAGCCCCTACAAACGTATTCCCAGATTATGTGCTTGATACAGCCAGCGCCATGGGGTGGGTGTATCGTAATATCGCCCAATATGGCGGCAATCCTAATCAGCTGTTTGTCATGGGGCATTCTGCAGGGGCGTTTAATGTGGTATCTGCGGTGGATGATAACCGTTTTTGGAAAACCACCGGCATTCCCAACAAGGCAATATTAGGCGTGATTGGACTAGCAGGGCCCTATGATTACGATTTTCGTACCGGTACTACCAAAGTTGCCTTTCCAGCTGATAGCACCCGCCAGCAAGTGATGCCTGTGTATCATATCCGCCAAGATGTACCCCCGCATTTGTTGGTGACAGGCAGTAAAGATATGCTTGTCTACCCACAAAATGCTGATAGCTTACAAAAAGCGCTGACCCGAGCAGGCGGCAACGTGGAACGGGTGCAAGTCCCTGCCACTCATGCAGGCGTCGTCATTGGTCTGGCAGCACCGTTACAGTCTTTTTATCCCACATTTAACAAGGTCAATGATTTTATGCAGCGGCATTTGCCAACAGCGCAGTGAGAAAAATTTCCAAGAAAAATTTCCAAGAAAAACTTTTAAGCAGCGGCAATTTTTACAGACTCATGCAGTCAAAGGCATACCACTGCTGAGCCAGTAGCATCAAATGCGATAAGAGAGTCACAACCGAGTTGAGGTAACCGACTCGGTTTGCATTTTTATGCAATTATTTATGCCATTTGCTCTCCAATTTTTACTGCATAGACAGCTGCTGCAACATAATGACGCTATTGCAGGTAGCTGCTATCCGCTTATAATAAACGGCATTGACTCGCTTATCATAAAAAAGTTCTCAATATCCTCATAACAACATAACGAACAGGACATCCTGATGCTACCACTCAAAGACCCAACCTTACTCAAAACCCAATCGCTCATTGACAACCAATGGGTAGATGCAACGGATCGTACTACCATTGATGTCACCAATCCATTTGACAACCAAGTGATTGCCACCATACCCAGCCTAGAAAAATCCCAAGTCATCGACGCCGTTGCCATCGCCCATAAAGCGCAAATAGACTGGGCACAAAAAACCGCCAACGAGCGCGCAGCTATTTTAAACAACTGGGCGGATTTAATCGACCAAAATAAAGAAGACTTAGCAACCATCATGACCGCTGAGCAAGGCAAGCCAATCACCGAATCACGTGGTGAAATCGGCTATGCCAATAGCTTTATTCGCTGGTTTGCCGAAGAAGGCAAACGCATCTATGGCGATATCATCCCCACCACCAACAAAGACCTACGCTACGTGGTGTTAAAACAACCGATTGGCGTGTGCGCAGCGATTACCCCTTGGAATTTCCCCGCTGCCATGATTACCCGTAAAGTTGCCCCTGCCTTAGCCGCTGGCTGCAGCATAATTGTCAAACCTGCCACTGAAACCCCATTGACCGCACTGGCGTTAGGGGAACTAGCGGTACGAGCAGGCTTACCTGCAGGCTTGCTACAAATCGTCACCGGCAAGTCATCCGTCATTGGCGAAGTGCTTACCCAAGATGAACGTATCCACAAATTGTCATTCACTGGCTCTACCGAAGTTGGTCGCGTGCTGATGTCACAATGCGCGTCCACCGTCAAAAAACTCTCGATGGAGCTTGGCGGCAATGCGCCCTTTATCGTCTTTGAGGATGCCGACTTAGAAAAAGCGGCAAGCGGGCTTATCGCTTCCAAATACCGTAATGCCGGACAAACCTGTGTCTGTGCAAACCGCGTCTATGTGCAAGCAAGCATCAAGGATAAATTTTTAGCCATCTTTAAACAAAAAGTCGAAGCACTAAAAGTCGGTAACGGTATGACAGAGGGCGTAAATATCGGTCCGCTCATCAACCAAGGTGCACTAGACAAAGTCGAGCAGTTACTTGAAGATGCGGTCAACAAAGGGGCGACAATTGTAACTGGGGGTAAAAAACATGCAGCATCGGCGTTAAGTTTTGAGCCAACTGTTATCACGGGTATTACCAATGACATGGACATTGCTACTCAAGAGATTTTTGGTCCGATTGCGCCCGTGTTTATTTTTGATACCGATGATGAAGTGATTGCCCATGCCAACAACACGATTTATGGACTAGCGGCGTATTTTTATACCCAAAGCGTTGCGCGTTCGTGGAAAGTGTGTGAGGGACTCGAATACGGTATGGTCGCCCAAAACACTGGGCTGTTATCCACGGAGGTTGCACCGTTTGGGGGTGTGAAGCAATCAGGCTTTGGACGTGAAGGCTCAAAGTATGGGATTGAAGACTATGTGACTACCAAGTATTGGTGTATTGATGTGCAATAATAGTTAAATCGTCCAAGTTCATGGCATACATTGCCATGATTGGGCGTGAGATTGAACGCGCTGATTTAGCTTATGGGTTTTTGCAATTAGCGCTTTAGGATTTTACTCGGCAATATCAAATACTTGGCGCAGATATGCCAAAAAGGTATCGTTATCGGTCATAGTTTTGCCCGGGCTGTCGGATATTTTGGCAACCGATTGCCCGTTACATTCAACCAGTTTAAGGACGATGTTGAGGGGTGTTTGCCCCATATCATTGGTCAAGTGAGTCCCGATACCAAACCCAAGTTGAAAACGGTCGTTAAAATGCAAGTACAGCGCCCACGCCTTCTGCAACGTCAGCCCATCGCTAAAATTTAACATTTTGGTTTTTGGGTTAATTTTAATTTGTTGGTAGTGCGCGTAGGCTTTTTCGCCCCATGCATACGGGTCGCCACTGTCATGACGCAGCCCATCAAATAGCTTGGCAAAATACAAGTCAAAATCTCGTAAAAAGGCATCCATTCCGACCACGTCCGTCAACGCAATACCTAAGTCACCTCGATATTCTTGAACCCAAGCTTCGAGTGCCGCTTTTTGGAAATTACGCAAGCGCACATCGAGTGCCTGAAAGGCTTGCAGAAATTCATGTGCCATTGTGCCAATTGGGGTGATACCGAACTGTTTGGCAAAATACACATTGCTCGTACCGCGAAATATTTCCGGCACTGCCATCAACCGCTCAATCACCTGTTCTTGCCAAGCAACACTATAACGTCGACGCGTACCAAAATCTGATACCAAAAACGGGACGTCATAAGCCGTCATTTGGCGACGATAGTCTTGTAACAGTATGATTTTATCGTTTAGCCGTTGTTCACCGACTTGCCAAGCCGATTGCTGGTCAAGGTGACTAAAGTACAGTTCATTAACAATCGCCAACACAAAGATTTCAAACATCATTGCCTGAATCATCGGGCCTTCAATACGAATGTCTAACCGACCTTCGGTATCAAGGGTCGCTTTGATAAAACGCCGTTTGAGTTGAAATAATTCAAGATAATCAACAAAGTCACTTTTGATAAAGCGCAGACCACGAAGGTATTGTAGTTCATCGGCTGTAAACCGTAGTTCACAAAGCGCATCGAGCTCGGCATTGACTTCATCGAGTAGCGTTGATAAGGGATAGGCGGTGTCTTCAAGGTTGCGACAGCGAAACGCATATACGCTATGCGTCTGTGGAAACTTGTGTAGTACCACTTGTAGCATGGTAAATTTGTATAAATCCGTGTCCAACAAAGACTTAATAATCGCCATCACTCATCCTAAATTATCTAACTATTGATAAGAGTGACTACTTTAGCATTAATTCGCTTGGATTGTACAAAATCTGACTCTCTGCTTGGCATTATGGTTGGTTGGGCGTTTCGGCTTTAATTTTATTGACGGCATGGTATTCACGGTTAAAATACACCAAACCTGTCTGGTCTTTGCCTTGTTGTATGGCTTCGATACGACAAATAAAAATCCCGTGTGTGCCGACTTCTTGGATTTGCTCGATTTGGCAATCAAAGCTAGCCAATGCATTGTCCAAAATCGGTGACTGGGTCATCAAGGTATGCCATGTGCCATGCTCAAAGCGCGCTTGCGCTTCGAGTTTTGAGGCAAAAACCGCAGATAATGGTGCATGATGGTCGGCCAGCACATTCACCGCCAATACCTTGTTTTGCACGAAATATTCATACGAGCGTGAGGCGGTATTCATGCATACAAGCAAGGTCGGTGGGGTATCGGTTACACTGCACACCGCCGATGCAGTAAAGCCATGACGACCCGCAGGGCCATCGGTAGTGACCACATTGACCGCAGCCGATAACATCGACATGGCATTTCTAAAATCAGTAACGTCAACCATTGTTTTTTCCAAAGTACTTTTTAAATTATTAGGTCGTCCAATTGATGCGTGGCTAAATAGTCATTTCGGACGAGCTTGGCGCCTTGTGCTAAGGCAAACAGCTTGGCTTGTGCCACATGACGGGGTAGCGGCGCCATCCCGCAATTGGTACAAGGGTACAAATTTTCAGCATCCACAAACTGCAAGGCTTTATGCAGCGTTGCTGCCACTTGCTCAGGCGTTTCTATCTGATGCGTCGCCACATCAATCGCGCCCACCATCACTTTTTTGCCACGAATCAATTCGATAAGTTCCATCGGTACGCGCGAATTGTGACATTCTAGCGACACCATATCAATCGCCGATTGCTGTAGTTTGGGGAAGATGGCTTCATACTGTCGCCATTCACTGCCCAAGGTTTGTTTCCAATCGGTATTGGCTTTGATACCATAACCATAACAGATATGGACGGCAGTGTCACATTTCAACCCTTCGATAGCACGTTCGAGTGCCGCAATACCCCAATCATTAACTTCATCAAAAAATACATTAAAGGCAGGCTCATCAAATTGAATAATATCAACCCCTGCCGCCTCCAATTCTTTGGCTTCTTGGTTGAGTAGGGTAGCAAATTCCCAAGCCAGTTTTTCACGGCTGCCGTAGTATTGGTCACTTAAGGTATCAATCATGGTCATGGGTCCCGGCAGCGCCCATTTGATAGGTTTGTCCGTGTGCTGACGTAAAAACTTGGCATCCTCAGCAAATACCGATTGCGGGCGCGACACCGCACCCACCACAGTCGGCACACTGGCTTCATAGCGATTGCGAATTTTTACTGTAGCGCGATTGGCAAAATCAACCCCATCTAGATGCTCAATAAAGGTGGTGACAAAATGTTGGCGGGTCTGCTCGCCATCACTCACAATATCAATGCCTGCCGCTAGTTGCTGCTGCAATGATACCAATAATGCGTCTTGTTTGCCTTGGACAAGCGCGCTGTCTGTCAGCTTCCAAGGTGACCAAAGTTGTTCAGGTTCGGCAAGCCAGCTTGGTTTAGGCAGGCTACCTGCCGTTGATGTTGGAAAAAGTGTCGTCATTGTTTTCTCTTTGATTGTTTGGCGTCAGCAAAACTGCTTAAGCGACTTATTAAGCGACTTATTAAGCTACTTGGGAATTTAACCAGTTTTGTAATAAGGTTCGGTAGGGTTTGATAAAGTGGGTTTCTGTGTATTGACCTTGTTGAATCGCTAGCTGGCTGCGCTCTTCACGGTCATACTCGATTTTGGTCAGTGAATAATCCTCATGATTTAAACTGGGCTGATAGCTTTGACCTGCCACGGTATTGGCGTTATAAATCTCAGGACGATAGATTTTTTGGAACGTTTCCATCGTGCTAATCGCGCTGATAAGCTCAAGGTTGGTGTAGTCGTTGAGCAAATCACCTTTAAAATAAAACGCAAAAGGTGCCACTGATTTTGGCGGCATAAAATAACGCACCGATAACCCCATTTTGCTAAAGTACTCATCCGTTAGCGAATACGCGTCTTGTACATATTCAGTGCCCAAAATCGGATGACAATTGGCAGTTCGGGTGTAGGTCTTAGTGGTCGATACACTCAGACAAATCACCGGGGGTTTGTTAAATTGCTCACGATAGGCAGGCGAGTTCAGCACATACTCAAACAACTTGCCATGCAAATCCCCAAACCGCTCGGGCACACTAAACGATGGCTGGTTTTTGTTATGCGCCAACAGCCATACACTAAAGTCATAATCGCGCACATAGGAAGAAAAACTGTTACCCACAATGCCATCGATTCGCTGCTGGGTCTGGGTGTCAAAGATAACAGTTTTTAAAATCTCAATAGCCGGGAAGCTGTCTTTCGTACCCGCTATTTCAAGATTGGCAGATACAATCTCAAGCTCGACCTGATAGCGGTCGCCAGTCACATTGTCCCAATGCGCCAAGTCATTAAATCGATGGTTAATCATTTGCAGGGTATTGCGTAAGTTTTGCTCGCGGTGTTCCCCCCGTGCCAGATTGGCAAAGTTGGTAGTCAGCCTAGTATCTTTGGCAGGTTGGTAATTTTCATCAAATGCAATGGTTTTGATATGACAATCAATCGGTAAAGTCATGTCTATAGTCTCCGTAACAGTCGCGCAAAAAATTTTCTTTTAGCACCCTACGATTACTAAAAATCGTCACTGCTAAAAGTACAAAGACAGTTATACGCTAAAATAAAGATGAATAAAAACGAATTAAAATTTAAAAATAATGAATTTTATTCATCTTTGGGTTTTTGCTAGCTAAATTTTAAAAAGCACGAGTTTATCTGACCGGTTTTTTTAGTCGCCGTAGCCAAGTTTTGTCATCATATGAGGGGGTAAGGGCGGTCAAAATCTCATCGCATAAATTCAGTAAGGCAGTTTTGGCCTATTTTTCGTTGTTGAAAAAAACCAATTTTTTGAGAGATTTTGATTATTAAATAAAAGTTGATAGCTAAAAAATAATTTGTGCAACAAAGTAATAAATTTTGTAGGTATAAAACAAGTAATTATTCATCAGAAAGGTTAACTTACCAATTACCAACATTACGCTACAAGTCTGTAGCATTAAAGGCTTCATAGCCCGCTCTATAATCACGGGAAAATAAGGAGGGTGATATGACAATAAGCAATCATCAAAATATACCCTCGTCAACACTCAATACGGTAAAACCACCCTATATCACGATGGCGATTTTTGCCATTATAGGCTTTGTATTATTGTTTGGCGGGATTTATCTCATTAGTTTGGGCGGCTCGTGGTACTACTTGGTAGCAGGTCTTTGGATATTAGCTACGGCGGTGTTACTTAAAAAACGCGCTGCATTGGCGCTGTGGCTGTTTGCTGCCTTATTGGTTGTGACAGCGGTATGGTCGCTGTGGGAAGTGGGCAGCGATTTTTGGGCACTCGCACCTAGACTGGATATTTTGACCTTTATGGGGATTTGGCTATGGTTGCCACATATCACCCGCTATGTTAAATCTCATCAGCCAATTAACCAGACGACTCCATTATCAACGCCTAAAGCAACGTTATTTGATGATACTTGGATAACGCCGGTTCGACGTGGCTTAGGCTTAGTGATTCTATCAATTTTTGCGTTGATGGGTTATGCCGCTTTTCATGACCCCCAAGAAATCAACGGAACTATCACCCGTGCACAGCCTACGCCAAAACCACTGGCAGGCATTGCTCCTGGCGATTGGACCGATTATGGACGGACACCTGAAGGTACACGCTATTCACCTTTGACCCAAATCAATGATAGCAATGTCAAAAATCTTAAAGAAGCGTGGACGTTTCGTACTGGCGACTTTAAAACTGCCAATGATTCTGGGGAAACCACCAACCAAGTCACCCCGCTTAAAGTCAACAATACCTTATATTTTTGTACCGCGCATCAGTTTTTGATTGCGCTTGACCCTGCCACAGGTAAACAAAAATGGCGCTTTGATCCGAAACTCAGATCAGACAAAACCTTCCAACATTTGACTTGCCGTGGGGTATCGTATCACGATGACGCCAATGTCAGCAAAAATGCTGCCAGTTTGCAAGCGCGGCAAACCCAATCGGCGCTTTGCCCGCGCAAAATTATTTTGCCGGTCAATGATGGTCGCTTAGTCGCCGTCAATGCCGATACGGGTCAACGTTGTAGCGATTTTGGTACCAATGGTGAAGTCGATCTGCAACAAGATATGCCATACCCATATCCCGGTGGCTACAACCCAACTTCACCGCCTGTAGTGACAGGGACGACGATCGTCATCGGTGGGTCTGTGACTGACAACCTCTCTACCAAAGAGCCTTCGGGTGTTATCCGTGGCTATGATGTTAATACGGGTAAATTGATGTGGGTATTTGACACAGGCGCAGAAGACCCCAACGCTATCCCAGCACCTGGACAAAAATTTGTACACAACTCGCCAAATGCATGGGCACCGCTTGCGTATGATAGCCAAGCCGATGTCGTATATGTGCCTGTCGGTGTTGGTACGCCAGATATTTGGGGCGGTAATCGTGACCGACTACAGGAGCGTTTTGCCAACTCGGTTGTCGCGCTCAATGGCACCACAGGTAAAGTGCTTTGGAGCTTCCAGACCACGCATCACGACTTGTGGGATATGGACGTACCCTCGCAGCCAACCATTGCAGAATTGACCGACCAAACGGGTAAAACCACGCCTGTGGTCTATGTCACCACCAAAACGGGCAATGTGTTTGTCCTTGACCGCCGTACGGGCAAACCTGTGGTACCGGTGACAGAACGCGCCGTGCCACAAACCGTCAAACGCGGCAACCAAACCAAAGGTGAAAAATACGCTGCCACTCAGCCATTTTCTGAGTTAAACCTTGCGCCACCGAATCCGCTGCAGGATAAAGATATGTGGGGCGCGACCATGTTTGACCAGCTATATTGCCGTGCGTATTTTAAATCACTCAATTACGAGGGTATCTATACGCCACCGTCAGAAAACGGTACTTTGGTTTTCCCAGGCAATTTAGGGGTATTTGAATGGGGCGGTATTTCAGTCAATCCCGATCGCCAAGTCGCGGTGATGAATCCTTTAGCGTTACCTTTCGTTAGTACTTTGATTCCACAAGATCCTAACCGTCCACAAAAAGAAAAAGGCGCAGGCACTGAACAAGGCGTCCAGCCTATGTATGGTGCGCCTTATGGTGTTGAAATCAAACCTTTCTTATCACCTGTGGGATTACCTTGTAAACAACCCGGCTGGGGCTATGTGGCAGGGGTAGACTTGACCACGCATCAAATCGTGTGGAAAAAACGTATCGGTACTATCCGTGATAGCTTACCAAAACTGATGCAGTTACCGCCATTAAAAATCGGTGTACCCGGACTGGGTGGTTCGATTTCGACAGCGGGAAATGTGATGTTTGTCGCGGCGACCCAAGATAATTATATCCGTGCCTTTAATGTCAGTAACGGCGACAAACTCTGGGAGGCGCGTTTGCCGGCTGGTGGACAAGCCACACCAATGACTTATGAGATTAATGGCAAACAGTATGTGGTCATCATGGCAGGCGGGCATGGCTCGTTTGGCACCAAGATGGGTGACTACATGGTTGCCTATGCGTTACCCGATTAGTCATAAATGTTTTAAAAAAACCACGTTGACACCTTAACGTGGTTTTTTTATGACCCTAGATTAAGTGGGCAGTGTATTTATTCATAATTTATATCAGCAATTAAAAAATACTTAACGATAGCAATTACTTAACTTGTTTTTTAAACGCCTCAATCGCCATCGCTCGTGAGATTTTTGTCGGGGTGGCAAGCGTTGGATAGGCGATGTGAGGATGTTGTGTCAGGTAGGTTTGCAGTTTTTGCTCATCGTTGATGATGTTAGCTGGTACTGCTACAAGCTCGGGTAACCAGTGTTGAATATAGCTGGCGTCAGGGTCATGCGTTGCCGCCTGACTAAATGGATTCATCACCCGAAAATAAGGCTGGGCATCGGTACCAACGGAAGCTGACCATTGCCATCCACCATTATTACTGGCAAAATCACCATCTACCAAATGCTGCATAAAATACGCCTCACCCCAACGCCAATCGATTAATAGGTTTTTGCTCAGATACATCGCCACCACCATACGCAGCCGATTGTGCATAAAACCTGTGCTGTTCAGACAGCGCATCGCTGCATCTACCAGCGGCACACCTGTCTTACCTTGATACCAACTTTCAAAGTCAGCTAGGTCATAACGCCAAACCACAGATTCATCGAGTGGGGTCAAAAACGCCTTGCCTTTAACGATATCTGGACGGTTAACCATAACGTCATAATAAAAATCGCGCCAAGCCAGTTCGCTAATCCAGCGCATGATGTCTTTCTCGCTTCCCAGTCCTTGTTGACCGTTTAGCATTTGTATGGCTTTAAGATAGCATAATCTTGGCGATAGCATACCGATTGCCAAATAGGGCGATAAACGACTGGTAGCACCCAAGTGATTATTCAAAGCGGGCACGTCTCTGGCGGTATTGTAATCAGCGATATGGTTTTTTAAAAAATCATCCAGTCGTGATTGGGCAGCCACTTCACTGGCAGGGTATAATAATTGTGCTAACTTACCCACGTGATTGAGCTGTTTATCGAGCGCAGGGGTGGGGGTAAGATAAGCGCGATAAAATGCATCAATCGTTATATAGTCATTGGTATTGGTATTGGTATTGGTATTGGTATTGGTATTGCGGCTGTCTTTGGTAAGTTGTGTGGTATTTATAGCCATGGCAGCAGGGGTGGGCGATAGGGTTAAACCGCCAGTTTCAATCATCGCAAGCCAACGCTTGTAAAAAGGGGTAAAGACTTTGTACGGCATACCTTTGTCGGTGACGATACGCTGAGGGGCAATGACCTGACTATCATCAAACCATTGGGTAACTATGCCTAATGACTGAGCCTGCTGGGCGACATACTGATCGCGGGCAACTTCATTAACTGGGTACTCCAGATTGGCAAATAAATGGCTTATAGCAAGCTGCTGGCAAAGCTCAAGTACATCCGTCGCCTGCAAGGCAAAATCATCTACTACTTTGAAGATGATACCAATATTCAACTGAGATAAACTCTGCTCCAGTGCGCGGATTTGCCGCAGTATCAAGTCAATTTGCCACAGCGATTTGCGGTGTGATTGCCATTGCTTGGGTGTCAAATAAACCACGGCGATGACGCCAGCATGGTTTTGCCGTGCATGCTCACAGCAAGCCGCAAAAGCGGTATTGTCAAAGGTGCGCAAATCTTGGCGAAACCACATCAAGTTCATTGTACTGCTCATTATCTTTACCCCAATACAATAGTTTATCGTTAGGGTATTATGTCAACAAAAGGCTTGGCCTCCCAAGATATTTTTTCAGGTTGATTGCGCCATCATAACGGTAAAAGCCAGTTTTCCCGTTGCAAACATGGGCAATGACCTGCACCAAAAGTCGGGTAAACGTTGTGTTGGCTTTGCAATATACGCGCCTTAAATAGCAAACTAACTATTTGATTTATGGCACAATTATATTAAGATGGCAATATCATATGCCATCATTCAAGCGTGCATCAAGCGATTCCCCTGTTATGCTATCTACCCTATCATCCGATAACAAATCGTCAAAACTATATATTAGGGTAGTGGTGGTCGGCATCGTTACCGCGCTGCATGGGCTGCTGCTATATCTATTTTTTCAGTACCAAACTCCCTTAAAAATCAAACCGCAAACCACACAGCCGCTCGAAATTAGCTTTATCCAGCTGAAGCCTCAACACCCTTCACAGACATACCATTCACAACCGCCTGTGGTTATCCATCATGCAGACCCTGCCAAACAAGCTTATCCTAGCGATAACACACAAGCGGCTGATGTTAAGGAAAAACCGTTATCAAAACCAAACCCTACACCCGCTAAACTGGTGAATCACCCAGCAAAAAATAGTAGCGACAAGCCAATCGAACTCAGACCAACGATAGATAATTCGACTAACCAACAAAAAGCCAGTCAACTTAAAACTCCATTATCTACAGCAAGTCAAAGTCAAAGCCAAACTCAATCCCAAAAAAAATTACAAGATATTCCTAGCCAGCAATTACTGAACGTCCATGAAAACAACGCCCACTATAAACAACAGCAAACGGCGCAAATAGACGGCAACATAAGTTCAAATAATAGCCCATCTCTTGCTCAACCCAACTCAGCTACTATCAAATCAGCTGCTAACAACCAAAGCCATACCAATGCTGAGTATGCTTTAAAACCTATAACTCACGATGAGCGTGCTAAATCATCTAAAGATTCAATGCGTCCTCAAATACAAAAAACGCCAAATCGGCCCGTTAGCCCAGTTATTTCAGCTATCCCCGCTGTCCCAGCTATTAATTCGTCACCAAAACCAGCAACACCCATCACCTTTGGCAATGCGGAGGCAAGTTGGCAGAAAAGACCGAACACACAGTTACCACCCAATTTATCCCGCATTGTGACACTAAAACAGCTATCAAGCCTACAAGTAAAACTCAATGTCAATGCCCAAGGTGGCGTGGAAAAATGCAGGATTACGCAAACATCAGGTGATCAAGAGGTGGATAAATTTATTTGCCAACAAGTGCAAAAAGCCAGACTTTACCCAAGAAAAGCCAATGGCGTCACGGTACCAAGCATTGGTAATCTCACCATAGCCCTGACCAATCATGCAAATTAAACCCTACAATATGTGGTTGAAGCGGCACCTATGTAATAATTATGAAAGGCTTACTGTGTCAATATTGATTAACTAGACACATAAAAAAGCCAAGCTGATGAACAGATTGGCTTTCATGTTATTGAAAGTTAGCTTATTTCTTTTGGTAAGATAAACGTACACCGTATACCCAACCATCATTGTCTTGGAAATCGCCAACAATGCTACCATCGGGTAGTTTCGCTTTGGCATCACCAAACATTAAGTATTTAACGCCGCCTGAGATAGCCCATTCAGGTGTCAAATTGTATTTTGCTCCCAAGCCCACATTCCAGTTACCCTCCACAGGTCCTAGAGAAGTGATGGGATTGCCTGCACCTGAGTCATAACCCACAGCGCCCGAAATAGCTAATTGTGGCGATAGTTTCTTACCTAGACCGACTTCAGCAGTCCAAGCGTCATCGTCATAAGAAACTAAATTTAAACCGCTTGCGCTACCATAGATTTTTGGTTTAATCGCAAAATCGCTCCAAGGTACCCAACGTGCTTTTGCGGTTAAAAGGGTTGTTGGATTGATACCTGTTTGGAAATCTAAGTTAACAGATTTTGGCGTGGTGATAGTAATTTCATTGGTGCCGACACCCGCTGCACCAAGTGCAGGAAGATTTTCCGTCATATTGACGTCGTGGTCGATTTCAGAGCGATAAGTTAACGCGGCTTTGAGGGCAATTTCAGGTTTTAAATAAGCAATGCCAGCCATCCAGCCGTAAGCCGTATCACGCGTAATATTTGCATCATAGCCAGAGGCGGTTTTATAAGCGTTACCACGTAATTGGACATCACCTTCTAAACGCTGAATCGTAGGACCACCATAAATTTGAATGTTTTTCTTTTCACCCAGTTTTACCCCCAACAGTCCTGTGAAATTTTGGCTGCTGATAGAAACATTGGTTGCACCTGTGACTTTAGATAAATTTTGTGAAGCCGCTTGTGCGGTAGATAAAGTCTTAACTGCTTGGTTACCAGCCGCAACTTGGGTAGTACCTGCAGCAATCCCTTGTTGAAGTGCAGTAATTTGTGGCGTTAAAACAGGCGCTGATGCAGGGTTAGCAGCCAAAGCGGCTTGAGCTCTCGCTAATTGAGTATTCGCTGCATCTAATCGCGCTTGCCCTGCAGTAACTTGATTTTGGATGGTTGAGATAGCGGTTTGCAATTCTGTAGCATTGGTAACAGGCAGTGCAATACCTGCATTTTGCAATCCCGCTGCTGCCTGAGCATAGATACCATTCACTATAGAAGTTGGGGCACCAACAAAGTTGTTATCGCCAGAAAACTCAACATCTGCGCCCCAAGGTTGATCAAAAAATGCCCCTACGCTGATGGTGTCATTGACATCGGCTTTCGCCCCAAAGTTTAAAAACTGGTAATCATCGGCCATATCCGGGACATTGCGACCTTCTTGATAATTATCTTTAGTAGCTAAAGCATTTTTATTATCTTTACCTTCGATTTTTGGATCGATGGTAATGTGCTCAACATAGGCAAAAGTGCCTTGCTCGGTAAAAGCCCAGCTTGGTTGGGTAGAGCGGTCTAGACCGGCGGCATTTGCGATAGAAACAGTAGAAAGCGTAGCAACGGCTAGCGCAAGAGAAGAAATTTTAAATGACATGTGAAGCTCCCTGTTTGATTTTAATCATCACGTCTAATAGCTAATTTAATAAAAACTTATCAGTAAATTAAAATTGACGTATTACCTTCCTTTGGTTAGTGAAAGAATAATCAAAATTTTAACAATTGACAACCGTAGAATCACATTTTTGTAAGAATTTATTGACCTGAGCAGTCACGAAAAAAAGAGGGTGTTAACTCAATGAGTTAAAACCCTCTTTTTACCGACTATATGTGCCTAAACAACTATCGACCGCGGTAAGTAATACGCCCTTTCGATAAGTCGTAAGGTGTCATTTCAACTTTAACTTTATCGCCTGTTAAGATACGAATATAGTTTTTACGCATTTTTCCAGAAATATGCGCAATAATTTCATGCCCATTTTCTAAACGCACTTTAAATAATGTGTTAGGTAAAGTATCGACCACTTCGCCTTCAAATTCAATTACATCGTCTTTTTTTGCCATAATACCTATATCTATGAGTCAAATGTATAAATGCAGATTATACGCTGATGCGTGTGTTATCGCAACTTTTAAGCCCTAAATCAATCAATTGAAAAAAAACAGCTGAAAGATTTGCGCGCATCGAGTCCTTATTCAGCCAAATTTAGCCAAATAGGAGATAGCCTTGTTACCGGTAACAGTGATTGAAATTGGGGTGGATACAGCGCATTGATAAAGTACAGCCCATCGGCAGAAGCCGTCGCTGCCGCAAGTGACCGGTTTTTGCTAAGTAGCAATGCTTCAATCCATGCGACTGGCTTTTCACCGCGCCCAATTTCAAACAACGTACCCATAATATTTCGCACCATGTGATGCAAAAAACCATCGGCTTGGATATCCAGTACCAACAGCTCACCATGCTGAATCAATTTGGCAAAATGGACATGGCGGACAGGCTGGTTAGATTGGCAGGAAGCGGCTCGAAAACTGGTGAAATCATGAGTGCCTTCCAGATAGGTCGCTGCCTGCTGCATCAGTTGGACATTAAGTGGGGCGTATTCATGGGTAATTTGCTGATTGAGTATCGCAGGTCGAAAGGGGTGGTTGAGGGTAATATAGCGGTAGCGTCGAGCAATGGCAGAAAAGCGCGCATGAAACTCAGCAGGCATCACTTGTATCCAGCGCACCGCGATATCATCAGGTAGTAAAGAATTTGCGGCACGCAGCCAATTATAGGGCTGACGCATGGCAGTGGTTTGAAAATGGGCTATCATATTTGACGCATGGACGCCGGCATCAGTACGACCCGCAGCGATGACTTCTATGGGTTCATTGGCTATCTTTGATAACGCTACTTCAACATGCTGCTGAATACTATCAACTTCTTGTTGTCGTTGCCAGCCGCGATAGCGAGTACCAATAAATTCAATGCTGATCGCATAAGTATTTACAGTCATAAAAAAGCCAATTTTGCCAAAACCTACGATAAAAAAGCCTAGTATAACAACTAATCAGTTATTAGGCGACGGTGTGGGTATCTTTTAGACAATGCGCCCAACGCTGACGGCGGCGAGCAGGGGTATCATAACTGCCAATCAACCAAAGCAGACGCGCAAATATCGCAGGTAAGGTCAATCGTCCCGTCATCAAAACCTCACATTGAGCCAGCCATGCCCCCGCTTCATACGCTTGGCTCACGCCACCATACGCGCATTGGGTGGTCACTGCAACCAGACAGCCTTGTTTTTTCGCCTGTAATAAGTGGTTTTTAATGGATTCGGTATACGGCACATTGCCTGCACCAAATGCCAAAATAATGATGGCATCAGGTTTTTCAGACAATAAATTATCCAAGCGAGTGGCGAGCAAATGCGTATCCACCGGCGTCAAATAGAGTGTGGCAATATTGGCATGGGACAAGCTGTCAAAAACTTGCGGCAATTGACTCAGCCGATCTTCTAGCCAAAGTTGATGCTGAGCTTGGGTGATTTTTGCGGTATAGCTATTGGCGGGATAACCAGCACGGTGGTGCCCCACAAACGCCATTAAATCATGGCTATGAATTTTTTGCACCGTTTGCGCAGGCCAATCTTCACCAGAAAAACAAACCCGCACCCCAGGCTCACCATGACGGGCTAATTTACAGGCATCAAATAAATTCTGCGTGGCATCGCTCTGCGCGTCGATGCGGTAATCAGTTAACACATTGCTATCAAGCAAAGGTCTCATCGCCCCTGTCACCACAATACTGATATGACTACCAGCAAAACACTCTGCCAAAAAAGCCGCGAGGTAACTGAGCGTATCCGTGCCTGTTAGTACCACAAATTGGCGAAGCCCTTGCGCAATGGCTTGTAGTATCAATTGATAAAAATGCGCAAAATCGGCAGGCGATAACTGGCTACTGTCTTTAATGACATCATTATCCAATATCCGCCAGTCCACAGGGTCGTGTGCATGGTTTGGGTAGGTGGCAAAATGGGTCTGTAGTATCTGTGATAACACAGGTAAGAAAATATCAGCATCTAAGCTAGCAAGCGGTTTGCCATAACTACCAAAAGTGCCGCCCGCGTAGATGATGCCAATACCTGATTTGGTGATAGATTTACTCAATTGAAATTTTACTCATAAGGGTTGGCAACGGATAACTTATCAAGGACAGCGATTTCAATCGCCTCCATTTCATCTTGTTCAGCTTGCCCAAGTTCATGGTCAAAACCCAGCAAATGCAGCATCCCATGCACCAGCAAATGGGTCAGATGCTGCTCAACCGTTTTGCCTTGTTCAGCGGCTTGACTGACCACCACCGCATGGCAAATCACTAATTCACCTAGCGGCAATGCGGGCAGTAATTCTAGCACAGCTTCAGGCAATTCACTGGCGTAGGATAAAATATTGGTAGCGTAGTCTTTGCCACGCGCATCCAAATTGATGGCGCGGGCTTCCACAGGCTCCGTGACATAAATTTCTAATTCAACGGTTTTTTGAAAGATAAATTCACCCAGTTGACTAGGTATTTCGGTAGTGTCTTGATGAGTTTCAAAATACTGCAGAACTTGTTGCAAAATAGCGACAATCTTGTCTTGTTGATAGAAGGCTTCAAGTTCGCCAAAATTTGGCAGCGCAATTAAGTCTTCAGCAAAACTAATTATCACTTGACTCATCGGCACTTGACTAAGCGGCGCTTGCGGCACAGCGCCAGCTAAATCACCTGTTAAATCAATTTGGGTTGGCAAAGCTGATGACATAAGCTACTCCGCGATACCTATATCAATGGGTGCATTACCAATCGGTGCTTTATCAATCGGAGCATTGTTATCCGTCACCCCGATAGCCGAACTTGCGGCTTGGGACTGTGCTTGGCTTTGTTCGAGTAGGCGCGATTGCTTTTTGGCTTCTTTAATTGCTTCTTGCGCTTCATCGTATTTATCGTAGGCTTGCACGATTTTTTGAACCAATTGATGGCGTACCACATCTTTGCTATCAAACCGCGTCACATGAATTTCTTCAATATCCGCCAAGATTTCTAGCGAATGCCGCAAGCCTGACTTGGTGCCACGAGGTAAGTCCACCTGTGACATATCACCCGTGATGACCGCGCGCGAGCCAAAACCCAAACGGGTCAAGAACATTTTCATCTGCTCAGGGGTGGTATTTTGTGCTTCATCCAAAATCACAAACGAATTGTTTAAGGTACGACCGCGCATGTAAGCGAGGGGGGCTACCTCAATGACTTGTTTTTCAATCAGTTTGGCCACTTTTTCAAACCCTAGCATTTCATATAAAGCATCATAAAGTGGGCGTAAATAAGGGTCGATTTTTTGGGTCAAATCCCCCGGTAAAAAGCCCAGTTTTTCCCCTGCTTCTACCGCAGGGCGCACAAGCAAAATACGCTCAATCTCATTGCGCTCTAGCATATCCACCGCGCAAGCCACCGCCAAGTAAGTCTTACCCGTCCCTGCAGGACCTACGCCAAACGAGACATCAGAGAGTAAGATTTTTTTGACATATTGCTGTTGGTTGTAACCGCGGGGAATGATTTTTCCTTTACGGGTTCTCAAACTAATCGGGGTGAATTCAGTGCTATCGGCGCGCTCGCTGCCATTTTCGCTAGCGGCATCATTTTCTAGCGCTAAATCTTGCTCGCGGCTAAAACTGGTTTGCACGAGCAGGTGCAAATCTTCTGGCGAGATGACGTCGTTGCTTTGTGCTTCATCGGCAAGCTGTACCAAAATACGCTCAGCACGTGTGACTGAATCAAGCTCACCTGAAATCACAAAATCAGTTTTGCGTTGGTGAATGTGCACTGACAGGCGATGTTCAAGGTACTTAATGTGGTTATTGTATTCGCCCAATAGGGTTTTGAGTTGGTGGGCTTTTAGAGATGATAAATCGACCGTTCTGCTGATGGTATCGCTCAAGAGTGCTTCCTTTTATGGGTTTTTATAGTTTTGATAAATCATAAGGTTGAGAGATTAGGGGAGTGTGACAGTAACCAATATTATATTTTGGCACGTTGATACTATTATGGTAAATATATGCAAAAATTCAAGTGACGTTAACGGGTTTTTGTGATTTCAAATGATTTTGAAGCCAACAGTCAGGCAATGCTCAGCCACAACGGGCAAAAAATTAAATTTTGAGAAAATGAAAAAAAATGTGACAAAATGCTTGACGACATAGAGTTAAATACGCATAATATGCACCCCATGACAGGCAAGAAATAGTTTCAAAATTCTGCCTAAATCTTGCAAATTTGCCAAACATGGCGATGTAGCTCAGCTGGTTAGAGCGCACGACTCATAATCGTGAGGTCAAGAGTTCAAGTCTCTTCATCGCCACCATTTGCAAATCACTTAAAGCGCGCTATTTTGGTAAGCCAAGCATTTTGATGTTTGGCTTTTTTGTTGTTTGTCATTTGGCTGTTTTTCATTTGACAATAAAAATGACAATAAAAAAACAAAAAAAGGGCGATAGCTGTATCACCCTTTTTGTCATTTAAATTACTATTTAAATTGGCATCCAATATTAACGAGCAGCGTTGTACGCTTTATTGGCATCATCAAAACGTGCCATGACTTTGTCAGATGCGGGCGTTAATAGCGACACCACGTAGATAGCAATCATGCCTAAAATAAAGCCTGGTACGATTTCATAAAGACTGCTACCGGTTAATGGTTTCCAAGCGATGACCGTCAACGCGCCTACAAGCATACCTGCCAACGCGCCTGTCCCAGTCATACGTCGCCAAAATAGCGACATCAATACCACAGGACCAAACGCCGCGCCAAAACCTGCCCATGCATACGAGACCAATCCCAACACTTTGCTGTCTGGGTTTTGGGCAATGACAATGGCAATCGCTGAGACCAAAAGCACCATGAAGCGACCAATCCAAACCAGTTCTTTTTGCGTGGCAGTAGGGCGAATAAACCCTTTATAAAAATCCTCTGTAATCGCGCTTGAGCATACCAATAATTGACAGCTTAGGGTACTCATGACCGCCGCCAAAATAGCCGACAATACCACACCGACAATCCAAGGGTTAAATAACAATTGTGCCAAACCGATAAAGATACGCTCGTTGTTATCTTTTAAGATGGCGGTTTGTTCAGGATGCACCGTCATATAGGCAAGCCCAAAATAACCGACCGCCACCGCGCCTGCTAGGCATAAAATCATCCAAGTCATACCGATACGACGGGCATTATTTAGTGATTTGACCGAATTTGCCGCCATAAAACGCGCCAAAATATGCGGCTGACCGAAATAACCCAAGCCCCACGCAGCCGCACTGATGATACCGATGAATGACGTACCAAACAGCAAGTTACCGTAATTTTTGTTATTTGCCTGTGCCGCCATACTGACCGCCGCATGAATTTCATCCATACCGCCTAAGTTTAAATAAACCATGATGGGCGCAAATACCAGCGCAAAAATCATCAAACTTGCTTGAATAGTATCCGTCCAGCTTACCGCCAAAAAGCCCCCAATAAAGGTATAGATAATAGTGGCAAATGCCCCTAGCCACATCGCCGTCGCATAGTCAATTTCAAACAAGCTTTCAAATAGTCGCGCACCTGCGACAATGCCTGAGGCGCAATAAATGGTAAAGAAAAACAAAATAATCGCCGCCGAAGCAATTTTAATCAATTTATTGTTGGCGCCAAAGCGGTGGTGAAAGTATTCAGGCAAAGTCAGCGCATTGTTATTAAACTCAGTATGCACCCGCAGTCGACCCGCCACCAAAAGCCAGTTAAAATACGCACCAATCACCAAGCCAATTGCAATCCAAGATTCACTCAACCCCGATACATAAATCGCCCCAGGTAACCCCATCAGCAGCCATCCTGACATATCTGACGCACCCGCCGACATCGCGGTCACAAAACTGCCCAGACTACGGCCACCCAAAATATAGTCATCAAAGTTACGCGTGGCAAAATATGCCGCAAACCCGATGCCCAATAACAAAATCAAATACAACGTAAATGTAATATAAACGGGTGTCATCCCATCACTCCTAAGGTCATCCCGATTCAAGGTAATAAAACCACTAAAAATTGATAGCAGTCATAGAGATTTTACAATTGGCATCACACGCTAATCGACATCCTGATAGATACCATCTAATAACGAAAAGTCACATTGTAGAAAAATATCAGGCATAAAAAAAGGATAATCGCTGTGATTATCCTGTCTACGGCATAAAATTGTCAACGCGCTAAACTTTGCGATACATAATATCGTAAATAGCGCGACCTTCCTCCATACCGCGTTTTTCAAATTTAGTCAGGGGACGAAAATCGGGACGCGGCAAAAAGTTACCTATACCTTCGCTGTTTTTGCCTTCGACATTTGCAAACGCGGTTAAACCATCCATGACTTCAATCATCCAATGGGCATAATGTTCCCAATCGGTGGCAGCATGAAATATGCCGCCTTTTTTAAGCACCCGTTCCACCACCCTCATGCGATCAGCACTGACAAAACGGCGTTTATAATGGCGCTTTTTTTGCCAAGGGTCTGGGAAATACAACTGCAGCGTGTCAATATGCTCCGCCGGTAATTGCTGCATCAGGGTAATGGCATCACCACTGATGAGTTTGAGGTTATTTAGATCCAGTTCTCCTGCCAAAAATGCACAGTTACCCAGTCCTGCCTCATGCACTTCAATGCCGACAAAGTTTCGTGTTGGCTCATTTTTTGCCATTTCCACCAAGCTTGTGCCCATACCAAAGCCAATTTCGAGTGTCAAAGGCGCATCAGGGTTTGAAAATAGCTCACGCAAATTGGTTATGCCGCCGATATCCATTGCTTGAATTGCGTTCAAATTGGGCTGGACAAAAAAATGGGCAAAGTCTGACTGTAACCCAGCTTCTGCCTTTTTGCCCACATGGGTTTTGCGTTTCATAAAAGTTTGAATGGCGCGATAGTGCAGGGATGAATCAAGGTTTTCATCATTCGGTTGAGGGCTAGTGGAGAGATTGGGAGAAAGCAATGGTGCATCGGTGCTAGCCGAAGTGACTGTCTCAGAAGTTTGGGTATGTTGGGGTGTCATCATTTGCAAAAATCGTAGTTGGTGTGATAAAGGGTGGTTGTGATAAAATTCGGCTATTATAAGTGAAAACCCCAAAAAGTGAAAACCTCAACAAGTGAAAACAACCAATGGATAATCCCTAATCGCCATGTTATTTCTTGAAAAAACATCACCACCGCCATTTTGGCAGCCCCAGCTAACTGATAAACAGCGTCTGATGTATGACAAAGCCTTTATTGGCAATCGTTCGCAGGCGTATTATCTCAAGCGTTTTGCCCAGTTTGATCAGGCAGGGCGATTGACGGCTAAGTGGCATTGGGCAGGGTTTTTGATGACGTTTCCTTGGCTGTTATACCGTAAGCGATTCTTAGATAGCATTGTCTATTCAGTGGCGGGATGGTCATTTATTCAGCTCAATGTCACCATCATTTTGGTGGCGATAGAATATTTATTGATACGCAATCTTGATGAAGCGATTCGTATGCCGCTACGTATTGGCATTGGGCTTGCGATTTGGCTGTTTTGGTCGGTGATGGTGGCACGTTGGAGCGATGCTTATTATTATCGGATGGCGCGCCGTGAAATCGCCGATGCGATTGAAATGTATCCGCGGGATGAAGAAAAACAGCTGGCGCATATCCGCAGGCACGGCGGTGTAAGTTTGGTGGGTTTGGCGCTGGCGTTTGGGTTTTATGCGTTTTCTTTGTTTGTGATTCAAGTGCAGTTTTTGCCGATTTATGCCAAACAAAAAGCCAATGCCACGCTGTTTGAAGTGCTTGATATCGTAGAAAGCGCACAGGGGCGAGTCGATGCCATCTACAAAGCCACCGGTCAATGTCCTGTCAATACACCGCTAAGCACAGATAACCAAAAAGTGGTGTTAAAAGTGCTGACGCAAGCAGAAAGCATTCCAACTGACAGTCATTGTATGATTCAAGCGACAGTACGAGGCGTGCCGTTTCCCAATCGCTGGCTCAATGGTCAGACGCTGACCATGTACCGTATTGGCGATAGTAAAGTCGATGGTAGTTGGGGCTGTATCACCTCACTCAACCGCAAACAAATTCCCAAACAGTGTATGCTTGCCGAGCGCTGATAAAATAGTGGAGCTTACAACCACTAGCCGATGCGATGGCGGTAGTTTTCAAAAAAGACCGAAGCCTAAGTAACAGCCTAGGCTTCGGTTTTTGTTTATCAGTTTTATTTTGAAGCCAGCAAAATAACTTACTTCATCAACAACGCATTGACGCGTTTTAGATAAGCGGCTGGGTCGTCTAATTGACCGCCTTCGGCAAGTAATGCTTGGTCAAAAATCACTTGCGCAAGGTCATCGAACTGCTCCGCGCTTTCCAATTTTTGAATGAGCGGATGGTTTGGGTTGACTTCCAAAATTGGTTTGCTCTCTGGCACAGGCTGACCCATTTGTTTGAGCATTTGCATCATTTGTGGTGATAGTTCACCATCAGCCGTCACTAGCAAAGCAGGGCTATCGACAAGGCGATTGGATACGCGCACATCTTTAGCCCGGCTACCCAACACGCCTTTGAGTTTTTCTACCACAGGCTTGAAGGTTTCTTCCGCTTTTTTGGCTTCTTCCTTTTCGGCTTCATCGGTCAAATCACCCAAGTCTACCGCGCCTTTGGCGATGTTTTGTAGCGGTGTGCCATCGTACTCAAACATAAAGTTCATTGCCCATTCATCAACGGGGTTGGTCATCAAGATGACTTCAATGCCTTTTTTCTTGAACACTTCAAGTTGCGGACTGGCTTTGGCGGCGGCAAGGTTTTCAGCTGTTAGATAATAAATCGCCTTTTGACCGTCTTTCATACGACCTTTATAGTCGTCAAAGCTGGTGACCACATTGTCATCAGTGGTAGTGGCATAGCGCAATAATTTGGCAATTTTATCCCTATTGCTCTGGTCTTCACCCAAGCCTTCTTTTAAGACGTTGCCAAATTCAGCATAAAACTGTTTATATTTTTCTTGTTTTTCGGCTTCATCGCTATTGGCTAGGCTAGCTAGCACGGTCAATATACGGCGAGCGTTACCATCGCGGATAGATTTGACATCGCGAGACTCTTGCAGGATTTCACGGCTGACATTAAGCGGTAAATCCGCGGTATCAATCACCCCTTTGACAAAACGCAGGTACATCGGCAATAACTGCTCGGCATCATCCATGATAAATACACGTTTGACGTACAGTTTTAGACCGTGTTTTTGCTCACGTTGGTACAGGTCAAACGGCGCTTTTTTAGGGATATATAGCAGCTGGGTATATTGTAAACGTCCTTCGACACGGTTGTGCGTCCAAGTTAGCGGCTCATCATAGTCATAGGTAAGATTTTTATAAAATTCTTGATACTCTTCGTCTTCAATTTCTGAAGGTGAGCGCGTCCATAGGGCATTGGCTTGGTTGATGGTTTCCCATTCGTCAGTGGTTATCATTTGACCTTGGGGCATCTCACCTTTGGCAGTTTCGCCCCCTGCTTCTGAATTAGCAGTCTTCTGCTCGTCAGTGAGTTCTTCTTCTTGCCAAACTTCTTTGCGCATTTGGATTGGCAAGCTGATATGGTCAGAGTATTTATTGACTAAAGATTTGATTTTTTGGCGGTCAAGGTATTCACTGTGTTCATCGGTAACATGTAAAATCACTGTCGTGCCACGGGTAGGCTTTTCGATGGTTTCGGTGGTGAATTCACCGGTACCGTCTGAAACCCAGCGTACACCTTGGCTGGCAGGCTCACCTGCTTTACGCGATTCCACCGTGATGGTGTCCGCTACGATAAAACCTGAATAAAAACCCACCCCAAATTGACCAATCAAATTGCCATCTTGTTTTTGCGCATCGGATAATTTTTCTAAGAAAGCTTTGGTGCCTGATTTGGCAATAGTACCCAAATGCTCGATGGCATCGGCTTCATTCATACCGATACCGTTGTCAATAAAGCTGATGGTTTTGGCATCTTTATCAATATCAATGCGAATGCGTAGCTCACTGTCACCTTCATACAGCGCGTCGTTTTGATTGCCTTCAAAACGCAACTTGTCACAGGCATCAGACGCATTTGAGACCAGCTCACGCACAAAGATATCCGCATTTGAATAAAGCGAGTGGGTGACTAGATGTAATAGTTGCGCGACTTCAGCTTCAAAGCTATGTTTTTTTGGCTCAGGTTTGTTTGAATCTGCCATAGTAAGTAACTCCTAAAAATAAGAATAAAAATAATTAACCCAATTTATGATGGTTCGTTGTCATAGTTAGGGTGAATGCAAAACTATTTCAAGCATAAGCGGCACAATTTTTTAATTTTTAAAAAATGAAAATAATGATACAAGCAGGGTTTAAATATTCAATAATTAAATGATCAATAAAAAGCCGAGCATACTTATACCCGGCTTTACTTGCTATCTATCCGATACTATATCTCTGTTAAATCTTGGATTCACTAGGATTAGACAGTTGGGGTGAGCGTAACGCTTTGGGCAAGCTAAAGGTCACGTTTTCCAAAATACCGGATAATTCTTCAGGTTTTTCGCCGCCCCAAGATTGTAAAGTATCTAACACTTCTTGAATCAATACTTCAGGCGCGGACGCACCCGCAGTCACGCCTACCGTATCCACGCCTGCAAACCAGTCTTTTTGCATTTCGCCGGCATTATCAATCAAATGCGCTTTGGCGCCCAAGCGCTCCGCGAGTTCACGCAAGCGGTTAGAGTTGGATGAGTTGGGTGAGCCCACCACTAACACCACTTGACAACGCGCCGCAAGTTCCTTGACCGCATCTTGACGGTTTTGGGTGGCATAACAAATGTCATCTTTACGCGGCGCATGGATTTTTGGGAATTTATTTTTTAGCGCATCAATCACTTCTGCGGTGTCATCCATCGATAGGGTGGTTTGGGTGACAAAAGCCAAATCAGTATCAGTCGGTAGGTCAAGATTGGCAACATCCACCACATCTTCAATTAAGTGAATACGTCCACCGTATTGTGGATCGAAGCGCCCCATCGTGCCTTCTACCTCTGGATGACCGGCATGACCAATCAACACCGCGTCTACGCCTGTTTTGGCAAATTTATTGACTTCGATATGGACTTTGGTAACCAGTGGGCAAGTGGCATCAAACACTGTCAAATCACGGCGTTCGGCTTCATCTTCCACCGCTTTGGAGACGCCATGCGCTGAAAAAATCACAATCGCCCCATCCGGCACTTCATCCAACTCTTCGACAAATACCGCACCGCGATTGGCAAGGTCTTCCACCACAAATTTGTTGTGTACCACTTCATGGCGCACATAAATAGGCGGTTCAAAGCGCTCAAGGCAGACATTAACGATTTCGATGGCTCTATCGACCCCAGCACAAAAACCACGAGGATTGGCGAGTAAAATTTTCATAACGCAGTTCTTCAGTCATTGATGATTCATGTGACTAGTTTACCATGAGTTCATACACGCAAAATATGTTAAACGTAAAAAATCAGCGAATCGGTATTGAAAGGCTAAATTACGCAGAAATTGTTAGCAAAAATTGCTAAAATAGCCGATTCAAAAATGGCTACTACTTATTTAATCAAACCCCTAAGGATATGTCATGACCAAAGGCTCATTATTTATCATCACCGCAGCAAGCGGTACTGGCAAAACATCGCTGGTCAAACAGCTGATTGCAACGACCAATGACTTGGCGGTTAGTATCTCGCATTCGACTCGCAAGCCACGTCCTGGTGAGATTGATGGGCAGCATTATCACTTTGTTAGCCGCGAGATATTTGCTGATATGATTAAGCAAGGTGAGTTTTTGGAGCATGCCGAAGTGTTTGAAAACTACTATGGCACCGCCCAGTCCACAGTAGAATTTATGCTGAGCAATGGCTTAGACGTCATCTTAGAAATCGACTGGCAAGGTGCCCTACAAGTGCAAAAATTGCGTCCCGATGCCACGACCATTTTTATCCTACCGCCCGACCGCCAATCGCTGCGCCAGCGGCTTTCCAATCGCGGACAAGACAGTCAAGAGGTGATTGAAAGACGTCTTGCCGGTTCGGTCAATGAAATGTCGCAATACGTGAATTTTGATTATGTGGTGATTAATGACAATTTCGACGTGGCATTAGCGGAGTTAAAATCAATCATCATCGCCAATCGTTTGACTCTCGCTAAACAGCAAGAGCGTCACGCTGGCCGTATTGAGCAGCTATTGTCTGAATAAATCATCAATAGCCTATAAATAATCAATAAGCGCAACAAGCTAATGAAACTAGCTAATGAAACGCACTAAAAATCTGCTGTCTTAGCCACCCATACAGCGGGTCAACCTGTTGTTGTTGGTGCCAATAGCCGTGTAACTCGATATGAGCCAACTCAATCGGCAAATCCAAAATCTGCCAGCCTTGGGCGGGTGGCAAAAATGTGGTGGCTAGCTGGCGCGGCAAGGTAAGCAATAGTTTGTCTTGTTTTAGCAATTGAAAAGCAGTGGCATAATGTTGGCAACGGATTTTACTCTGCCGCTGCCAACCTGCTTTGGACAATAAACTATCTTCAATCGACAGACCTAGCCGCCGTGATGACACAGTTATATGTTGACTGGCAAAATACTGGGCTTGGGTGATAGTCGGCTCGTTCGCCAATTCAGCGGCAAAATTTGGCGCATACAGTACCAACACAAACTCATCTCGCAACAAGGGTTGATGCACAATCTTACTATCCACTACCCGCGCCACATCAATGGCAAAATCCAGCTGTCCAACTTTTAGTTCATGCGCAAGCGCTGAGCGATTGAGCCGGCTACTGGTGATTTGGCAATTGGGCAGGACTTGATGAATTTGGCTGACCAATTTGTTAAACACAATCAATTCAATTTCATCATGCATGGCAATCGTTAACTTAGCAAAGCTCTGCTGCGCCAGCTCGCCAAGTTTGCTGTCGCTCAATAAATGGTTAGTTTGAAATATTTGTTCGAGATTTTCAAAGCTTTGTTTGACTGTGGGATAAAGCCGTTTGGCATACAGCGTGGGGTGCAGCTCACCTTTTTCCCGATAAAAAAGTTCGTCCCCGAGCGCCTGACGAAGACGACCTAACGCATGGCTAATGGCAGATTGGCTTAAATGCAAAGCTTCTGCGGTATGGGTAAGGTTTTTGAGCTCAAAAATATAAATAAATAGCCTAAGTAGATTTAAATCAAGCTGCTTTAATGGGCTTTTATGCAACATTTGGATAATACCTTACAAGTAGAGGGCGGTTGTTTGCTCAATAATTTGGCTAAGACATCTCAGTCGTATGAATTTTATTCATAGTATTTTACTAATTAAAATCATTTTATTCATGATAATAAATCCGTTAAGCTGATTCAATAATTGTTTTAGCCGAAAAAGGACAATGCCTAATGGAATTCCAACTTAGCGATAAAGCAAAAGATTACATCGCCCGTACCAAAGCATTTATTCAAACCGAAATCGAACCGATTGAAGCAGAATTTTGGCAAGCGGCGCATAAGCTTAATCCCACAGGCGATTGGACGACTTGGCAATGGCCTGCCAAACTTGAAGAATTAAAAACCAAAGCCCGTGCGCAAAATTTATGGAATATGTTTTTGCCAGACGAGCAACTCGGTCAAGGATTAAGTGTTCAAGAATATGCCCATATTGCTGAGTTGTCTGGCAGAAGTCTTATTGCCCCACATGTGTTTAACTGTAATGCGCCAGATAGTGGCAATATGGAATTGATTTGGCGCTACGGTAACGACGCCCAAAAACAGCAATGGTTAACGCCGTTATTGGCAGGCGAGATTCGCTCCGTGTTTGGCATGACAGAGCCTGCAGTGGCCAGTAGTGATGCCACCAATATGCAAGCCACGGCGATTGTCGAAGGCGATGAAATTGTGCTCAATGGTCGCAAATGGTGGTCATCAGGTTTGGGCGATCCAAACGCTAAACTTATTATTTTTATGGCACACACCCCAGACGAGAACAAAGATCGCCACCATCAGCATACCATGGTACTGGTACCTATAGATACCCAAGGCGTCAAGATTGAACGTATGCTCAAAGTGTTTAATGATTATGATGCACCGCATGGACACGGCGAAATGCTTTTTGACAACGTGCGTGTACCGCTTAGCAATGTCATCGGCGGGGCAGGCGAGGGATTTGCAATTGCTCAAGGGCGCTTAGGACCGGGTCGGATTCACCACTGTATGCGTTGTATTGGTGCTGCAGAAAAATCGCTGGAGCTTGCCATTGATCGCGGTCTAAGCCGTAGTGCATTTGGCAAACCGCTGCTTGATTTAGGGGGCAACCGTGAACGTATCGCTGACGCCCGTGTCAAAATTGACCAAGCGCGTCTGTTAACCCTGTATGCCGCCTATAAAATGGATAAACTCGGCACCAAAGCGGCGTTGACCGAAATCTCGGCGATTAAAGTGGTCGCCCCAACGGTACTACAAGAAGTTGTCGATATGGCGATCCAGCTGCATGGGGGTATGGGTGTGAGCCAAGACACGCTGTTGCCGATGTTCTTTAACCAAGCCCGTAGCTTACGCCTTGCCGATGGACCTGACGAAGTGCATAAAGGCATGATTGCCAAACTGGAAGTGAAAAAACGCCAACAAGCGACGACCAAATAACTAATAGCTAGTTAACAAAAAAGATAGCTAGCTAACAAAAAAGACGTAATATCAGGTTACGTCATTTTGCTATTTGACCTAGTTAAAAATACAAGTTAAAAAACAAGATAAAAAACAAGGATGAAATTATGCTTGATAGTGCGAACACAGTACGCAAAGGCGAAGAGATTGACAGCAATGCGGTCACCGAGTATTTAATGAGCCAAGGCATCGCTTTGCAAGGTCAGCCAGAAGTCACCCAGTTTTCAGGGGGCGCATCCAACTGGACATACCGCCTAAAATATGCCAACCGTGATTTGATTTTACGCCGTCCTCCCAAAGGTACCAAAGCCAAATCCGCCCATGATATGGTGCGTGAGTACAAAGTCCAAAAAGCGCTGCAATCACAATACCCACGCGTCCCCAATATGGTCGCCCTATGTACCGATGACCGCGTGATTGGTTGCGATTTTTATGTCATGGATCGCATCGAGGGCATTATTCCCCGCGCCAATTTGCCAAAAGCGTTGACGTTAAGCGAACAGCAAGTCAGCGAGCTGTGCAGGCAGGTGGTCGATGCGTTGATTGATTTACACAAGGTCGATTACACCCAAAACCCAGATTTGGTGGCACTTGGCAAAGGCGAAGGTTACTGCGAGCGCCAGGTCATGGGGTGGGATAAGCGCTATGAGCAAGCCCGCACGCCTGATGTGCCTGATTTCGCCGATGTGCGCCAGTGGTTAACAGCCAACACCCCAACCGATGTCAAAACTAGCGTGATTCATAATGACTGGCGTTTTGACAATGTGATTTTAGACCCAAACAATCCAACCAACATCATTGGCGTGCTCGACTGGGAAATGGCAACGATAGGCGACCCCTTGATGGATTTGGGCTGTGCGTTAGCTTACTGGATTCAAGCCGATGACAATGCGGTGATGAAAGCTACGCGCCGTCAGCCGACCAATCTGCCAGGCATGATGACCCGTGCCGAAGTGGTCGAATATTACCTGCAAAAAACAGGCTTGAAAGTGGATAACTGGCGCTTCTATGAGGTTTTTGGTGTGTTTCGCTTGGCAGGAATTGCGCAGCAGATTTATTACCGTTATTATCATCAGCAGACGGATAATCCGGCGTTCAAAGATTTTGGCGTGATTGTCAACGCCTTGCACGAGCGCTGCGCCGAACTTATCGAAAAAAAATAACAATAAATCATAGGGGTTTTCATGAAACTCATCAGCCTTGTTCGTCATGGGCAAGCGTCATTTGGCGCAGACAATTATGACCAACTGTCCCCAAAAGGTGTTGCTCAGACCCAGTGGCTTGGCGATAGTTTTCGCCAGTCAGGTCGGCAAGTGCACGCGCTGATGTCAGGCAGTATGGCGCGGCAAAAGGACAGTCTCAAGCATTTTTTAAGCCATTATTATGTCACCCGTGAAGGCATTGAACTGACCGAAATCACCCACCATGTGCAAAACGCTTTAAAAAATCAGGCAAATCCCAGTTTGACCATGCCGCTATTGCTCGGTGAAGATAGCAGTTTTAATGAGTTTAATCATGAGCAAATTCTTTATAAAGCGGGATTGCCATTTGAGGATAAAGCCAGTTTTATGGCGTATTTATCCAGTCAAACACACCCTGAAATTAGCTTTACTCAGATTTTTACTCAAGCGATGAGCCGTTGGCAAAGCGGTCAGTACGACAGTGATTATGATGAAAGTTGGCAACACTTTTTGCAGCGCACTTGGAACGGTTTTGAGTGCTTGATTGCGCAAACTGGCGAGCATGAACATGCGATGGTATTTACCTCAGGTGGCGTGATTGCCAGTATCATGCAGCAAGTGATGAAACTATCAGATGTCCAAGCTTTTGATTTGAACTGGCATATCGCCAACGCCAGTGTTCACCAATTTCGCGTGAGTAACCAAGGCGTTTTTTTACAAACCTTTAATGAGTTTAGCTATTTGTATCAACAAGGTGAGCAGATGGTGACTTGGCGCTAAGGTTTAGCTTATCAGTTTAACGTTTAAAAAAATTTAATAAATAATTAAGGATGAAATAATGCAAACACTACCGGAATTACTGCAGCAAGTTCAAACCACAATGACACCCCCCAACACTGACTTATCCCCTTTTACAGATAACCAAGTGGGTAAGGGTAAAACCATTTTGATTACTGGCGCAAGCTCAGGACTGGGAGCTGGCATGGCGACCCATTTTGCTCGCATGGGCTATAATTTGGCAATTTGTGCACGCCGTATCGAACGCCTAGAACAACTCAAAGCCAACCTGTTAGCGGATAATCCGACGATTAAAGTCAGTGTAAAAGCACTCGATGTGACTGATTATGCGCAGGTTTTTAAAGTGTTTCATGAATTTGCCCAAGAGTTTGGCAAGCTTGATCGTATCATCATCAATGCAGGGGTCGGCGAGGGACGCCGTATTGGCAAGGGTAATTTTGAGATTAATCGCAAAACTGCCGAAATTAACTTTATTTCAGGGCTTGCCCAGTGTGAAGCGGCAATGGAAATTTTTCGCGCCCAAAATAGCGGTCATTTGGTGGTTATCTCAAGTATGTCGGCGTTCCGTGGTCTGCCAAAACATATGTCAGTATACGCGGCAAGTAAATCAGCGATTGCACAGCTTGCTGAAGGGATTAGCGCCGATATGCTGCTCTCTGAGTTACCGATTAAAGTGTCAACAATATATCCAGGGTATATACGCACTGAGATTAACGAAGGTGCTAAACCGTTACCCTTTGAAGTGAGTGAAGAAATCGGCACCAAAGCATTGGCAATCGCGATTGAAGGCGAGCCTGATGAAGCGTGCGTCCCTGAACAACCGTGGACACTGATGAGCGATTGGATGAAAAACGCGCCACTGACATGGGTCAATGGTTTGGCATAAACGCTGTCAGTCATCGTTAATCCTATCGCCATCCTTGTTTATCATATGTATTTAACGCCTATAGCGATATTTGCAGTAGGCTAAACAAGGGTCGTGATGATAAAATCAGCGACTCTTTGATGATTTTTTATTTATTGTTACGATAACTGAGTGGTACAGGCAAGCAAACGATGAAAAAACTTGAAAACGCGCTACAAAAAATTGATAAATATGGTCAATTTGTGATGAACAAACTGGTCAATCGCCGCTCATTGGCTGAGCTACAAGGTATCGGTCAAGGCAAAACCGTATTGATTACCGGTGCCAGCTCAGGGATTGGCGCGATGATGGCACGCCGATTTGCTTATCTAGGCTATGATTTGGCAATTTGCGCCAGACGAGAAGAGCGATTAACTGCGTTAAAGCAAGACATTGAAAGCAAGTACCCTGTCAAAGTCGCTGTCAAAACTTTGGATGTCACCGATTATAATCAGATTTTTACGGTATTTGATAGCTTTGTGAGTGACTGCAAAACCCGAGGTAAAACCATTGATAAAATTATCGTCAATGCAGGGGTGGGTGATAGCCGCGTCATTGGTCATGGACGCTTTGAGACCAATCGCCATACCGCTGAAGTCAATTTTATCGCAGCGATTGCCCAGTGTGAGGCGGCGATGAAGATTTTTCGCCAGCAAAACAGCGGTCAGTTGGTGGTCATCTCAAGTATGTCAGCGGTGCGCGGTTTGCCCCGTCATCTTACCACCTATGCCGCCGCCAAAGCGGGACTGGCAAATTTAGCTGAAGGCATTCGCGCTGATATGATGCAGGAAAAACGTCCGATTACTGTCACCACGATTTACCCCGGTTATATCCGTACTGAGCTTAATATCGGTGCCAAATATTTGCCGTTTGAAAGTACAGAAGAAGAGGGCGTCGAGGCGATTGTCGAAGCGATTGAAGCCAAAGTGGATGAAGCCTTTGTCCCAGCATGGCCTTGGCTGCCGGTTGGGATTGGTATGAAAATATTGCCGCTCAGGGTGATGACCAAATTTTTATAAGCGCATATTTAAAAAAATTTTAAACTCTTAGCATAATTAAAAACGCCTTGGCAGCTGATGGCTTGTTTCATGCTAAAATCTTGTTTTATGGTTCGTCAAAAGTTTGTCCATGCATCAAGCCATCAACAACGTCGCAAAAGCCCCCATGATTGCTCGCTATACATGGTTAGCTATTATGGTCGCCGCCATGATTTGTGCCGACCAATGGGGCGTTGCCAAACAGCAAATCAATCATCTGCTCACAATTACCATTATATATGGAGTCAGCGTTGAGCTGACTAGACGCATATTGGTTATTCGACACTTTAACCCACAACAATCTTGGGTCACATTGGCGGGATTTATCGGGGATTTACTGGCGTGGTCAGCCTTTATTTATTATTCAGGTGGGGCGGCCAATCCGTTGATTACCTTGTTTTTGACGGTGATTGCCGTGGCGTCTATGGTGATGAGCACCGTGCACATCATCGGCTTGTCAATGCTGTCTGTTGGGCTGTATACGCTGTTATGGTATTGTTATGTGCCGCTGACCCTTAACCACCATGATCATGCGGTGGGTCAAAAACTCCATTTACTGGGTATGTTTGGGGTTTTTATTTTTGCGGCAATCATGTTAACCGCCTTAACGGTTTATTTTAAACAGGCGATGAGCCGCAGTTATCAGGCGCTTGAGCAAGCGCAGCAAGCCATTCACCAACAACGTCGGTTGCTTGCCATCAGTAGTCTTGCGGCCAATATCGCCCATGAGATGAGCACGCCGATTGCGTCGATGCAATTACTAAGCGATGATATTGCCCAGCAATTAGAGGAAGACGACGAACTGTTGGATGACATAAAACTGTTACAGTCACAAATCGACGTCTGCCGCCAATCGCTGCACAAGCTCAAATCCCATATCCAATCCAATGCGCTCCCGCCAGCGCAATCAGAGCCATTGGCATGGGTAACGTCATCAAATTTACAAACGCTATTGCCCAAAGTCGTCAATGATTGGCAATTTATCAACCCCCATGTTGAAGTAGCACTCAATGTACCACCACAACCGATCGATGTGCCCTTGAGTGAAGAACAGCTGTATTCTATTGTGATGAATATGCTCAATAATGCCATGCAGGCACAAGCCACAAGGCTTAATATTAACGTACAGCTTGCTCAAAACGTGATGATTATAATTGAAGACAACGGACAGGGTATCGACAGTAGCATGGTACAGCGTATCCAACACCAAACTGCTATCGAATCTGATCATGGCTTAGGACTTGGCTTGACGATTGCCAAAACAGTTATAGAATATGTTGGCGGACACCTTGAGCTGACCAATAAGCAAAATTCACCCCTGCAAAAAAGGTTAACTGATTCAGGTACGTGCGTGAAGATAATGTTACCTGTAATTCATGCGCCCGCCAGTTTATTGTAGGAGACTAGATTGCAACACCCACCCCTGTTAGCAGAAACATGGCTTATCATTGATGATGATGAGGTGTTTTGCCGTATCTTAAAAAAGTCGTTGGAAAAACAGGGCAATCAAGTATTGACTGCCAGCAATGCCGATAGCGCGCTACAACTGGCAAAGAAGCAATTACCCAAGTTTATTATATTGGATCTCAACATCGGTGATGACAACGGCATTCATCTGATTGAACCCTTACTCGCTATTACGCCTAACGCCAAAATTCTAATGCTTACTGGCTATGCCAGCATTGCGACCGCCGTCAGTGCGGTCAAAATGGGCGCATATCATTATTTGCCTAAGCCTTGTAGTCTAGATGAAATCTATAAAGTATTGGACATCGTAGTAGCCCCTACAAAGTCAATCGGTAGTGCAACAGATGAACGTTTGTCACTTGAACATCACGAATGGGAATACATCCACCAAGTATTAGATGAATGCCAAGGCAATATCAGTGAAGCCGCGAGGGTACTAAAAATGCACCGGCGCACACTACAGCGCAAACTACAAAAAAAACGTAAAGTGGATGCGCAATAACCTTTTTTAACCGCACACAGCAGCCCACAAATTATCGGCCGAGTCAGCCAAAGAGTTGGGTGAGCACAAAACACAAAAAAAGCGCTTATAATAAATAAGCGCTTTTTTGATATCTATTTTTTGCTATCGATGCAAATGGTTAATCAATCAATGACGCGTTATTCACGCAGTCGCGATATCAGACCATTTACGATAGTAGGCTTAGCTAACCTTAAGCTTAGTTAATCTTAGATAGCAACGATATTGCTAGCTTGGTCGCCTTTTTGACCTTGGGTCACAACGAAAGATACGCGTTGACCTTCGCTCAATGTTTTGAAACCTGAGCTTGCGATTTGGCTATAATGTGCGAAAACGTCTTTGCCGCCATTGTCTTGTTCGATAAAGCCAAAGCCTTTTGATTCGTTAAACCATTTTACGGTGCCGTTTACAGTATTTGACATAGGATTGTCCTTGATTAAATAGATTTTAAAAGTGGTCATCTGACCCTAAAGCTGGAACTAAGCCACAACACGATTCTATTCAGTATGAAAGAATTGCGGCAGTTTTGATACACGATTGACTTAAAATCTAGGACACAAGCGTAATGGAAACGAACTTAGAATAGACTTAATGTAATGCGATTGAAACTTCTGACTGCTTTCTAGCTGTTGTCCAGTATATAGTAATACCGGAAGATAGCAAGGAATATCACAATAGTTTTGTAAGTGAACTGTGTTAAACCCAACTTTTATACCTTTATTTAAGCCAAAGGCTGGTTTTAATTTAAGCCGAAGGCTGATTCTCTAAACCCCTTAAAAAATGGGCAAATCCTTCATCAGCACGGGCATCAAGGCGACTGCTAGTCACCACGCGCACCAAATTACTCCAAATAATGGGTAAATTGGCTTGCTCAAATTTTTTCACCAAACCCACATCTTCATGGCAAGTTAATTCATCAAAACCACCCACTGCCACATAATCTTGACTGGTAAAGCTCAAATTTGCCCCATGAATATGGCGATGATTCATACAATCTTGATAATGGGCGAGGTATTGCTGTTTGGTACTCTCTGACAACGCATTCCAACAATCGATACTCACTACGCCACATATCATGGCTGTGGGCATAGTGGTGGGCGTAGTTGTGGGCTCAGCTTTTAGGTGTTTGATTTGTGCCATTAACCAATCAGCTTCCACCATACTATCGGCATCGGTGCAAGCAATCCAATCAGCCCCTTGTTCGATTAAGTAGCGCACGCCCAAATCCCTGACCTTACCCACGCAGCGAAACTCACAGCACAGCCAGTCTACGTGGGCGTTTTGTACTTTTAATAAGGTGTCATCATCACAGCTATCTAGCACGACCACCGTTTGTACCGCTATGTCGTTTGATAGCTGGGCAATCGCCTGTTTAATCGCATGCAAACAGGCGCTAATACTATCGGCTTCATTATGGGCAGGGATGACTATGCCGATTTTTTTGGGTAGCCGCTGTGAGGCTGGAGTATTTGTCATGATGTTTTTCTCAGTTATTCCACTAGATTTTCTTGCTTGGCGAGGCTTTGGTGATTGGCTTGCCAAATGGTCAACAAAAAATCTTGGTCAATCACATGGCTTTGCTGACGGTAGTACAGCTGTTGTTGTAACCTGTCGTGCACTGTTTCGCCTGTCAGTTGAAACCCGTCAATCCGATAGCGCCAATGACAGGCTAAAATCACGCCATTGTCGGTTAATGCAGTGTTGAGCCAAGCGATGACTTCGGTCAGTGCGTCAGGCGCCAAGTAGTATAAAATCTCACTGACCACAATCAAATCAAATCGCTCACTGGGCAAATCCTGCGGTATCAAGCCTTGCATAACTTGCACATGCGCCTTTTTTTGCAGACGCTCACTGGCAAGTTTGACTGCCTCAAGTTGCCCATCCACACACCTCAAATAATCGCAGCGCTGGGCTAACTGCTCACTAAATACACCATTGCTACAGCCGAGTTCAATTGCCTTGGCAAAATGCGGGTAGGGTAACAATGACAGGCAAATTGCGCGTTTTCGCACTTCATACCAGCGTTTTTCATATTGCCAAGGGTCGCTACTATCGGCATAAATTTGGGCAAAATACGCTGACACATCAGTCATGAAGATATACCTCAAATGGTTGGCTAAGCCTAGTTAACGTGGTATCTGACAAAATAGGCGCTGTTCCCGTTGTTGGGTCAACATAGATTTGACTGCTAAAACAGCGCATGGCATAACTTTTTCGCTGCGCCTGCAATTCGCTTAAATCAAATCGCCATGCCTTGTGCCAGGGAATACGGCTATCGCCAGGTTTTGCCCAATGCCATGCCCAAATCAGCACTTGATAGCAGGTTAAATTTAGGTGACTTTTAAATTCATGGGCAAAACGATGCACCACTTGCCCAGTGCCTTCATGGTCGGGATGACCATCGTACGCAAATGGGGTGATTAAAATATCAGCGGGCTGAATCAGCGATGTTAACTTGTCAAAAAAATCCACTTGCCGCCCAAAAACTTCGCCATCAGGAAAATTGAAGCTCGTCATCGACACATTGGGCAAATCCAAACTGCTACCCAGCGTTTCAAGTGCAAGCTGGCTTTCAATTGCTCGGATTTTTGCCAGTTTATCGGTCGGATACAGCGGTGAGTTAGGGTGGCTTTTCTCGCCTTGGGTGACGCTAACAATCAATACTTGATTACCTTGAGCCACCAACGCTTGCAGCAGCCCACCACAGCCTAAAATCTCATCATCTGGGTGCGGCGCAAAAATACACACGCGCCGATGTTTGGGAAAATGGGTCGATATATCCAGTCTGGTGAGACTGTGCAACCCTTGCCACGCTTGCCAATCTTGTGCAGATGTGCCGTCGCCTGCAATTAAACGGTCACCCACAATCGGATGCAGTGGGGCGGGCTTAGAATCTACAGTTGCCATAATGCCCCTTGTGAATCGCCTAGCTGTTCGGCAGTCAATTTGCCAATCGCTTCACTGTCAAATGCGCCATGGGTTTGACGGATAAATACCGATAAGTCTGCCGCTAGCCGTGCAAAATGGGCATTTTTGCAATAAGGCGTTGCGCCCAACGCTTTACCAACTTTTTCAAGCACTAGCATGGCGGTAGTCTCCACTTGCGCTCTTAAGATACGGATGGGGAGTGCATGACTTTGGCTAGGCTCACTATCGATTAATTGCGCAACTTGATAAAAGTACGCTTGGGTGACACTGAGTGCTTGCGACACTTCGCCAAGATAAAGTGCTTTAAAGGCTTGGGGTTTTTGCTGATAACTGTCCAATAAAAACTGTGCCAACTGGGCTGCCGCGCCATACCAACAAGCCGCTACCCCTGCCGCACCCTGCCAAAATCCTGGGCGGTCGAGATAAGGGCTGCTACCTTTGGCAATCGCATTTGATATGACTTGGGTGGCGTTAGCGCCTTTTAGATGGAGGGTGGCTGTCGCCGTGTAGGGCATACCTACCGCATACCAGCCGCTGTCATCAATGGTCACTTGCGGTTGGTTCATGGCTAACATCAGCAATTGGGCGTTATTATGGGTATCTCGGAAACTGACCAAGCCATGATCGACAAAGGTCGCACCCGAACACCACAGTTTTTGTCCCGTGCATGTTTCGCCATCAAAACGCAGTGGCTCATCACCGCCTTCTGCTGCCCATACGGCCCAGAGGCCTTCAGAGATATCGTCCACGCCCAATTCTGCCAGAATCGCCAATGCATCAAGATGCGACTCAAAAAATTTGACCAAGTTCAAATCACAAGCGGCAACCTGTGCCAATACTTGCCAGCGCTGTAAAGTATGACCGTTTGCGGGCAAGGCAATTTGAGTGGACAAAAGCACCAACTGCGACAAAGTTTGCTTTAATTGTGTCACATAAGCAGCATCGCTTAGTTTAGGTGATGTATCAACCGTTCTGCGAAAGTCTTGCAAAATAGCGGTGATTAATTTGCCCAAGTCCGATTGGTGATAGTCGGTAGGTAAAGCATAATCCAACACTGGTGTCATTGTGAGTTTCTCATTGGCTGTTTTATTGTCTATTTTATTATCTGTTTTATTGACTTACTTGGTTTTGTCCATGTGGGTTAAATCTGCCAAAAAATGCGCTCGCCACGTGTCAATATCGGTCTCATAAATGCCCTGTAGTAGCGATTGATGACGTTGTTCCCGTTGTTGTTTGGTCATGGTCAATGCTTGGTATAAGCCCTCTATCATGCTGTCGTTGTTCGTAGGGTCTACCAAGATAGCTTGCTGAAGTTGGTGCGCTGCCCCCGCATTTTTAGACAAAATCAAAATCCCTGCATTTTGTTCATCCTGTGCAGCAATATATTCTTTTGCCACCAAATTCATGCCGTCTTTTAGCGAGTTAACCCAACAAATTTGGCATTGCCTAAATAACGGCATTAAATTGTCATGACTGACAGGGTCTTCTTGATAGATAATCGGTTGCCAACTGGCAGTAGCAAATTGGCTATTAATTTGCTCAACTAGGGTGTGCACTTGTTGTCGTAACTGTTGATAGGTCTGAATATCAAGACGGGACGGGCAAGCAATTTGATACAGCTGAATTCGTTCAAGATATTGCGGATAACGCTGCAAAAAGGCAGCAAAAGCTTGTAAGCGTTCGGGAATGCCTTTGGTGTAATCCAGTCGTTCCACCGCTAAAATCGTGGTGATGGTTGAATTGAGATTTTTTAACACAGATTGGTCTGACAGCGGTTGACTGGCAAGTTTATGAATATAGACAGGATTGATACCAATCGGATAGGCTCGTATTAAGGTGGTATGATTGCCATGGGTAATCAGTGTACGTGCATTTGTTTGAGTAATCTGGATGGCGTGGGGGAGTAGCTGCTCAATCACCGCGACACAATTTTGAGCGTCTTGTTGGGTTTGTAATCCAACCACATCATAATCGAGTAATTGATGGATTAAAGTTTGACCATAAGTCAAAAAATCCCACACCCATAACTGGGGAAATGGAATATGTAAAAAAAAGCCAATGCGCTGTTTCATGCCTAAGTCACGGCAATGCCTTGCTACCGCAAAAAAATGATAATCTTGTATCCAAATCATATCGTCAGGCTGTGCGATTTGCTGTAGCTGTTTGGCAAACATACGATTGACAGCTTGATAAACGCTAAAATCTTCACTACTCGATACAATCAAATCCGTGCGGTCATGCATCCCCGCCCAAAGTCGATTATTGGCGTAACCACAATAATACTTTTCATATTGTATGGGGGAAAAAGCCGTCGTGACATAGGTGACTTTGTCGTGCTGCTCAGTCGCAAATTGATTGACGGTATCGGGCATATCGCTGATATTTGTCACTACTTGACCGTTCCAACCGACCCAAATACCGCCATCTTTGGCAAGGGCTTCTTGAAGCGCTACTGCCAACCCCCCTGCGACAGCTTTAGGTGACTGTTTATTAGGTAAATTAACCCGATTCGATAACACAATCAACTTTGACATAGGGTCAATAATCCTTTAAGTAAATCGGTAACGGCTGAGACGTCGCTCACATAATAATGGGCATGGGTAGGTTCATAACCGACTTTGACACCAATTCCTTTAATATCACTACCTTTCTTATTTGATGTATCACCATAACTTTGTACAGCAATAAATCCTGCTTCATCGGTCACATCATCGCCGATAAATATCGGACGGCAATGAGGGTGATAGTGTTTTAAAACATGGTTAATGGCACTGCCTTTATCGACCCCTTGCGGCAATAGCTCATACACACATTTGCCCGCTTTAAGTTGCCAATCATTAAAATCATGCCCAATAGCTTGCATGATAGTTAAAGCGCTATCGGCAAGTTCGGGATGCTCACGAAAATGCAGTGCCACACCAAAAGGTTTTTGCTCAATTCGCCAGTGTGGATGATCACCAGTGGCATTAACGACGCTTTGGTTAATTTGTTGTAGCTGCGCTAAATCGATGTCCACCAAAGAATAGCCATCGATTACAGTATCGCATTGCAAACCGTGACTACCAATCACCGGCAGTTTCAACGGCGCTGTCAAACGTCTAGCATCAGCAACCGACCGCCCTGTTACCAGCCAAATGGGTAGATGCTTTTGTAATTGCGCTAAAATTGCTAAATTATCATTGCTGATAAAACTTTTCTGGGGATCGGGATGAAATTCACTAAGCGTCCCATCAATATCTAATAGTAGCAACAAATCAGAAACCCCTTGCACAACTTTAGCTAAATTATTAGCTAAAAGTTGTGAGGGGCCAGTGATAGAATGATTAATCATGGTATAAAGGGGACTAACACTCATCTTATGTTTTTATCATTTTATCATTCTAATTTAATTATGATTAATCCATGACGAGATTAAATTACGGCGTCAAAATCACTTTTCGACACTCTTCTTCACGTTTTTCAAAGATTTCATAACCTTTTGCCGCATCCGATAGATTCATACGATGGGTAATAATCGCTTCAGGCGATAAATCCCCATTTTCAATATGTTCAAGCAGCTGTGGCAAGTATTTATGTACATGGGTTTGACCCATTTTAAAGGTTAATCCTTTGTCAAACGCATCACCCATCAAGAAACCATGAATCGGACCTGCATACACCCCAGGAATACTGACTGTACCACCACGGCGTACCGCTGCCATACACTGACGTAATGCCGCGCCACTTGAGCCTTCAAGTTTGAGCGTGGTTAATACGGTTTCAACTATGCTACCTTTTGATTCAAAACCAACGGCATCAATCACCGCATCGACACCACGATGCCCCGCAGTTTGCTCAATAATCGCTTCTGCAGCATCGACTTTGTCAAAATTGACAGGAATTGCGCCATACGTATCTTGTGCGTATTGCAGACGATAGTCATTGTGGTCAACGATGAATATTTGTGCCGCGCCTAACATTTTGGCACAGGCGGCTGATAGCAAGCCCACAGGTCCTGCACCATAGATAGCCAAAGTCGAACCTTTGGTGACATTGGCATTCGTCACTGCTTGCCAAGCAGTCGGTAAAATATCCGATAAGAACAACACTTTCTCATCAGGCAATGAACCTGGGACTTTAAAAGGGCCAAAATTGGCTTTTGGGACGCGCACATATTCTGCTTGTCCACCCGGCACACCGCCGTATAAATGACTAAACCCGAACAATGCCGAAGGTGGTGGAATAAGCTTTTTGTTCATCGCCGCGCCTGGACCCTCATTGGTGGTCTCACAGGCTGCCATCAAATCATTTTGACAGAAAAAGCAGCTACCACAGGCGATTACAAAGGGTATCACCACGCGATCGCCTTTTTTTACCGCTGTGACGTCAGCGCCCACTTCTTCGACCACCCCCATAAATTCATGACCAAAAATATCGCCTTCTTCGGTCGCAGGGATCTTACCGCGGTATAAATGTAGGTCCGAGCCACAAATGGCGGTAGCAGTAACTTTTAAGATAATATCATCTTTGGCTTGTAACTGTGGGTCGGGAACATTGTCGACTCGAACATCTTTGGCACCGTGGTAGGTTAATGCGCGCATGGGTATGACTCCTAGTTGTTGTTTTGCTGTTATTGTTTTTTGACTGTTATTTCACCAAATAAAGTAGCGCCACTGAACTAATATGTTATGGGGCGTTATCATTTGACGTTTTGCAGAGTAACATGCGCCATGCATGGTTGTTGTCTATTCATGTAGTAGATAGGTTAATGTAATGTAAGTAATCTTAAAATAAACCATTGAAAATATTATATAATTTTAATAATTGTCCATAAAATTTTAGTATCAATTTTTAGCTATGGCTTAAACTTTAGTTCGCGTAATTTTTTTAAAAAATAACGGTCCAGGCTGCTAATAAAAAACCAAGGTGCTACTACGCTACTAATTTGCTACTAAAAAGAAACGCATATCAGCCAACAACAAAATTCAGTCAGTAAAAGTGACTCGGTATATCCCTTTGCAAGTTATACTATAAGCCAAAATTTGTTGGTTTATGATTTTATCTACATTTCTATTGTCAATTTTTGACAGGTAGCACAATGAATTCTGCAAGCTATTGACCCAAGTGAGGATTGAAAATAAACCTACATCCCATCATCAAGAAAATAACCATTGACGATTAAAAAATTTTAGAGGTGGATATTGAAACGATTTATCAAAACACCATATCAATTTTAGTTCAAAGCTAATTAGTTAAAAGCTAAAAGGAAAAATAATAATGCAATTTGATAAATTTACCAATGCCTTACAAAACGCGGTTCAGCAGGCACAAACGCTCGCTGTCACTCGTGATCATACCGCGATTGAGCCGATTCATTTATTGTCAGTGCTACTCAATGAACCGAGTAATGCCAATGTGTATGAACAGGCAGGCGCAAACTTGAATCAGTTAAAAACAGACGTGCAACAATCGCTCAACAACCAAGCGGTGATTGGTACGCCCACAGGTGACGTTAATCTCAGCCCAAATACGGCTAAGATTTTAAATCTAGCCGAACGTCATGCGCAAAAAGCGGGCGATCAGTTTTTATCTACCGACTGGGTGCTAGTTGCCCTAGCAGAGACGGGCGACACCGCAAAACTGCTCACAAAAGCAGGGGTCAATGAGCCAAAACTAAGACAAGTCATTAATTTTATTCGTGGGGGTGATAAAGTGGATACACAAAATAGCGAAGACCAACGTGATGCCTTAAATAAATATACCATCGATTTAACCGCACGTGCCGAATCGGGCAAACTTGACCCCGTGATTGGGCGTGATGACGAAATCCGCCGTACCATTCAAGTGTTGTCACGCCGTACCAAAAACAACCCTGTGCTTATTGGTGAGCCGGGTGTAGGTAAAACTGCGATTGTTGAAGGATTGGCACAAAAAATCGTAAACGGTGATGTGCCAGAAGGCTTGCGCAACAAACGTGTATTATCGCTTGATTTGGGGGCACTGATTGCGGGCGCAAAATTCCGTGGTGAGTTTGAAGAACGCCTAAAAGCGGTACTTAACGACCTAGCAAAAAGCGAAGGGCAAGTTATTTTATTCATTGATGAAATTCATACCATGGTCGGTGCGGGTAAAGCCGATGGCGCGATGGATGCGGGTAATATGCTCAAACCTGCGTTAGCGCGTGGTGAGCTGCACTGCGTGGGCGCGACTACCCTTGATGAATACCGCCAATATATCGAAAAAGATGCCGCCCTTGAGCGTCGTTTTCAAAAAGTATTGGTTGATGAGCCTACGGTGGAAGATACCATTGCCATTCTGCGCGGTCTAAAAGAGCGCTATGAACTGCATCATGGGGTTGATATCCAAGACAGTGCGATTATTGCCGCCGCGCGGATGAGTAACCGTTATATCACCGACCGTATGCTACCTGACAAAGCCATTGACTTGGTGGATGAAGCGGCTAGCCGTCTAAAAATGGAACTTGATAGTAAACCAGAAGCCTTGGGCAAATTAGACAGCCGTTTGATTCAGCTCAAAATGCAACGTGAAACCTTAAAGCATGAGGATGATGAAGGCGCGAAATCACAGCTAAAACTGCTTGACACTCAAATCAGCGAGCTTGAAAAAGAATACGCAGATTTAAATGAAATTTGGCAAGCAGAAAAAGCCCTTGTTAAAGGTAGCCAACAGCTCAAAGATGAGCTTGATAAAGCGCGTATCGCCTATGAAAAAGCCCAGCGTGAAGGTGACTACGAGACCATGTCAAAACTGCAATACGAGACCATTCCACAACTGGAAAAACGTATTAAAGACTCTGACTTGGCTGAGCAAAAAGAGCAAGCAGGGGAAGCGCCAAGCGTCAAACTGCTACGTAATAAAGTCACCGAAAACGAAATCGCTGAAGTCGTTGCTGCTGCAACAGGCATCCCTGTTACCAAAATGATGCAAGGCGAACGTGAAAAAATGCTGCACATGGAAGAAAAACTGCATGAGCGCGTAGTCGGTCAAGATGAAGCAGTACAAGCAGTCGCCAATGCGGTGCGCCGTAGTCGTGCCGGGCTATCTGACCCCAATCGTCCTAGCGGTTCGTTCTTGTTCCTAGGTCCGACAGGCGTGGGTAAAACTGAATTGACCAAATCATTGGCAAGTTTCTTGTTTGATGATGAAAATGCCATGATTCGTATTGATATGTCTGAATTTATGGAAAAACACAGTGTCAGCCGTCTTGTCGGCGCACCCCCAGGCTACGTGGGTTATGAAGAAGGTGGGGTATTGACTGAAGCCGTACGCCGCCGACCCTACAGTGTGGTATTGTTTGATGAAGTAGAAAAAGCGCATCCTGATGTGTTTAATATCCTACTGCAAGTGCTAGACGATGGTCGGTTGACCGACAGCCAAGGTCGCGTTGTGGACTTTAAAAACACCGTCATTATCATGACCTCAAACCTTGGTTCGCATAAAATCCAAGAGATGGCAGGCGATAGCTACGAAGAAATCAAAGCGGCAGTGATGAATTCAGTCAATCAGCATTTCCGCCCAGAGTTTGTCAACCGTATTGATGAAATCGTGGTGTTCCATCCATTAGGGCAAGAACAAATGGCGGGTATTGCAGATATTCAACTGTCACGCTTACGCAAACGTCTCCAAGAGCGTGACATGGATATTGTATTGTCAGATGAAGCCATGAATCAATTGGTCGCTGTGGGTTATGACCCTGTGTATGGTGCAAGACCGCTAAAACGCGCCATCCAGCAGGAAATCGAAAATCCGCTATCCGTCAAATTGTTATCGGGTGAGTTTGTGGCGGGTGATACCATTAAAGTGGATGTCGATGCTCAAGATAAATTGACCTTTGATAAATTGCGTTTAAGTTGATTTTTGGTAAGCGATTTAAAGTAAGGGCGTAAATACGCCCTTATTTTTTCAGATAGGTTTACCTATATTTTAAAGGGCTATTGCGGTGGTAAGTTTTGTTGCTTTGGTTGCTGTCTTAAAACATAAACAATTAAAATGCCAACAATTGCCATGACAGCGACACCTGCTACCCAAGGCTCATGCCAGTATATCGCAAAACCTGCCAATACTACCAATCCAAGTGACAGTAATAAGCCAAACCATTGACCTTTAGACAACAATCCCAGTAATTTATTATCATTAGCAATATTAGCAGTATTTACCCTCACAATTTCTTGATGTTGTACCGTTTGGATTTGATGGCGGTGTTTCTGTTCTGCTTCAGCCATACTCATAACCCGATTAACTAAATTTGGGTCAATCTGTTGCAACTGTTGTAAAAACTCCCCTGATGGATAAGGGGAGTATTCTTCAATATGTTCAATTCTAGCTTGAATACCATTGCTATTTTGACTAGCTTGGACACTTGTACCTTTACGGTTCTTATTAGACATGACGATAATAAAGGTTTTGTAAATGCTGTTGTTTACTAGGTTCTAATTCATTGACAATTTTTTGACTTGCACGTTTGAAATCACCGCCAATGCTTAACCAATCTTGTTGAATTGAACCTAATTTCATGGATTCAAAGTCTGTATTTTGTGTTTTTCTACGAAATTTCATGGGTTGTAAAAAGAAGCTCGAAACAAACCCGTCATAGAATGCTGTGTTTGTTCTACGCATAAAATTATCCTAAGTAATAATATTTATTGATGTGCCTAATATTAGGACACACTAGGTATGTTAACATTTAAATACTATACTTGCTATTTTTTTTTGAAACAGCATTTTATATCATGCAATAAAATGTTGACTTTTATACTTTTGCTAAATTTTCTAGTTTATACTGAAGCAATAATATATCAAAAAGAATAAAGATTTGACCTTTTCTAATTAAATTTTTAAGATTTTACCGTATAATGCATCAAATTTATGCAAAGGAAAAACAATGTCTATCAAATCCGACCGCTGGATACGCCAAATGGCACAAGAGCATGGCATGATTGAGCCATTTGAAGCAGGTCAAGTACGTGTGGGCGAACAAGGACAAAAATTGGTCAGCTACGGCACCTCAAGCTATGGTTATGATGTGCGCTGCGCGCGCGAATTTAAAGTGTTTACCAATGTACATTCTGCCATCGTTGACCCAAAAAACTTTGATGAGCGTAGCTTTATTGATATCGTGGGCGATGAATGTATCATCCCGCCCAACTCATTTGCCTTGGCTCGTACTGTCGAGTATTTTCGTATTCCCCGCGATGTATTGACCATTTGTTTGGGAAAATCTACCTATGCGCGCTGCGGTATTATTGTCAATGTCACGCCGCTTGAGCCAGAATGGGAAGGGCATGTGACCTTAGAGTTTAGTAATACCACCAACTTACCGGCGCGTATCTATGCCGGCGAGGGCGTGGCGCAAATGCTATTTTTCCAAAGTGATGCCGATGATGTGTGCGAAACTTCCTATAAAGACCGTGGCGGTAAATACCAAGGTCAAATGGGCGTGACTTTACCCAAAGCGTAAACGGCAAACGATAAGCAATAAGCAGTCACATAGACCCACTTCGGTGGGTTTTATATTTTATGGCGACAAATTGTTAAACGCTCAAATTTTACACGAGCTTACAACTGCTTTAAGCTTTCTGGTTTTGAATATGTCATACTAACGATGCGCTATCGCTACCGTTTTAAAATAATAATACCCCACATAATAAGGATAACACCATGATTGAACTAAGTAATAACTATGTCGCGCTAAATTTGGCAAAATTTATCTATGAAGAAGAAGCCAAACTCATGCCAAATAAACACCAACAAGAAAGTGATATCAAAGAATATATTTTTGAGTTATATGAAGAGTGCGTTGCTGTCGTTGAAGAAAACGACTCAGCGGATTATGAATATGAAGACTTTGATTTTGATGAAGATGAATCGTTAGCAGATGACGATGACGATATGCTTCGCTAACATGTTAATCCATAAAAAAATCGGCTAAAGTGGCCGATTTTTTTATGTTTAAGTAGGGATTAAGCAATGGTTGCCGCAAAATAATCGCGGTCAAACGCTGTGATGGGTTGGCTTGTTGCTTTTACCATCGCAATATGCGCATCTAAGCGTGGCAACATACGACCGACATAGTAGTCTGCTAATTTTGCTTTGTTAGCATAGAAATCGCCTTCCTTGCTATTTGCCGCTTCAACCATCAAGCCAAACATATAAGCAAAGCTGACATAACCAAAGGCTTGTAAGTAATCAACCGCACAGCCATTGATTTCGTCTTTATTGACCGCTGCCGCTGCTACCACTGCTTTGGTTAAGTCTTCAAGTTTATCCGCTGATGTTAAAATCGCTTGCTTGATGGCATGGTCTGCGTTCATGTTATTGGCAAAATCACGCATTTCTTGCACATACGTTGTCACAAACGCACCGCCGTTTTTCACCACTTTACGACCTAATAAATCAAGTGATTGGATACCATTGGTTCCTTCATAAATTTGCGAAATACGGGTGTCACGTACGATTTGTTCCATTCCCCATTCACGGATATAGCCATGACCGCCAAAGCATTGCTGTGCATCAATTGACGCTTCAAGACCACGGTCGGTTAGGAATGCTTTAGCAACTGGCGTTAAAAGGGCGACACGGTCATCAGCAGCTTTTCTTGCAGCATCATCATCGGTATATTTGTTGGTATCAAGTTCTTTGGCGACATACATCGCAAAGCAGCGTGAGGCCTCACTGATGGTTTTAGCATTTAACAGCATACGGCGAACGTCGGCATGAAATACGATTGGGTCAGCGGCTTTGTTTGGTTCTTGGATGCCGCTATCGGCGCGACCTTGGATACGGTCAAGGGTATAAGCTGTGGCGTTTTGATACGCTAACTCAGCGCCACCAATACCTTGTAACCCCATTGTCAAACGCTCATAGTTCATCATGATAAACATGGACGCAAGACCGGTATTTTCCGCCCCTACCATAAAGCCTTTGGCGCCATCAAAGTTCATGACGCAAGTCGCTGACGCCTTGATACCCATTTTGTGCTCGATAGAGCCACAGCTTACCGCGTTACGCTCGCCCAATGAGCCATCCGCATTCACATGGAATTTGGGTACGATAAACAATGAAATCCCTTTTGAGCCTGCTGGGGCATCTGGGGTTTTTGCCAGTACCAAATGGATGATGTTGTCCGCTAAGTCATGTTCACCTGCGGTGATAAAGATTTTGGTACCTGTGATACTGTAGCTACCGTCTTCGTTTGGCACGGCTTTAGTTTTGATGATACCCAAATCCGTACCTGCGTGCGGTTCGGTCAAACACATCGTACCTGTCCACTCACCTGAGTAGATTTTTTCTAGGTAGGTTTGTTTTTGTTCTTCAGAGCCTGCATTATAGATACACATACACGCGCCGCCCGATAGGTTTGGATAGAGCGCGAATGATTGGTTGGCGGTAAATACCATCTCTTCAGCGAGCATGGTAACCATTTTGGGCATGCCTTGACCGCCGTGATTTGGATCGCCGCCTAGACCAATCCAGCCGCCTTGTGCGTATTCGTCAAATGCTGCCTTAAAACCAGTTGGGGTTTTTACTTTGCCTTCACCCAGATATTGTGCCCCTTCTTCATCGCCCGAGCGGTTGATGGGCAGTAACGTGTTTTTAGCAAATTTTGACATTTCTTCTAAAATCATATTGACCGTATCACTGTCAACATGGGCTAACTGTTCATTTTTTTGCCAAAAATCAGCTGCATTGAATACATCATTTAAAATGAATTTCATGTCTTGAATTGGCGCATTATAAATAGGCATATTATTTCCTTTTATGGGTTAGCTCGTAATTCGAAATGAGACAAATCCTTAGATAGCTTTTGCTACCTAAGGATTAAATAAACTATCAATGATTCTATCATAATTTTATTACTACACTGGATAGCTTAGTAAAAAATTAGAATTGGAATTCGTCAACGTCCATGCTCATGTATGGCTCGAGACCTGTATCAATACGTTTGACGTAAGTTAAGGTGCGAGGCAATAGTTTTGCAAAGTAGAACTGAGCGGTTTTGATTTTCGCTTGATAGAATTTGGTCTCAGTGGTGTCGCCTTGGAGCGCTTGTTGAGCGACCAACGCCATACGCGCCCATAGGTAAGCTAGGGTGATGTAGCCACTATAGTACATGTAGTCAACCGCCGCTGCACCCACTGCATCAGGATTTTCAGTGGCTTGCATACCAATGCGAGCAGTCAAATCGCCCCATTCTTTATTCAGACGTGCCAGTGGACGAATGAATTCACCCATCGCATCGTTGTCTTTGTTTTCTTCACAGAATTGATAAATGACTTTGCTAAAGTTAGCTAGCATTTTACCTTGTGAACCCAATACTTTACGACCTAACAAGTCGAGTGACTGGATTTCAGTGGTACCTTCGTATATACAAGCAATACGCGTATCACGTACGTTTTGTTCCATGCCCCATTCACGGATAAAGCCGTGACCACCATACACTTGCACACCGTGATTGGCTGCTTCATAACCTGTTTCAGTTAAGAAGGCTTTAGCAATTGGGGTTAAAAAAGACAACATTTGGTCAGCGTAAGCTTGTGTTTCGCCTTCACCTTTAGTTACCACATCAGAGAATTGTGATAGATAGTAGACGAGGGCACGGCCACCTTCTGCAAACGCTTTACAAGTTAATACCATGTTACGCACTGCTGGATGGACGATGATTGGGTCAGCCACTTGTTCTGGGGCTTTTGCACCGCTTAATGCGCGCATCGCAAGACGATCTTTGGCGTAGCTTAAGCCACCTTGGAAAGCCAATTCCGCCGCAGTTAGACCTTGAATCGCAGTACCAATACGGGCGGTATTCATAAAGGTAAACATACAGTTTAGACCTTTGTTTTCAGGTCCAATCAAGTAACCTTTAGCTTTATCAAAGTTTAGTACCGCAGTTGCAGAGGCTTTAATACCCATTTTGTGTTCAATCGAACCACAGGTAACGGTGTTACGCTCACCGATAGAGCCATCTTCGTTGACATTGAATTTTGGTACGATGAACAATGAGATACCTTTGGTACCTGCTGGCGCACCCGGTAAACGCGCTAGTACGATATGGACAATGTTGTCTGCCATGTCGTGTTCGCCGGCTGAGATAAAGATTTTTTGACCGGTGATAGCGTATGAACCGTCTTCATTGGGTTCAGCTTTGGTGCGGGTAATACCTAAATCAGAACCTGCATGTGCTTCGGTCAGACACATGGTACCTGTCCACTCACCGCTGACTAGTTTCAATAAATATTTTTGTTTTTGTTCATCGGTACCGTGGTGTTCTAGCGTACGGATAGCACCTTCAGATAGACCTGGGTACATTGAGAAAGACCAGTTAGCCGTACCTACCATTTCACTGACCGCTGAACCCAATGACAATGGCATACCTTGACCGCCAAACTCTTCATCGGCACATAAAGAAGGAAAGCCTAATTCACAGTATTGTTTATAAGCTTCTTTAAAGCCTTTTGGCGTATATACATTACCATTTTCAAAACGACAGCCTTCTTCATCGCCTGAACGGTTGAGGGGTGACAATTCTGCTTCTGAGAAGCTTGCACCTGCTTCTATGAAACTATCAATCGTTTCTTTATCCGTATGGGCATAGCTAGGAATGGTTTTGTAGTGATCTTCAAATTTTAGTAATTCATGCATGACAAATTTCATATCACGAAGCGGTGCTTTATATTGCATAATATTTCCTTGATTGCTGTTTTTAAAAAGACAAAAAAACCTACCCCAATACTAAGGTTTTATATCTCTAAGATAGGAAAATTTGGCAAAGGTGACAAGGTACTAACATGACTATAGGGTCATAAAAAAATCTAATTGGTCAAATTAAAACTTATAGCAAATAGTTTGGTTTATAGTTGGCTTTGAGCCAATCGGTGGTATCTTGACTAGACATGGGTTTACCAAAACCAAAGCCTTGAATCAAGTCACAACCAAGGCTACGCAAATATTCGATTTCTTCACAGTTAGACACCCCCTCAGCCAAGGCCTTCATGAATAGCGAATGCGCCATCTCAATCACTGATTTGACAATCACTTGTTTTTTTGAGTCTTGTAAAATATCTGTGATAAATAAGCGGTCAATTTTGAGCACATCAATCGGATATTTAATCAAATATTGCATCGCGGCAAAGCCTGTACCAAAGTCATCAATCGATATGGTAAAACCATACTGGCGCAGTTTTGATAGCATCGCTTGCGCTTTAAATTCATCATGAATTTCGCAGACTTCGGTGATTTCAAAACTGATTAGTTGCGCAAGCCAACTATACTGCTGTATCGTCCCTTCAATAAACTCAATAAATTTGTCACTAATCAATTGGCGAGTATCAATATTGATACAGATGAGGCAGTTATAGCCCATCTCACGCCATGTCAAAATCTGCTCAATACAAGCTAAAACAATTTTTTCAAATAGCGGCTGCGATGACTTATCGAGCACTTCCGCCAAAAAATCGTTGGGATAGAGGAGTCCAAGGGTGGGATGCTCCCAGCGCACCAGTGCTTCAAACATCGGCAAGTCGGGCTGTGCAAACTCTAACTTAGGCTGAAAGTGAGGCAAAATTTGCTGTTTTAATAACGCATTTTTAAAGGCACTGAGCAAATGAATGTCTTTAAAATTGCCTTTTTGCTGGTTGGCATCATACCAAATACAATCTTCATCACTGATGAGCCGCGCATGTTTTAACGCCGTGTCTGCTTGTAATAGCAATGTCTGAGCATCTTGGGTATGAGTGGGGAAAATCGAGGCGCCAATCGACAACCTTAAATAAATTGATTGGTTATCAATGCTAAAAGGTAAGTCAAATAACTGTTTGAGCGCTGCCACGTAGTGATGCGCGGCATCAAGGTGTTGTACCGAAATCATCGCCGCAAAACTATCACCCCCAAACCGCGAAAAAGTGACTAAACTGGCACCCGAAATTTTTAAGGATTTTACCCGTTTGACAAAACCTTGAATCAGCGTATTGGTATTTTCAATGCCAAGGCTGATGTTAAAAGACTGCAATTTATCAATATTGATGCGTAGCAATACCCCCATACACTCGCGCTGATTATCAGCTGCCTGGTAATAGTCAATACAGCTTTTTAACTTGTCATAAAAGCTATCGTAATTGGGCAGACCCGTTAATTCATCATAATTGTAGAGATGTAAGGTGTGGCTAAGCTGCGCATCTTTTTTGGTTAAATTGGTGAGTAGCCCTACATACACCACTCGGTTGTCATCGACTTCACACACGGAGATATCTAGCCAAACCGCCACTTCAGGTGAATTGTGATAAGAAAGCACTAAATTGGTCGAAATTGATTGTCGATTATCCAGTTTGGTAATGATGGCGGCAATCGCTTGCTGTAAGTGTGGGGCGTAGGTCTTATACGGATAAAAATAAAACGGGCTACCTATCACCTGATCGCGTGGCAAGGCGGTAATGTTTAAAAATTGCTGATTGACACAGATAAAACGTAGCTGTTCATCAAGCATAAAAATGCCATCATGGATTTTTGAAAAAACCGAGGCAAACACCGCATTTTGATGTTCAGGCGAAATTTGTTTGTCAAAAAAATGGCTATCGACAATAAACCCATACTCACTTAACTCATCATGACGAAACTTGTTAGCACCCGTAAAGCGATCACGAGGGTCTATCGGCATGACTGGATCATTATTCGATGACATGATTATTCCTGTGCAAGGGTCAAAGTTTGATGTAGCGTTAACAATGAAGACAATGCGACGACAGGGGCTGTCTCAGTTCGTAGCACACGCTCGCCAATTTGCCAAGGCATAAAACCTCGCTCGATAGCTTGCGTTATTTCTTGCTCTGAAAACCCACCTTCGGCGCCAATGAGTAACCAAAATTGGGCTAAAGAACACTGTCTAAACTGGTTTGTTATATGGGGTAGTGGGTTGGGATATGGGGTACAGGGCGTGATGGGTTCAATATCTTTATGCTCAATGTCTTTACCTTCAATTTGATTACAAGATGTCACTACGCCACTGTCGTCAGGAGGAACGGCTAAAATTAATTTGGTCACGGTGTTAGAAATGGGCACGCCTGCTGGCTCATCAATCCAGTCGCTAAAAGCTTTTGGTGCCAGTAAGTTTGGCACGATATTAAGCCCACATTGCTCACAAGCCGATACCGCAACCTGCTGCCAATGGGCGAGCTTTTTATCGGCTTGGTCTGCTTTTAGGCGTACTTCGCCATGTTGGCTTGTGAGCAGTTGAATCGATGACACCCCAAGCTCTGTGGCTTTTTGAATCGCATAATCCATGCGCTCGCCACGGCTCATAACCAAGGCAATGTTGACAGTAAATGGTAAATCTCGATTGATGGGATTAAAATCGTTGATGGTAACGAGCGCTTGTTTTTTAGTGATGTCCGTTAAAGTGACGGTATATTCACCACCTTGCCCATCAAAAAACAACGATTGCTCGCCGATACTTGCTCTTAACACTTTACACCAATGATGAAAAATATCTTCGGTCAAAGGCACAGTGCTGCCAACTTGTAGCAAATTTGGTTGGTTATAAAAAAATCTACGCATAAATCATCTAAGTAAGTTTCACGATTAAGTTAAGTTGGTTAAAATGCCTACAAAAGTTAAATATTTTTTTGACGATAATCTCATTGATTATACGGTAAATATTAGCAATGTAGGCATAAGGTGTGAATTTTAATACAATTTTTTAGAATACTGTAAGACTTGAACGTTTGTAACAAATCTTAACATTTGAAAAGGGATAATAATAACAAACATTTATTTACGAGACCTTTGCACGAAACAGCCCCTTTGCTCGAAGCATACCACCAAACCGAAAAAAAACAAAGAATGGCAATGAAATAAGCAAAACAATGGCTAAATCATGGATAAAATCTCCAAATGGTTGTTAAATTTGTGTCTATTGGCTGAGCTTACTAACCAACAGACACAATAACCCTAGGCGAGTC
>BMPS01000016.1 GCA_014647715.1 Streptomyces cinereus
ATTGGTTTGGCTTACCAGTAAATATTGACAGTAGTCTAAGCGGGTGATAGCTTTTTTCTTCATCTCTTTATGCTACTATATTTTTATCCGCTTTCGCAAAATTTTATGCTTTTTGCGTAAGTCCTAAAATAAAGTTGTACCCAAAGTCCAACGTTTAAAGTTTGATACTTTTGGACATGATTTCGTGGTTTTACATGAGCATGAAATTCGAAAAGAAAAAGGCGATTTCAATATTTTTAAATCAGCTGAAGAAAAGCGTCAATTTTTAGAAAAGTTGAATCAAATCATGAGTGAAAGTAACTTTATTTTAATCGCTCATGTAATTGAAAAGCATAAAATTAAAGCTGAGCAAATCAAAGAATTACACGCTTATCACTATTCCCTAAAGCATTGTATCGAAACACTTTATGAATTGATGATTGAAAAATCTCAACAGGATAAAATCACGTTTGTGGCAGTAGAGAGTCGTGGTGCAAAAGAAGATAACGAATTAGAGTTGGAATTTTTGCGAATTTGCAATGGTGAAAATCGTTTTAAAATCCCTTTGCCTTTCAAGGTCAAAGTCGTTTCAAAAATGACTAACTCTGTGGGTTTACAATTGGTGGATTTGGTAGCTCGCCCGATTGGTCGTTATGTGTATCAACCAGATCAAGCTAATCGTGCATTTGAAATTTTGAAAGCAAAATTTTATTGTAAAGGTGGGCGAAACCAAGTTGGCAGAGAATTTGACCAAGTGGGGTTAAAGCATTTTCCATAAGTAGAGAGATAGTAAACTAAAAACCCATACTCCTAAAAAGCGAAAAGTCCCGATGAATCCACCGAGACTATAACACCGACTGGGCACCCCCAATCCATTTATAGCTAAAACTATAACATAATTATCGCTTTAAAACAATTGATTTAACTTTCAAATTAAAACCAATTGTTCTAGAAACACACCTGCCCAAGCACCACTTTTTTACTTGCCCCGGTGACACTCGGCAAGTTACTCGGTACGTTCAAAATCGTCTGCTGAGCCAGCCATGCAAACGCTACGGCTTCAACCCACAACGGCGACAGCCCAATTTTGTCGGTAGTTTGTATGCTCCAAGTGGCTAAATTATCTTGTAAACGGCTCATTAAATAGGCATTTAACGCCCCACCACCACAGACAAACAACTCGGCTTGCGCACCATCAGTGACGGACACAATGGCATCGCTGACGGATTTAGCGGTAAGCGCCACCAACGTCGCTTGTACATCGGCAGGTGAATACGCCAAATTGGGGAACTGCTGACCCAATTGTTCTAGCATAGCGTCAAGCCAAGCCAAATTAAACTCCTCTCGCCCAGTGCTTTTTGGGAACGGCTTGGCAAAAAATGGGTGGCTCAAAAGCAAATTTAATAACGGCTCAATCACTTGCCCTGATTTTCCCCAGTCGCCATTGTGATCATAGCTTTGCTCGGTATGACGCTGACACCAACCATCAATCAGCAAATTTGCCACCCCTGTATCAAATCCAATCACCTCATCGCTGCCATCAAGTATCGTGATATTGGCGATACCGCCTAAATTTAAAATCACTTTTGGCATAACTTTATCGGCATGATAAGGCGGTGTAGCAAACATGGCTTGGTGAAACGCAGGCACGAGTGGCGCGCCTTGCCCACCCACTGCCATATCACGGCGCCGAAAATCACTCACCACTGCAATGCCTGTGCGCTCAGCGAGTACATTTGGGTCAAGCAGTTGCAAGCTAAATGACCACTGTGGACGATGACGCACAGTTTGCCCATGACAACCAATCGCGGTTACTTCATCAGGGGTCACCTGCGCTTTCTTGAGCAATTGATTGACCAAATTTGCGGCAAACTCAGCATAAAACACACTCGCCCAACCAAATACATCAAGTTCGCTCTCGAACGCCAAATTACCATCAGCGATGAGTTGTGCCACCCCGTTTGGTTGGGTGAGCGCTAATAACACGGCGCGTAAATCAGCGGGAAACGGCTCGCTCACCGTCGCCAAAATCTCGACAGGCTCATCATTGTCTTCATCAATCTCATAAAACTGGCACAGCACCGCATCGAGTCCATCAAGGCTAGTGCCACCCATCATGCCAATCACATACGGCGAGTCGGCAAGCGGGTTTTCTTTGGTGCTCATCATATCATCCATGATGTCGGTAAAATGGCTAAAAAATCCTTCATCAAAAGGCAGGTTGGCAGGTAGTCCAGTCGGCAACGTTTGGCTCATAATTATTCTCGTTAGGGCTGTCAAAGTAGAGAGTGCCTTGATTATAGCATACTAAAAGCCTGCCTTATTTTATCTGCAAATTTGCTATAATGGCTAAACTTCACTTTTTTTCAGCCGTTTTAACCCGCGCTTTTTTCGAGGTAAGCATGACCGATTCTACTCATAGATTTTTAGCACCAGAAGAACAACTCAAACTCATCCAACGTGGTACGCACGAAATTATTTCGCAAGACGATTTAATTAAAAAACTTAAAGAAAACCGCCCACTGCGAGTCAAAGCAGGGTTTGACCCGACCGCCCCCGATTTGCACTTGGGTCATACGGTTTTAATCAATAAACTCAAGCATTTTCAGGATTTGGGACACCAAGTGTTGTTTTTGATTGGGGATTACACCGCTCGCATTGGTGACCCAACGGGTAAAAATACCACTCGTCCACCATTGTCTGAAGAAAAAATCTTGGAGAATGCCCAAACTTATAAAGAGCAGGTATTTAAAATCCTTGACCCCGCCAAAACCCAAGTGATGTTTAACTCTGACTGGTTTAGCAAAATGTCGGCAGGCGACATGATTGGTTTGGCAAGCCAGCAAACCGTGTCTCGTATGCTTGAGCGCGATGATTTTTCAAAACGCTATCACAGCCAAACGCCGATTTCGATTCATGAATTTTTATACCCACTGGTGCAAGGTTATGACTCAGTCGCCATGCAAGCCGATGTTGAGCTAGGCGGTACTGACCAAACCTTTAATCTACTCATGGGTCGCACCTTGCAATCCCGCTATGGTCAAGTGCCACAAGTGTGTATCACCGTGCCGATTTTGGAAGGCTTAGACGGCGTACAAAAAATGAGTAAATCGCTTGGCAATTACATCGGCATTTATGACAGCGCAGGCTCAATGTACCAAAAAATCTTGTCCATGCCAGACACTTTGATTGCGCGTTATTTTGAGCTACTTAGCTTCAAACCCATGGATGAAGTCGAAGCCTTGCTAAAAGACATCGAAAACGGGCGCAATCCGCAAGAAGTCAAACGTATTTTGGCACTAGAGCTGATTGAGCGTTTCCATGACAAAGAAGCCGCCGAAAACGCTCACAAATCAGCGGGCAATCGCTTGGTAGATGGTGAGTTGCCAGTGGGTTTGCCAGAGGTGACGATTAGCCTTGATGGGCAAGCGCAGTTATTTATCACCCAAGTGTTAAACCAAGCCAATTTGGTAAAAAACTCAGCGCAAGCCAAAGACTTTTTGAAAAACCAATCGGTGAAAGTCGATGGGCAGGTGGTGGATGCAGGATTTGCCCTCACTGCAGGACAAACCGTGGTGATTCAAGCCGGCAAAAAAGCGTATGCCAAAGTGACGATTTCCTAAAGTCTATTGCTTAACCATTGGTTTTATTTTAAAATGTAGTGACAATATCACTACATTTTTTGCTTTTTATAGAGGTCAGTAGCTATGACACAATCAACTATGTATCAATTTCGACTTGATGCCAATGAAAAGCGCCAAGCCTTTGAAGTGTTTGACGAACTGGGTATTAAGCCTGCACAAGCGATTCGTCTATTTTTACGTCAAGTTACGGCAACAAAGTCTATTCCGTTTGACGTCGCAATTCCTAACGCCACCACGCAACGAGCGATGCAAGACGTTGACGCCATGATTGCAGACAAGCAAGCCCGATTTAGCAGTAACAAGGAATTGTTTGATGCCCTCGAAAAAGCCGATTAATTCAAAACGCACGAATTTACCAAGAGCCTCAGATTTTACCAAAGATTTTTTGAATGATTGGCAAAGGCTAGTGAAAACAGGGCGTTATGACATGGTTAGGCTCAAAGAAGTCATGCTGTTATTAATTGCCAATAATGAGCCGTTAGGGGCAGAGTGGAAAGACCATGAACTAAAAGGAAATTGGGCAGGATTTCGAGAGTTACATGTGGGTGGCGATTTTTTATTAATCTACAAAATTCAAACCATCACAAAATTTGAAACAGTTTATTTTACTCGTGCAGGAACACATAGCGAACTATTTGAATAAAAAGGGATTTAAAAATGAAAGCCATCTTCCTCGACCGAGCCACCTTTTCCGCTGATTTGGCATTAACACCCCCACATGGACTTAGCGACTATCAAGTGTATGCGCAAACGCCCAATGACCCCAAAATCATCATTGAGCGTTGCCAAGACGCGGATATTGTGATCACCAATAAAGTTGAGCTTACCGCCGAAATTATCGCGCAGCTCCCAAAACTTAAACTCATCCAACTGACCGCCACAGGGATGAACAACGTTGATAAAGACGCTTGTGACAAGCACGGCATTACTGTTAAAAACGTGGCAGGCTATGCGGTCAAAAGCGTCCCCGAACATACCTTTATGCTGATACTCTCAGCCATGCGAGCGGCTCGCCATTATCATCATGAAGTGGTCAAGGGTGACTGGCAAAAAGATGGTCGCTTTTGTCTGCTCGACACGCCACTCATTGACCTTGAAGGCAAAACGCTGGGCATTATTGGCTATGGCACAATTGGCAAACGGGTTGGGGAAATTGCCAAAGTCTTTGGTATGACGGTATTGATAGCCGAACACCAAAACAAACCGCCAAGAAGTAGCGACTATAGTGCGTTTGATGATGTCCTCGCTCAGTCCGATGTCATTACCCTGCATTGTCCATTGACGGAGCAAACGCAGCATTTAGTGAATGCAGATACCATTGCCAAAATGACAAAAAAACCGTTGATTATCAATGTCGCGCGCGGTGGTGTGGTCGATAGTCAGGCGGTGGCTGATGCCGTTACCCAAGGTAAATTATTAGGCTATGGGGCAGATGTGTTTGAACATGAACCGATTAAAGACAACGACCCATTACTCACACTTAAAGACCACCCAAGAGTGATTTTTACCCCCCATAATGCGTGGGGCAGCGTCAATGCCCAGCTTAACCTATGGGATATATTGTGTCAGCAAGTGCAAGAGTTTACCCAACTATCCCATAAGGGAAAATAACGGACAATAAATATGACAAGTAAACTGCAATTTCAGGACCTAACTATTGGCACTGGTAAAACTGCCGAGCGTGGGGCACTGATTACCGCGCATTACACAGGCTATTTGCCAGATGGCACGGTATTTGACTCATCACATCATCGTGGGCAACCGTTTGAAGCCGTGATTGGCACAGGGCGGGTGATTAAAGGTTGGGATGTGGGTGTTTTGGGTAGCGAATACGCCCAAAAAATCGGCTATCAAGCCCAAGTTGAAGACCCTGCCAATCTCATGCCCATGCAAGTCGGTGGCAAGCGCAAACTCATCGTGCCAAGTCACTTGGCGTATGGTGAGCGCCAAATCGGTAAAATCCCACCAAATTCAGACTTAACCTTTGAAATTGAATTATTGGATGTCAAAACTCGTGATTGAGATTAAATTGGGTATTTATCAGCACTACAAAGGCAATTTGTATCAAGTGTTACACCTTGCCAAGCATAGCGAGAGTGAAGAAGAACTGATTGTCTATCGTGCCCTTTATGGCGATTATGGGGTGTGGGTGCGGCCGCTTGCGATGTTTGCCGAAACGGTAGAAGTCAATGGCGAAGCTGTGCCAAGATTTAAGCTGATAAAACCGCTAGACAGTTAAGTTTGGTGATAGTTGATAGGGTGTTGTGATTGATAGGGGTGAGTGATATAAAAATAACCGACAACAAAAAACCCCAAACTAATAAGCTTGGGGTTAATCGATTTATACCTAAGACAAATAATGGTGGCGTGGGGCAGGATCGAACTGCCGACACACGGATTTTCAATCCGTTGCTCTACCGACTGAGCTACCGCGCCATGTTTGTCAGCATCAGTATTTGAGCGGCTATTAAACTAAAAATCGCCAAAGGTGTCAAGCACTATTTCAAAATTTTTGCAAAAAGTTGCTAGTAACTGGCAAAATCCCAAGTTATATCAAGTTATATCAACTCGTACATGGCTAAAATACGATGAATTGCGCCGCAGCCAGGTACAAACTTGGTATTGCCTTTTTTGCGCTCAATGTCGGTGACTTGTTTGACGAATTTGGGTGCAAGCCCGCGCCCGCGATTGGCAGGATGTAGTACGATGTACTGTAGCAAGCGGCTAGACTCGATGCCTTCATTAAAGCAGCCAATCGCGGCAATCGGTTTTTCATTAAACATCCCCAAATAAAGAATATCACCCTTGGCAAAGGCCTTTTCAAAAAACGCCACAGCATCACGACCTGTAGCAAACTCAGGCGAGCTATCGTACAATTTTTCCACCCGCAATTTGAGTTCAGGATCGTCAATGCTGTTGTTTTCAAAGTTATTGATGGCAACGGATTCTAATGGCATAAAGCCCTCCTTGTTAATTAGCTTACGTTTTAATTAGCGCATGGTGATTTAGTATAAAATAGTAACTAGGATACCAACAAACTTGTAATTGTTATCCAGTATTTTTTGCTAAAAATAAAAGCTGTCAAGGCGTTGGCAAGGCCTTGGCAAGCCGTGATGGCTTTTTTGGGTTAACCAAATCTTGGACAAACTCTGTGAAATGATGATGTGTTTTTCAAAACAACCTGCTCGATGCCGTCCACTAACGGCGGGCGAAAAAGCCATCGCGGGTAGCGTCTTTGGTGATACGTTACAGCTTGATAGTATACGCCTAAAAACCGCATGGTGGGTACTCAAAGGCTATGCGGTCAGTCCCAATGGTCATGTGTATTTTCATCCAGCAGATTTTTGTGATGATTTTAGTCAGCAAAATGTCTATCTGCGCGCGTGGCTGGTGCATGAATTGACCCATGTTTGGCAAATCCAACAAGGCGTTAAGGTGTTTCGCCGCGCCCTGCTCAATCGGCGCTATAGCTACGAGCTGCAAGCCAATAAGCCATTTGGTCGTTATGGCATAGAGCAGCAAGCGCGTATGGTGGAAGATTATTATCGAAAACGTGAGCTCAAACAGGATTATGAGCCATTACTCGCCTTTATTCCGTTTGCCAGTTTACAGCCTGCCACCGCCTAGCGTTATCAACTCTCTGTGTCGCTGTCACTACCTCATGTTTGTAGCGATGGCGGTGGTTTTTTTGGTATAATTGCTTGATGGATGGGTGTCTTAAGGTTCAGTTAAGCTAAATCTGTATGATAGCCTCATCCTAAATTTGGTTATTATATAATGGCTATTTTTTGGTGCATTTGGATAAGGTGAGTAATCGTATGTCAGTGAATAACTCTCGATGGTTAGCATGGCGTCAGCAAGGTATTAATACTAAAAGTATCAGTACTCAAGGTATCAATGCTTATGTGATGATGGGTATTGTCGCGCTATTTTTGACCCTGACCGCCAATATTACTTTCTTTGATAAAGCCACTGAAGTCTATCCGTTTGCCCAGCATATTGGGTTTATAGGCTCATTGCCATTGGTGCTATTCGGTGTCATGCTACTGGTTATTGTGCTGCTTAGCTATCGTTATACCCTTAAAGCGGTATTGATTTTTTTGCTATTGACCGCGGCAGTCACGGCGTATTTTACTGATACTTATGGCACTGTCTATGATGTCAATATGCTACAAAACGCGCTACAAACCGATAAAGCAGAAAGCGCTGATTTGTTTAACGTCAATTTTATCTTACGCATTTTATTGCTTGGGGTATTGCCTAGTGTGTGGGTGGCGTGGCAAAAGGTTACATTTCCCCCCATCAAGCGCAGTCTATTGCAGCGCGGCTTGACGTATTTGGTCAGCCTCGGCTTGGTGGTGTTACCGATTTTGGCGATGAGTAAAAATTACGCCAGTTTTTTCCGTGAACATAAACAGCTTCGTAGCTATACCAATCCTGCAACCCCTGTATATGCACTGGGTAAACTTGCCAGTATACAGCTCAAACAAGCACAAGCTCCCAAAACCCAAATCATGCATGCCACCGATGCGGTGCAGGTGAAGAACCCCACCACCCGTAAGCCAAAACTGGTGGTATTGGTGGTCGGGGAAACCGCGCGCGGTGACCATGTGCAGCTAAATGGGTATAACCGAACCACCTTCCCGCAGATGGCAGCGATGGCTGGGGTAACTAATTTTAATCAAGTCATCGCCTGCGGTACCTCAACCGCTTATTCGGTGCCTTGTATGTTTAGTTATGTGGGTATGAAAGACTATGATGTGGATACCGCCAACTACCAAGAAAATGTACTTGATACTTTACATCGCCTAAAGGTCAATATCTTGTGGCGTGATAACAACTCAAGCTCAAAAGGCGTCACTAATCGTTTGCCAGCGGAGAATTTTGTCGATTATAAAACCGCGCGCAACAATACAATGTGTAATACCAACCCCTATGGCGAGTGCCGCGATGTGGGTATGCTAGTAGGCTTAGATGACTACGTCAAACAACAAGCTAACCAGAATACCCTTAACCAGGACACCCTAATTGTGCTGCACCAAATGGGTAATCACGGACCTGCGTATTTTAAACGATATGATAAGCAATTTGAAAAATTCACCCCAGTCTGCCAAACCAATGAACTTGCCAAATGCGACCCACAAAGCGTGATTAATGCCTTTGACAATGCGCTACTTGCCACCGATGACTTTTTGGCAAAAACGGTGAACTGGTTAGACAAATACGACAGCACCCACCAAGTGGCAATGCTGTATGTCAGTGACCACGGTGAAAGTCTGGGCGAAAACGGCATCTATTTACATGGCATGCCTTATAAAATCGCGCCTAAAGCGCAAAAACACGTCGCATCGATGTTTTGGGCAGGTAAGCACTCAGGCATTCAAGCAGTGCCATCTAATACTGAACTCACCCATGATGCCATTACCCCAACTTTGTTAAAACTGTTTGATGTGCGTGCGCAAACCGTACAAGGCAAACCCTTGTTTATCAAGTAAAGTTATCCAGTAAAGCTATTTGGTTAATTAGAGCCATTTAAGTAATGTTAGACATAACAAGTGCGTCCAACTCCAGCGACAGTGAGGGCAAGATAGATGGTTCAAAATAGATGAGTATACAGACCGCTAAACTAAAAAATTTTGCCAGTAGGCAGACCGTGCTCGGACTGGTACTGGCTATCATCTTTACGCTAACGCTGGAGCACAGTGCCATCGATGTAGCCATCAGCCAGTATTTTTATTCCCCCACAGATGGCTGGCTGCTTGACAAACAGTCACTACTCCCTAACTTAATTTTTTATACCATTCCCAAAAGACTATTGATTGCGTTTGAAATCTATATGGCCATCGCATGGCTACAACGCTACTTATTACAACACCGCGCATCGAGTCATTGGCTTGCCAAGCAACAGACATGGTTTAAGCCTTTTACCCCACTATCCCTAACTGAAATGGGCTATCTATTCATCGTGATGGTGTTGGTACCTTTGATTATCGCATCGCTTAAAGGCGTAACGCATGTGGTGTGTCCCAATCACTTGCAAATTTTTGGCGGTGAGTATCCCTATCTCACGATACTAGAAGACATCCAAGCCGGAACCCGCTCAAAATGTTTCCCTGCGGCGCACGCCAGTGCTGGGTTTGCCCTGTATGCTTGGGCATTTATCCCAAGTCTTTGGCACAAGCGCTGGCAAATCGCAGCGATGGTGACAGTGATAGCTTGGCTAATGGGTGGGTATAAAATGTTGATAGGTGACCATTTTTTCAGTCATACCCTGGTATCTATGAGCTTGGCATGGGGGATTTGCGCGGCAGTGGCATGGGCTTGGTGTCGGTTTTACGCCAAAGGTGTGTCCGCAAAAAATTCATGACGCTAACAGTTCATGCTATAAAAAAGCGCTGAGGAAAACCCCACGCTTTTTTTGGGTTTCATGGTTTCATAGTTTCATGGCTAGCTTAATCGATTGATGGTCATTACCACTTTATAGCCATTGGGATGATTGGCAGTTAAGCGAGAAGGCAATTTATCGTTACTGTTGCTATAGCTAAAGGTGGCTGTCCAATCGCCATTTTGGGCACTGACTAGGCGATTAGTGCTGTCTTTTTTACCATTGGCATCACTGGGTGCTGGCTGACCTTGAATCCAGTAAGGCAGCTGTGAGATGGGCGCTTGCCAACCGGTTGCACGTAATAGCAATTCTTCAGGGGTAGCGGCATTGATGGTACCTTTTTCGTTGGTTAACGTCGCAGATTGACCATTGTAGCTGATTTTGGTTTGACCTGCATTCATCGCACCGGCAATCTCAATGGCAAAGTTTTGACCTTGCTGTGTCCAAATATAAAACGCGCTACCTGCCTGCTGCGGCGTGGTCATGCCAATTTTACCATTGATGGTAAATTGCGCGCTTGGTAGCGTACTTGTAGCCGCTTGCTGATTAGTGGTAGTCGATGGCGCTGTGGCTGTTTGGGTATTGACCACAGGGGTTGTCATCACTGTGGCGACAGGTTTGGCTGTGATGGGTTTGGTCGTTGCCTGTACTGACTGACATCCTGTTAGCAGTATACTACTGATACCCAAACAGGCAATAGTTAATCCCGTGATTTTGCTTTTGACCGCTGGTAATAAATGCATAATATCCTCAAATGTTAATCAAGTTTTCATCAAATGTTAACGGGTTTTGCTCAAGTATGATTGTTTAAAAAACCGATGGGTAAACTATAAATAGCCATTGTTAAGCCTGTTTTGCTTAACTGCTCAAATTGGTGAAAAAGCGGTTATTATTTATCTGTCGTTTTCCTGCCATTTATCTGTTGTTTATTTGCTTTACCACCGTCATTACTTGCTAGTCGTCATGCTTAGAGTCATGCTCAGAGACGATTTTAGGCAGTGCTATTGCAGATTTTCGGGCTGATAACCGAGTTCATTGACCAAAATTTGGTTGATGCGCTCAGCTTCTTTTTGGTTGCCCAAATTTAAGTAGGCTTGTTGTAGCAGCAAGCCGCTAATCACATCGGGTACGATATCAAAATTATCCGATAACAGACTAATGACGGTAGCGTTATCAGACTGATGCAGCGCTTGTTGGGACAATATTTGCCGCGCCTTTAAACCGACTTCTTTGTCATTGATTAATGCCGTCAGTAGGGCGGTTACTTCTTCATTATTTTGTTTTAAATTGACCAAGGTTTGCGCATATTCGAGTTGATAATCCACGTTTGTGGGTGCAAGGCGAATCAACTCTTTTAACAGTCGCAGTTTACTGGCGTCATCATCCTCGGGCAGTAACAACACCTTGGCAAATAAGATATCGGTATTATTGGGTAAACTGGTTTGTGCGCTATTAAGCAAGGCTAACGCTTGTGCAGTTTGGTTGTTTTTTTGCAAAATATTGGCTTGCATGATGTAGCTTTGCGGTGCAAAACTGTCAAATTGTTCCCGTAGCTTGATGCTACTGGCAATCGCTTCATCAAAACGACTTTGCGAGATTAATAAATCAATCTGTTGCTGTCTGGCTTTGAGTACCAAGTCAGGTTGCATCACTTTGCCATAGTAGCCAATCGCATCATTGAGTAGGTTCTGGCGTTCGGCACTGACAGCCAAATAATAATTGGCTTGGTCCTTAAAGTTGGGGCTGGCAATCAATGCTTTGAGCAAGCGATCTGCTGCCGCGTATTTTTTTAAATCAATACCCACCAAAGCAGCCAGCAGTTTGATTTCTTCATCTGCTAAAAACTGCCGATTAGCCGTGGCATTGAGCTGTTGCCATACCTGCGCGCTTTTGCCTTGCTTTAGCATATAGCGAATTTGATAGACAAATAGCGCTTTATTGTCAGGGACGGTTTTACGCGCCTGCGCAATAAACGCAATCACTTGATTACTGGGCGATAAGGCTTGCAGGATATCTGCTTTTAACGTCAAAAAAGCCGGGCTTTTTGGGTTGGTTTTAAGCGCCCGATTAATCGCCACTAACGCGGCTTTGGGCTGTTGAAACTGTAATAGCAGACCTGCTTTCATGACCAGTAGTGAAGGGTTGTTTTTGATATCTAATCGATTGAGTGTAGCAAGCAATTCAGCTTGGTCACGGGTTTCGGTGGGATAAATCCCAATCAAAATCTGACTTAAATCAGCGTCAGGATCGTACTGCAAAATTTGATTGAGCTTTTCACCGGCTAATTCATACTCGTGCGCTTTGAGTGCTAAATGGGTCACATAAAAAATCGCAGGCACATGGTCAGGGTTTTGCTGCTGCCACGCATTGGCAAAAGCGAGCGACAACTGTGGCGGTTCATTTTGTAAAGATAAACCCAGTGCGCGTTCAAAGACGGGGGCAGCATCCGCCAAAAAAGACTGCTGCTTATAGGTCGCTAACGCCTGGTCCATACGACCGCGATCTGCGGCAAACTCTGCCATCAAAATCGCATACAGGCTTGGCTGGCTAACAGACTGATTCACAGACTCACTAGCGGATGCAAAATTTGTCCCCGCACTAAAAACCGCTGGGCTAAACAATAAACTTGCCAACGTGAGCGTAGTCGCGACTACATTTTTGCCTAAAGCGGTAAAAGGTTTAAATACATCAAGCGGTTTTAGGTTAGATTTCAGATTAGGCTTTAGATTGACAAAAAGTTGCTGCGGTGTTGATAACTGTATCGGTAAATAAATCGATAAACAATAAGGCTTGACATATTTCGACGCAAAAAAGCGTGGATTGAGGGGACAACCACGCACAGCGCAACAAGCCGATGAAATAACCGCTGGAAACAACTTTCGCATTTAGCCCGCTTGGACAGTAACGTACCTAAAAATTACAGTCAGTATTAAAATCAGTGACAAGTAAGATGTAACAAAATGTTCATGATAAAATTTAATTATACGGCTACAACGGGCTCAACTATGTAGAATTATGGTTAAATCGTATGGGTAAATAGCAACCAAACGAGCAGATGTGGCAGCGTTAAGTAAAAAAATACCATGATAGCTCGAATGATGGTTCAAAATGCTAGGCATGCTAGATATGTTAATGCTTCAAATTGTAATGCTTCAAAGCGTGGCTAAAGAATTTCCCTGAATCAAAAAAGTAGGATGTTTTTCATTTGTTATTAGCAATGGTATAATAATCCACTTTTCTACTTTACTTTTATTAAGTGGTTATTATTAAGTTGCTTTAGGTTTCTTTATATTGCCACTTTTCCCCCTGTGTTATTAAGCATGACAAATGTCGATAGGCTGATATGAGCTGGATGTCGCTTAGCTAGCACACTTAGCTAGCAAACTTGGGTTCACAAAAATCAGCTTTGATAAACGCGGTCATTTTTAAGGTCATTACGTTATATGCAGCTTCTGGTTATTGGGTTAAATCATAAAACAGCGCCAGTTGCCATGCGTGAGCAATTGGCATTTGCTGCTGAAGATTTGCCGATTGCCTTAGATTCGCTCAAAGCGATCACCCAAGGCGCGGTGATTTTATCGACCTGCAACCGCACTGAAATCTATGCCCTAGCCCCTGAAGGACAGACCCTTAGTAGCACGATGTCACAAGTGATTGAATGGCTAGCGGCTTTTAAAAACACGCCCATGCAAAAAATCGCGCCACACCTCTATCAATATCAAAATAACCATGCACTGCTACATTGGGTGCGGGTAGCGTCTGGGCTAGACTCGATGATTTTGGGCGAGCCGCAGATTTTGGGACAAATCAAACAGGCAGTGCGCCAATCCCGTGCCAAAGAAGCTATCTCGAGTAAGCTTAGCTGGGTGATTCAGCAGGTATTTGCTGCCGCCAAACAAGTGCGTAACGAAACGCGGGTAGGCTCACAAGCGGTGTCGTTAGGCTTTGCCGCCGCCAAATTGGTGACCCAAATTTTTCAAAAACCTAGCAACAACACTTTGCTGGTTGTTGCGGCAGGTGAGATGAATCGGCTGGTTGCGACCAATATCGCAGGTTTAGGTGTCGGCAAAGTCATCATCTGTAATCGTAGTCCTGAGCGTGCCGCGCTGCTTGCCTCTGAGCTTGAAACGATTGTGCCGCACATTGAGATTACCCCGCTTGATCAATTACCCAACGTGTTGCCGCAAGCGGATATTGTAACCAGCTGTAGCGGTAGCCTATATACCTTGATTGATAAAACCATGGTGAAACAAGCGTTAAAACAGCGCCGTCATCAGCCCATGTTAATGATTGATTTGGCCGTGCCTCGCGATATTGAACCTACCGTCAGTGAGCTAGATGACGTGTATTTATACTCAATCGATGACTTACAACATGTGATTGCAGGCAACCTTGAACAGCGTCGCCAAGCTGCCGTAGAAGCAGAATTGTTGGTGAGCCAAATCGTGGTGGCGATTGAGCGCAAATACTTGGTGCGCCAAGTGGGTCAGGATATTCAGCAGTACCGTGAGCAAGCCAAACACCATGCGGATATGATTTTAAGCCAATCCTTACAGCAGCTTGCCGATGGTCATGCAGCCGAAGCCGTGTTAACCGAACTGACCCGTAAACTCACCCAAACATTAACCCATGCACCGTCCAAACTATTGCGGGAAACGGCGAGCGAACAGCCCGTAGAAACCGTCAATTTTGTGGCACAACATCTGACCCATGCCTTTCGCAAAGACAAATGCCCCTATCTTACCCATAACAATACCCTGCTTGATGACGAGCCAGCGTCACCGTCTTTTGACAACCAATAATTAACAAGCAATAATTTTCCTATCGCTGAGCTTTTAAGCGCAAGTTTTCGCTACAAGCGGCGGCTAGCTTTTTTGCATCAAATTTGTAATACTTAAAATTGCTCTGCTAACTCTGATAACAATGGCGTCGATTAGGATTTGCTATGTTTACTTGCCCACCGATACTACCGTATTTTACCCGACTGCCTGCGCTTAGCCTGCAAGGCGAAGCCAATCTTGGCATACCCGCTTGGTTAGCAGCAGTGGAAGCGGACTTGGATAAGGCGTTGGCATCTGGCACACCGATTCGCCAAGTCGTCATGGGGCGCTGCTGTGCGATTGATAGCATGATGGAAGCCTTATTTGAGTTGTATGAACTTGATCAAACCGATTTGACGCTGTTTGCTACAGGAGGGTATGGGCGTGGGGAGTTGCACCCGTTTTCCGATGTGGATTTATTGCTGTTAAGTCCAAACCCGATTGATGAGGCCTTGAACCAAAAAGTTTCCCCGTTCGTCGCTAAGCTCTGGGATATTGGGATTGATCCGGCTTTGGTGGTACGCTCCGTTGAAGAATGTGATAAGGCTTGCCACGATGATATCACGGTCGCAACAAGTTTGTTAGAAGCACGAATTTTGGCAGGCAACGTTGCCCAAGCTGGGTTACCGATGCAGCTACTCAATAAAAACTGGTCACAAACCAAGTTTTATGAGGCTAAAATGGCAGAAGCCAAAGAGCGCTATGTTAAACATAATTCGACGGAGTATAACCTAGAGCCTGACCTTAAAAACGCGCCTGGGGGCTTGCGAGATATTCATACTGTCGGCTGGATTAGTAAGCGCTATTTTCGCGTGACAAACTTGTTTGGACTGGTGCAGCAAGAATTTATTACCGAAAAAGAATTTGATGAGCTGCAACAAGCGGAAGATTTTTTGTGGTTGATTCGCCATCATCTGCACAAAATTGCCAAACGCAATGAAAACCGTGTTTTATTTGATTATCAGCGCCTGATTGCTGAGCGTATCGGTTACCGTGACAATTCGCATCCCAATGCCACAGTTGAGCAGTTTATGCGCGATTATTACCGTTATGCCATGTCAAACTCAACATTGTCTGAAATGCTCACCCAGCATTATTATGAAACGTTGATTGAAGCACGCTTACCCGATGAGCAGCGCCCGGTACGTAAGGTGATTAATGAGCGTTTCAAACTGGTCGGTGATCGCATTGCGGTGACGCATACGCGGGTGTTTGCCCAACATCCGACCGCGATTTTAGAAATGTTTTTGTTGATGGGTCAGCAAAATATTCGCCATATTCGTACTCGCACGCTACGGATTTTGAAAATCGCCGCGCGCGGCATTGATGAGCATTTTCGCAATGACCCTGCCAACAAAGCCATGTTTATGGACAATATCAAAGAGCAAAATCTGCTATTTTGGCGACTGCGAGTCATGAAACGTTATGGCGTGCTAGGTAGCTATTTGCCTGCTTTTGGTCAAATTACTGGGTTGATGCAATATGACTTGTTCCACCGTTATACGGTGGATGCCCATATTTTGATGTTGATACGTATGTTGCACCGCTTTACCGATGACACTTATGTTGATACTTATCCCCTTGTCAGTGGTATCTACCGCCGTATTGACCGTAAAGAGATGTTGGTGTTGGCAGCGATTTTCCATGATATTGCCAAAGGTCGGGGCGGTGACCACAGTGAACTTGGCGAGCAAGATGCCATCAAGTTTTGCTTGTCACATGGTTTAAGCCAAGCCGATGCCGAGCTTGTCGGCTGGTTGGTGTCTCAGCATTTATTGATGTCGATGACCGCGCAGAAAAAAGACATCTCTGACCCCGAAGTTGTCGCAGAATTTGCCGATAAAGTCGGTAATGTGACTTATTTGAATTATTTGTATGTGCTCACCGTTGCCGATATGAATGCCACCAACCCGCAGCTTTGGAACAGTTGGCGCGCAACCTTGATGCGTCAACTATATACCCAAACCCGCCGTATTCTGCGAGCTGATATCGATGCGCCGATGAACCGCCAAGACATGATTGCCAGCAACAAGCAAAGCGCGCGTGATTTGCTAGCGGGCGATAATAGCTTGGCTGACATTGAAAGCCTGTGGGATGGGCTAGGGGAAGAGTATTTTTTGCGTGAAGTCCCAAGCGATATTGTTTGGCATTCTAAAGCCATCATGGCGCATGATGAGGTACAAAAACAACGCACACAGAGCGAGCAACCTGAGCCGCTGATTATTTTGCGTGAACATCGCGAGTTGGCACTCGATGCCGTGCAAGTGTTTATCTATACCCATGACCAATCCAATTTATTTGCGGTGACCATGACCGTGTTTGACCAAATGGATTTGGATGTGCTCGATGCGCGCGTCATCACCGCCTCGCGAGATTTTGCCCTAGATTCTTACGTACTGCTTGACCGACATGGCACGCTACTCACCGATACCGAGCGCCAAACTGAGCTCGTTGAGCGTCTAAAACAAGCCTTTATTAGTCCAACGCTGCCTGAGGTGGCGCAGCGACGCATGCCCAGACAGCTCAAGCATTTTCATGTGCCCACCAAAGTGTCTTTTAGTTTTAACCCGCAATCCAATCAGCATATGATGATTTTGGAAACCCTTGACCAGCCAGCCTTGCTTGCGCGTGTGGGTCAGGTGTTTTTGGCGCATGATATTGAAGTGCATTTTGCCCGCATTACCACATTGGGTGAGCGCGCCGAAGATATGTTCTTTATCACTGACCATGAAGACAAACCGCTATCAGATGAGCGCCTTGAAAAACTCAAACAGGCATTGGTAGAAACGCTGAATGTCAGTTAACTTGTCAGTGGGAAAAGTCGGCGGCAAGCAAGCCTAATCGTAAGTCTAAGCGCAAGCCCAATTACAAGTAAGCTCTGGGTTTGATTATTTTTGGGTGCGCGCCAAATACACCATTAAACAAACCATGGCAATGAGCGCGATACCTGCCCCTACATAACCCACCATAGCCAGTCCTAGGCTTGCAATCACCAATCCACCGACGAACGCGCCGCCGCCGATACCGATGTTATAAATTCCTGAAAAAATTGACATTGCTACATCAGTGGCATTGGGCGCAAGCTGCAATACGCGCAGCTGAAAAGCAAGACTAATCGCCGTAATTGCCAAGCCCCATAGCATCGCTAGGGCAAGCCATAAGGTTGGCACATGGGGCAGCCAGACCGATGCCAACAGCGAAAACAGCAGCGTTGCCATCGCGCTAATCAAAAACGCCCGTGGGAAACGGTCATAAAAGTGCCCAAATAGCCAGCTCGCTAGCAACCCTGCTACCCCAAAACTCAGCAAAATAACCGTGGCAAATTGCTGACTAAACTGACTAATCGTCAGCATATAAGGCTCAATATAACTGTACGCCGTAAAGTGTGCCGTCACACATAGCACAGTGAGTGTATAGACAGTGAGCAAGGGGATATTATTAAAAATACTGGGCAAACTTGCGGCTGAGCCGACATCTTTGCTCGGCAGTTTTGGCAAAATCCACCACACCATGATCATTGCCAAGAGCGCAGCCGCGCCAATCGTGCCAAACGTCATCCGCCACCCAAGCCACTGCCCAATCATCCGACCCAATGGCAACCCAAGCACCGTCGCTAGCGCGCTACCCATCGACAATAGCCCCAAGGCTTTGGTTTGGCGATCTTTGGGTGCCACACGCACCACAAGGCTTGCGGTAATTGACCAAAACACCGCATGCGCTAGCGCAATCAAAGCCCGCCCAACCAACAGCATGGCAAAACTTTGCGCCATCACCGACACCGCATGCCCCCCGATAAAGATAACAAATAACCCTATCAATAGCTTGCGCCGTTCGATACGGGCAGTAGCAAGCATGGCAGGGAGCGACAAAATAGCCACAATCCAAGCATAAATGGTTATCATATGCCCCACCGTTTCTACTGGCATAGCAAAGCTATGACCAATGTCGGACAGCAGCGCAATCGGCACAAATTCGGTGGTATTAAAAATAAATGCCGAAATCGCCATGACAATCACGCGCCACTGGCGAATTTGGTTGGGATAATTGGGGTTGGACTGGGTATGTTGACGTAACTGGTGAAAATGGCTCATTGCGGGCAGGATGGCTAAGGCTGATGGCATACCTTAGCGGCTCACTCTATAAAATAAAAGCAATTTTACGTTATTTTATGATGAAAATAGCTTTGGTAGTAAAAAATCGACTCATAGGCTAGCGCGCCCAACCCAACTCACCAAAAAAGCAACACCCACTAGCCAAGCCACATAGGGATAAGTGGTTAGAAAAATGGGAATCAGTCCAACTATTTACCTTTGGACAAAATCGCCACTTGGCGGATATAAGTGTGTAAATCAGCCACACTCTCATTCATCAATTCATCATCTTGGGTGTATTCGGCGTAGGCAATCCAAATCAGTAGCTGCTTGATGGTGTTGAATTCACTGTCAAAAAAAGTTTTGGTGAATTGTTTTAAGGTATTGTCATCTTGCAAATTTAGGCGCGTTTGCCAACTTTCAATTTTGGCTTGTTGCTCAGGGCTAAAGGTATGGCGAAATAAAAATTCGACAATCGCATGCGGTTCTTCTTCAGCCAGCAATTTACCCAAACGCTTAATGTGACGTTTACGTGCTTCATGGCTAGTGATATCGGCAAGCTGCAGCAAGTCATCCAAAAAAAACTCACTGGCAGGCAGTGCCTTCATCTGTTTTTTTGACAAATTGGCAAGCGGCTCAGCCAGTCGCTGTAGGCGTTCATGGGCTTTTTTTAGTTCGGTACGGCTAACTGCCATATCCATTTCAGCAAAATTAATCATTTATCAATCTCAAAGTTATCAATCATAAATACAAAGTTGATTCAGAACGCACTACCAGCGATTTTTTTCACGGTGCTTGATACGTACCACCATCTCTTTGGGTAGCGATTGGGTCAGTGATTCGCCCAATTTTTCTGCGATATACACAGAGCGGTGTTTGCCCCCAGTACAGCCGATAGCGATGGTCACGGTATGGCGATTGTTGTGCAAAAAAGGCGGCAACCATTTTTTAAAAAAAGCGATAATATCATTGGTCATGTCATCTACTTCGCTGTAGTCATCAAAAAATGCTTTGACGCCATCGTCTAACCCTGTCTGGTTGCGCAGTTCAATCTTCCAATGGGGGTTTGGTAGGGTGCGCACATCAAAAATAAAATCGGCATCAATCGGTGCCCCATATTTAAACCCAAAGGATAAAATATTGACGGTTACCGCATTATCCACGCCCAAATGATCGCGGATGACTTCTTTGAGTTGGTGGATATTAAGTAGGCTGGTGTCAATTTTGATATCAGCGCGAATAGCAATCGGCTCTAAAATATCGATTTCTTTTTTGATGGCATTGGGTAGATTACCCGATACCGCCATTAACGGATGCAGACGGCGCGTGGCGTCAAACCGTGCCACCAGGACGCTTTCTTGGGCAGTCACATACAGTATTTTAATCGCCGGTTTGCTATAAGTCTCTATCAGCTTATGATAGACCTCAGCAAACCGTGATAAGTCCGCTTGTGGCGAGCGTACATCCACACCAATAGCGATTTTATAAATTTGGCTGTCATGTACAAGTTTATCAATGGCACTAGGGACTAGCGAGAGTGGCAAATTATCAATTGGATAATAGCCAAAGTCTTCCATAATATTGAGAACCGATGTCTTACCCGAGCCTGAACGTCCTGAAACAATGATAACTTGTAGCGTTGACATAGTTAATCCTTCACAGATGCGGTGGTAGCTTGTCGATTAAAATCGCTACCCAATTCTTGATTCAGTTGCTGATTCAGTTCCCGGCTAAACTCTAGGTTATCTAAAAGCCGTGTTTTCTTGCCCAAAAAAGCGGCGGTCAAAATTACCAAGTCTTTATCAGTGGGCTTCGGCGGTTGTAAGAAGCGATTTTTAACTTCCAAATAATCCACTTTAAAGCCTGAATCAGCCACCGTCACGCGATTTAACTTATCGATTGCGCCGGCAACAATCTGGTCAAAATCGGCAAAATTGGCAGTTTTTAACTCATTGGCAAGCTGTTGCAAGCTTTTTTGCAAGGTGGGGGCAAGTTGACGTTCTACTTCGCTTAGGTATTGATTGCGAGACGATAATGCCAACCCGTCCTCAGCCCGCACGATATCCACCCCGACAATCTCAATCGGGAAATTTAGCTCAGCGACCAACTGGCGGATAATCGCAAGTTGTTGATAGTCTTTTTTACCAAAAACAGCGATGTCAGGTTGGACGATATTAAACAGTTTACTCACCACCAAGCCGACACCATCAAAGTGGGTGGGGCGAGTGTTGGCACACAAGATTTTGCTGATAGGGCCTGACAGCACTTGCACGTTGTTAGGGTAGGTTGGGTACATTTCTTCCACGCTTGGGGCAAATACAAAATTTGCTCCTGCCTCGGTAAGTTTTGCCACATCGGCCTCTAGCGTACGTGGGTAGGTATCAAAGTCTTCACCCACGCCAAATTGGGTTGGGTTAACAAACACACTGACCACCACGATATCGGCAAGTTCCTTGGCTTTTTTGACGAGGGTCACGTGACCGCTGTGCAAATTACCCATTGTGGGCACCAGCGCTATCTTTGGCGCAGCCGCTTGATGGCGTAAAGGTTTTAAGGTGTCACGTAATGCGTTGATGGTATGAAATACTTGCATTTTTTTGCCTTTATGATTACTAAAAACTATGTGCGGGCGTTGGGAACGTACGGTCTTTGACCGCCTGATGATAGGCTTTAAACGCCCCGGTGATATCTTTGGTTTCGTTATGCTCGTCGGTCAAAAAGTCTTTGACAAACTTGGCAGGTTTACGGGTATATACCCCAAGCATATCGTGCATGACCAGCACTTGACCATCACAATCCACGCCCGCACCGATACCAATCACTGGCACGGAGAAAGTGTCACGCACTTTTTTGGCAAGCTCAGCAGGGACACATTCGAGCAGTAAAATGGCGGCGCCCGCCTCTACCACTGCTTGACAGTCAGATATGAGTTTTTCTGCTTGGGCATCGGTTTTGCCTTGTACTTTGTAGCCACCAAACACATTCACGGATTGCGGCGTCAAACCTAGATGCACGCAGGTCGGCACGCCGTTGTTGGCAAGCACTGACACGATTTCGGCAAGCTCGGCACCGCCTTCGATTTTGACCACATGGGCGCCTGCTTGCATCACCGCTTGGCTGGCATCGAGTGCGCGCTCAAGCGTGGCGACACTCATAAAAGGTAAATCACATAAAATCAGTGCATGACTGTTGGCACGAGCCACGTTTTGGGTATGATACACCATGTCTGCGATTGTCACCGGCAAGGTTGAGGTTTGTCCTTGCACCACCATGCCAAGGCTATCGCCAATCAAAATCGTATCAATCACTGCAACTTGCATGGCTGCGGCAAAACTTGCGTCATAACATGTCAAGCACGAGAACGTCTCGCCATTGGCTTTAAGTTTGTTTAAGGTGGACAAGGTCACAGGTAATTTAGGCTTGGTCGTCGCTGCGGCAGATGTTGACTCAGTTGTTGAATCAGGGTTAGATTCTAGGTTGCTAACGTAGCTCATGCGGTTTCCTTTAAAAAGCAAGGTTAAAAGAATCAAGGGTAAAAGAAGTAAAGCTAAAAGAAGCAAGGGCAAAAGAAACAGGCAAAAACAAGAAATAGTAAAAACAAAAAACGTTACTTTATCAATGGTTTAATTTTTTGCGATTTCAAATCCATAGCACCAATAATTTGTTAATTTTTACAAAAAACCCTGTTAACTGATATGGGTTAATTTTTCCAAGCCCTGCCACTGTTGACTGGTCGGTAAATCTGCCAATTTTTGCCCATTTACCATAAGGGTTGGGTCAAGCTCTAGCATCGGAATCAGCACAAAATTACGCGCAAATAAGCCCTCATGTGGCACTACTAAACGCGCATTGTTGATTGTGTCATCACCATACAACAATACATCGACATCCAAACTACGCTCACCCCAGTGGCGCAAACGCGTGCGCTTGGCAGCGCTCTCCAAACTTTGGCAAAAATCCAGTAGGGCTAAGGGCGCCAAATCGGTATCAACTTTTACGACCGCATTAAAAAAATCGGGCTGGTCGGTGACCCCAAAGGCTTTGGATTGATACAGTGATGATGCTGTAACATTGGCAAAGTGCGGCGATGCGTAAAACGCTGCAATAGCATTGGCAATATGCTGCCTTGGCGTACCAAGCGCGTTTGCGATATTGCCACCCAAACCGATATAGCACGTAATCATGGCTGATGACCGTCGATTTTGACCGCGCGTTTGCGGGTGCGTTTTGGCGCTACCGGTGCCTCGTCCTTCGTCACCGCTTCTGCTGAGACTTTGCTATCAGCAACCGCCTTTTTACGCGTCCGTGGCGCTCGCTTTGGCTTTGGCTGTACCACGCCACTATCGCTACTATCAATCATTGATTCATTGGGTGCCGAATGCTTGACCGTGCCAGTGCCAATGTCAGTGCTAATATTAGTGTCGGTATGAGTCACCGCCTGATTGTCAATGCTTTGTCTGACGGGTGTTGGGCTGACAGGTTCGCCACGCAAATCACTAGCAGATGTTGCGATATCCGCTTGCTGGCGTTGCTCCAAAATCGACCAGTTTGAGCTGGGGGCACGTCGCGCACGTTTGGCAGGTACACTCGCTGCCGATAAATAGGCTTTGTCGCGTTTGCGTGAGCGACCTAGGTTCGAATTATTTGGGTGTGAACTATTTGGGTGCGAATTATTTGGGTGTGAACTATTTGGGCGTGCACTTGTTTCATTATAAGCTGATACTGAAGCAGAACCTGTCGGCTGATAAGGGTGGTCATCGTCTTTTTGCGTTGTGATTGGCGCGACGATAAGTGACTTAGCGGGTGCTGAGTTGGTGTGAGTGGCAAGCGATAACTGCTGCAGCTGGGCTTTTTCAAGTTGCTGCTGCTGTGTTAGTTTGTGCGCTTTGGTAGATAGTGCCGTATCTGGTAACTGTTCACGTTCGATTTGGCTGCTTGCTGCAAACGGCAAACGACGTCGTTCGCGGCGGCGCTGTCCATGACTAAAATCGCTACCCATGCTTGCTTCATTATCACGCACCGTATCGCTAGTTTGGTAAACAACACTGTCATCCTCAAAACTGGTCTGATTGACAATATTGGCAAAGCGCAAACGTACTGATTCAAGGTCAAACTCGTCAATCGCTTGTTGCTGCTGTTTGGCACCTAGGGTTTGAAACCACGCCCACCAATGTCCCATGCCGTTGGTGCTTTCATCATCCAACGTAATCGCTGCGCCATGTTGTTTGGCAAGCGCTTGGTTTTTGGCTTCTACCTGCTCACGCATCATCAAAAAGTCATAGGCAGCCCGAAAACGCGGATTTTCAAACAGCTTTTGCAGATTTTTTTTGCGCGGTTGGGCAAGTCTTGGCTGCATGAGCCAAATATCTTTAATAAACTGCTCGGCAAACTTGGGCATGGCCGTGTGCCGGCGCTGCTTGTCCAACACTTTATTGGCGGCTTGGTTTTGCGCGTCGCTAAACGGTGTGTTCTTTTTAAACTTATCCAATAAATATAGATAGTTTTCCCACAAAATAGTCGCATAAAAAAACGCAGGGTTAATGCTTTTACCACTACCTATGCGCCTATCAGTATTGATGGTGACTTGATTGAGTAGCGGTGTCACGCTTGTCGGTGGGTAAAACAACAACTGAGAAAACGCACCATAATCAAATAGCAGTGGTAACATCGGCACCAAGTAGCCGCCTGTGAACATTTTTTGCGTTTCATCGTACAAGCGGTGAGGGGATACTTGCGCCAGTAATGCCCAGTTTTGCGCATTGAATTGTTGATTCAAGGCATTGTCAAAATCAAACTGCAATTTTGCCTTAAAACGCAACGCTCGTAACAGGCGTACAGGGTCTTCTTCCACCCGTTTTTGGGTGTCGCCGAGCAGACGGATGGTGCGGTTTTCAACATCTTTTAGCCCACCACAAAAATCATAAACGATGTCGTCAAATGGCTGATAGTAGAGGGCATTGATACTAAAATCGCGGCGCACCACATCTTGGTAGATATCACCCCACACATTGTCACGCATGATCATGCCGTCTTCGGTGAGATGATTGTTGTCCTTAGGCGGCGCGCGAAAGGTCGCAACTTCAATCATATCGCGACCAGAATACACATGACACAGCTGAAAACGCCGTCCGATGATGCGGCAGCGTTTGCCAAATACTTCTTTGATTTGGTTTGGGGTGGCGTTGGTCACAGCATCAAAGTCTTTGGGCTTTAAGCCTAACAAGGCATCACGCACCCCACCACCGACGATGTAGGCTTCAAAACCCGCCTGCGTCAGTGTGCTAATCACTTCTTTGATGGAGTTGGGTAAATCAGCTTTGTTTAAGCCCAGTTTTTTGGCATCACGGCGAGCCGACTGTCTATCTAAAACATAATCGGTTGCGGTATTGCCAGCAGCGGTTGCCGTGCTAGGTGATTTGCGAGTTTTTTTTGCCATGTATATAACCAAAATCCATGAAAACGGCAGAAATTTATTAGCGGTTAGTGTACCAAATTTCTGCCTAACTAGGGATATTAATTCACGGTTACAAAAAATCCAGTGAGCGAAAAGTATTGTTTAATGATTGATTATTTGTAGGACGTTAAAAGTACAGGATGAGGCGGTTTGCTTGCTAGTACAGCGTGTATAAAATAAGAATAGGCTTGCGATGATTGCCAATGCTTTGCTATCACTATTGGGTGGTGATGCGGTGGCGATTTTTATCGACAGTTGCTTTACCGATACCTTTGACGTTGGCTAGGTCATCTGCTGTGGCAAACGGTGCCATCATTTGCCGGTATAAAATAATTTGCTGGGCTTTTTTGGCACCGATACCATCAAGCTGTGTAAGCTGTGCTTCACTGGCTGTATTGATATTAATCACTTTGGGTGAATTGGCAAGGAGATTTGCAGAGGGTTTTGTGGTACTACCGTTAGTCCCAGTCAAATTTGTCACTGCCAAAAAAGCCTGCTCGGGCGTCAAGGTTGGGGTACATACTTGCGCCTGTGCGGGCATTGCCCATAGGGCTAGAACTAAAATGGCAAAAATTGAGCCAAATAATAATCGAAAAATCATTGCTTTAACGGTCAAATCCCTGTTGACTCAGTATACCTTGCCAACGCGTCTGGAACAATCAATCTTGGGCAATAAAAAAGCCAAAACCCAGTTAGGTTTCGGCTTTTACTATGCACTAAAGGCTTGTGGCGATAACGAGAAATTATCTTGGCTGACCTTTTGCATGCTCTCCTTTTATATGAGGGTGACCACGGTTTACTTTGACCTGTTTTTTAACATAATGTTTTTTCACCTGTTTTCTAACAGGTTTTTTGACAATTTTTTTGACAGGTTTATGACGTAGCTCATTCTTATGCGTCACTTTTTTATGAGTGACGTTTTTATGCGTCACTTTTTTGTGAGTTACGTTTTGGCTAGGTGCGTTATGGGCAGGTCCAGGTGGTACAGCCGGTGCTGCAAAAGCGGTTGTTGAAGCAAATACCAAGGCTAGGGCGGATGCAAATAGTGTTTTTTTCATAGTCGTCTCTTAAAGTATTATTGTTATACCAATTTATGTAATGGATCAACAAGATTGAATAAACAAGATAGATTCAATGATAAACGAGTCAAACCTTGTGTTAAATCAATGCTATTAAATCAATGCTATTAACCAAATTGGTTTAATACATGGGTTTAATAAGTTGATGTGAGCTATTATGCCACCCCAAACTTAGTACAAACTTAGCTAAAAAACTGTTTTAGCAAAAAAATGTACACGGCATGTAAACAGGGTATTAGCTGTCAATAATACTAGACCCTAAAACCTAGGTCGTGCTCAAAACCCCTCATATAAGTTTTTCATGCTGTTTTGCCAAATCCCACAAGTTATCCATTTCTTCTAAGCTAGCAGTTTCAGGGGTTTTATCTATTTTGGCGAGCTCATCTTCAATAAAGCCAAAACGAGAGCGAAATTTATGCACGGTGGTCAAAGTTGCTTTTTCGCTATCAATGCCCAGTTTGCGAGCAATATTGACTAGGGCAAAAAAACAATCCCCCAGTTCTTTTTCTAGCAGTGCTTTTTGCTCAGGCGTCGGTTTTTGACCATCGATTGGTAAGATTTCTTTGAGCTCTGCCACTTCTTCATCCAATTTGTCCACCGCACCCGATACCACATCCCAATCAAAACCGACTTTATTGGCAGTTTTTTGTAGTTCTTGCGCTTGCATTAACGCTGAGCCTGCCTTGACCGCATCAAGGGTGCGGCGATGGTTTACCAGTTTACCCTGTTTGGCTTTTTCGGCATTTTCCAAGGCTTTGATTTCATCCCAGCGTTTTTTGACATCTTCATCGGTTTTTAGATTTTCTTTGTCGAACACATGCGGGTGACGGCGAATGAGTTTTTGTTGCAAGGTGAAAATCACCTCGCTGATATCAAACTGCTGCTGTTCTTCATATAGACAAGCGTGAAAAACCACTTGTAACAGCACATCGCCAAGCTCACCCTTGATGTCGTCAATGTCACCCGATTGTATGGCTTCGACGAGCTCATAGGTTTCTTCTAGGGCGTATGGGATGAGGCTATCGTTGGTTTGTTTTTTATCCCAAGGGCAGTCTTGGCGCAGTCGTGCCATTAAGGCAATAAGGTCAGCAAAATTGGAAGTTGGTTGCATCGTTATCTCTGAAGGGTGATTGATAGTAAATGATGAAAAATTCACAATATAATTGATCTAGCTATTTTAGCGCATTTGACATGGCAATCTAAGTCCATTGGTAAGTATTTGCCTTGACAGTCTAGATGCCTAAAATACAGAGGCTTCAATTACAAATACCTAAAACACAGATGTCTCAAAATAATCATTGTCATTGCTATGCCATTTTGTCAAACTATAGTGATATTGGCACAAACTTACCTCATTTAAAAATATAAGAAATATCAAGGCTAAAAATACGCGACGGCTTCGCTAATTTTTGCTGCGATTTGTAAGGTTTCATCACCCATGATTACAACTATTTTTGTCATTGGGGCAGGCTATGTCGGTCTGTCCAATGCGGTACTTTTAGCCCAGCCAAAACTTGCTAACCAAGTCACCTTGGTCGATATCGATGCCCAAAAAATTGCCCAATTACAACAGCAAGCGTCGCCGATTGACGATGCGTTGATTGCGCAGTTCTTGGCAACCCAGTCCTTGAATTTAACAGCGCAGTTGGTGAGTGAGGCGGATTTTTCAACCGCAGATTTGGTGATTATTGCCACACCGACCAACTACGATGTCGCCACTGGCAAATTCGATACCTCATCGGTGGAAGCCAGTATCCAAACCGTACGCGCTCACAACGCACAAGTACCGATTGTGATCAAATCGACTGTGCCGATTGGATTTACCGTTGACATGCAGGCAAAGTTTGATACGCGTATTTTATTTATGCCGGAGTTTTTGCGGGAGGGCAAAGCGTTATATGACAACCTGCATCCGTCACGTATTATTGTTGGCTGTGATATAAACCATGTGCCAGCGCTGCAAGATGTTTGTCACCAACTAATCACCCAATACCAAACTGCCAGCGAACAAAACCACACCCCAAGCCAAATTATGCCGCCCACTGAGGCAGAGGCGGTCAAGCTATTTGCCAATAGCTACCTTGCCACACGCATTGCATTTTTTAACGAGTTAGATAGCTTTGCCGAAAGCATGGGGCTTGATAGTGAGTCGATTATCACCGGTGTGAGCTTAGACCCGCGTATTGGCATGCATTACAACAACCCATCATTTGGGTATGGTGGCTATTGTCTACCCAAAGATACCCAACAGCTTAAAGCCAATTATGAAGGGATTCCTGCCAATGTGATTCATGCGGTGGTCGATGCCAACAATACCCGCAAACGCTTTATCGCCCGTCAAATTATCGCCAAGCAGCCTAATACCGTGGGTGTGTACCGATTAAGCATGAAAAAAGATGCCGATAACTTTAGAGATTCTGCAATTTTGGACATTATTGAACTGCTCAAACAACATGCCATTGATGTACAAATCTATGAGCCCAGTCTGTCGTCACCACAGTTTATGGATTGTCCCGTAGTCAATGATTTAGCCAGTTTTTTACAAACCAGCGACGTGATTGTCGCGAACCGATTACATCCCGAATTAGCCCACGTCAAGGAAAAAGTGTATAGCCGCGATGTGTTTGGTGATAGTTGATCATTGCTAGTGAATAACTGAGAGTGAATAATTAACAGTTAATTGAATGACATTCTTAATTCTTAATCCCATGAGCCACGTATATGAATGATTTTTCTCCCATCACAATTTCGTCTTTTAAAGCCTATGACATCCGCGGCGAACTCGGTAAAAATCTTGACGAGGACATCGCCTACCGTATCGGACGTGCTTTCGCCCAATTTTTAAGTGAACCGCTATCAAATCAGCAAAAACCAGCGATTGTGATTGGCTGTGACATTCGGCCCAGTAGTGAAGCCCTCAAAAAAGCCGCCATACAAGGCATATTAGATGCAGGTATTGATGTGATTGATTTGGGCATGACAGGCACTGAAGAAGTATATTTTGCCACCAGCCACTATGGCGCGATTGGCGGTATTGAAGTGACCGCCAGTCACAACCCCATCAATTATAACGGGCTAAAATTGGTGCGTGAACAGTCAAAACCTATTAGCGCGGATACCGGTTTGGCAGACATTCAACAAATCGCAGAAAAAGGCGCATTCAAAGCGGCAGCCAGTAAAGGCGAGTATCAGTTAAAAGAAGATAAAACCGCCTATATCGACCATCTGATAAGCTATATTGACGTCAACGCGTTACGACCTTTGACAGTGGTTGTCAACTGTGGTAATGGTAGTGCTGCGCCAACGATTGATTTGCTTGAGCAGCGTCTACAAGCTGCCAACGCGCCTATTAAATTTATCAAAATCAATCATGCGCCCGATGGCAGTTTTCCCAATGGTATTCCCAATCCCATGATTATTGCCAACCGTAAAGTGACGGCAGACAAGCTATTGGCGGAGAAAGCGGACTTGGCGATTGCGTTTGATGGCGATTTTGACCGCTGTTTTTTCTTTGATGAGAACGCTCGATTCTTGGAAGGCACTTATGTAGTGGGGGTGCTTGCCAAAGCTTTCTTGGATAAAAACCCTGCCGAGGCGATTGTCTATGACCCGCGTAATATCTTAAATACCGAAAGCGTCATCGCGGCGGCCGGTGGTAAAGCGGCCATCAGTAAGTCAGGGCATTCTTTTATCAAACAAATCATGCGTGAAAACAACGCAGTGTATGGCGGCGAGATGTCTGCGCATCATTATTTTCGCGATTTTAACTACTGCGATAGTGGCATGATTCCTTGGTTATTGGTGATTGAATTGCTATCAAAATCAGGCAAAACAGAGGCGCCAAAAAAACTGTCGCAACTGGTTGATGAGATGATTGCCGCTTTTCCTATCTCAGGCGAGATTAACTTTAAATTAGACGGTATCACTGCGCCTGCGGTGTTGGCAAAACTTGAAGAAAGCTACCAACAATTTGATAGCCAAACGGCGACCCTTGATAAACTCGATGGCTTGTCGGTCAATTTTCCACGCTGGCGCTTTAATGTCCGCGCTTCTAACACTGAGCCACTGATTCGTCTCAATGTCGAAGCCAGCGGTGATAAAACGCTCTTGGATGAAAAAACCAAACAGATAAAAAACTGGATTGTGGCACAAGGCGGCACGCCAGCGGATCATTAATACTTTTGATGATTTACAATTGATTAAGGTTGTAAATGTTTTGTAGTTTGCCAACTATCTATTATAATCAACTACAAATCTCTGATATGACATTTTTTCAATGAACCCGACACAAACAAAATCTTCCGCTGTTAACAACGTATTGCTTAATAATGATTTAACAAATGACGTTTTGCCAACTACAGATACTGCACCAAATATATTGCAATACTCACAATTAAAGCCTATACCAAAATCTATTGATGTGATGGTGGTGATGGCAAGGGCATTTTGGACGAAAGGTGATTTAGATAATGCCATGATTTGGTTAAACAAAGCATTGGCAATGACGGTCAAACGTGCGGATATCTGGTATGACAAGGCTAACCTATTATTGCTACAGGATAAAACTGTCGAGGCAGTAGTGTGTTTTGATAGAGGCTTTCAACTAGACGACCCAAACATTAATGATCTTCATAAAATCGGCACCTTAGCAAAAGAGCAAAAGCAATTTGACATTGCTGTACGCTGTTTTGAGCGTGTTTTGTCAGCCTATGAAGATTATCCTAATATCTATTATGACTTGATATACACAACTTATTGGAATCGCGCTTATACTAGAACCGTTGAATTGTGCGATATTGCTCTTAATAAAACCCCGGATGTTGTATATTTTTGGTTTATGAGAGGTTATGCTTATCGAGAGCAACGCCTATATCCACAAGCGATTGAGAGCTTTGAAAAAGCTGCTCAAATTGACCCTTACCATCCTGAGTTACTAGGTATTTTATTTGGTTTAAAAACAAAAATCGGAGACTGGAATCATCTTACCGATTTGACTGAACAGATGATAACGAGCATGGATGCTAGATATCCTATCGCTGCGCCCTTTGATTTTGTTGCGGCATGCGATGCGCCTCAGCAACAATTATACTGTGCTGAGTCTTATGTACAGCGCAATGGCTTCATCGAAAAACCCTTAACGACTGAGCGATTTGATTTTACTGAGCAAATTCAATCGCGTATTAAGGTTGCTTATGTGTCTGCCGATTTTTATAACCATGCCACAGCTATCTTGATGGCAGAGTTATTTGAAATACACAATAAAGAACGTTTTGAAATTTATGCCTATTCGTATGGTGAAAATATTGAAGACGAATGGCGTATTCGCTTACGAAATGCCTTTGAGCATTTTCATGAGGTATCAACCTGGGATGATAAGAGCATTGCTGAGCATATTCAAGCGCAGAATATTAGCATTGTCATTGATTTAAAAGGCTATACCACCCACTCAAGAACAGCTATTTTTAGTTACCGTCCGGCCCCTATCCAGATAAACTATATTGGCTTTCCTGGCACAATGGGTGCTTCTTTTATTGATTATATCATTGCAGATAACACCCTTATTCCACCACACCTTGAAAGGTTTTATAGTGAGAAAATTATTAGATTGCCTCATACCTATCAGCCTAATGATCGACATCGGATAATTGGTGATACTGTGCCTAGTAGGGCGGAAGTGGGTTTACCCGAATCAGGCTTTGTGTATTGTTGCTTCAACAATCCTTACAAGGTGATGCCAGAGACATTCTCGGTGTGGATGCGAATTCTTCAAGCTGTCCCCGACAGCGTGCTATGGCTATTAAAAGATGAACCTGAAACTGAGGCCAACCTTAAGCGCCAAGCCTCTATGGCGGGAGTTGATGCCAGTCGTCTAATATTTGCAGAAAGACGTTCGATTCCCGAACATTTAGCACGTCATATCCTAGCAGACTTGTTCTTAGATACACTACCCTATAATGCACATACCACAACAAGTGATGCATTATGGACAGGTTTGCCAGTACTTACCTGCATGGGCCAGTCTTTTGCTTCTCGAGTCGCCGCAAGCTTACTAAACGCATGCGGTCTTACCGAACTTATAACCGAGAGTCGAGCGGATTATGAAAAACTCGCAATCGAACTAGCCTGCCATCCCACAAAATTAGCGACAATTCGAGCCAAATTAATTGCAAATCGAGACAAGCATCCCCTATTCGATACAGTAAGATATGCCAAAAATTTGGAAACCGCCTTCGAGACAATAATCCAATTGGCAAATGACAATAAACCATCTGAAAGTTTCACTGTAATTGAGTAGTAAGTTAATCTAAAGCAACAAATTTAACATTTAAAATATATTAAAAAACATATTTTATACAATTATGATGAAAATTATTATGCGAGTAGTGAAAAATATTTAAATTCAATCTGTGCCATATATTGATGCAGATATTGAATAATTATCATTAACATTTTTTTATAAGTACTTGTTTTTAATTGGGTTTATTTGATTTGTAAATAATAAGCTAGATTTGTTAAATAAATTGTAAATATATTGACGATATAGAAAAAACTCTGCTATTATCCTACTTACAGATAGCAAAAACACTGTAACATTACAAAAACTCATGCATTGACATCGCTATGATTTATTTTTTTGAGTTTTTGATTGTCTCCCCAATCATAAGGAATTCCATATGAAAATGAAATATTTAGCTCTAGCGATTATGAGCGTAGTATCAACGACTGCATTAACGGCTTGCGGCGGCAGCGATAGTGATGGTTCAGTAGATTGGAAAGGACCAGGCACGCCTACCACTGCGACCTCAGGTACTACAGCAACTAGCGGCACTACAGCAACTAGCGGTACTACAGCAACTAGCGGTACTACTGCGACCTCAGGTACTACAGCAACTAGCGGTACTACTGCGACCTCAGGTACTACAGCAACTAGCGGTACTACAGCCACTTCAGGTACTACAGCAACTAGCGGCACTACTGCCACTTCAGGTACTACAGCAACTAGCGGTACAACTAGCACCAATCCTGGCGCAGGTGATGTAACGCAAAACCCGGTTATTAACGGTGTTAAGATTGCGGAAACTCCAAGCGTTGTTGGACAAAACTATAATCGTAACGCACAAGCAAACTTTGACTATGTGGCTAACAAAGACGGCGCTAATAAAAGTCAACCCGTTGCTTTAGGTGGCAAAACCCTTCAAGACAAAGACATGAAAAACATTGTTTTAGGTCGTGAAGTATACAATGATCAAGTAGTAGATGTAAGCCGTTACGCTGGTAAAATCAATGGTGATGATGCAGCAGCAGCAGTTGCCTACAACACCAAATCATTTTCTAATGAGACAGGCGCTGCCACTGCAGTAAAAGCAATTAAAGTTGATAATAGCCCGCTACAAGTGCGTAATGATACAGTAATTACAGCACCGCAGACTTATTTAGTCAAACCAGCTGATTCAGCAGGCTTATATCATCAAACTTCTACTTCAAACGCATTTACTTTGGGCACGGTAGAGGGTAATAATGTAGAAACGGCGAATGATACTACTGATACTCGTATTTTTGGTTCAAAAGCATTCGACAAAGATGGCGTTTATACTAATAAGGCACCAGCTAACTCGTATCGCGCTGTGTCATCAACGTCTAATGCTACAGGCGCCATGACCTATGCTAATACGGCTAATTTACAAAACATTAAATTAGATAATGTACAGTATGGTCGTGTAAGTACTAATATTGATGCATTAGATCCTACTACTGTAGGTACTCAAGTTGCTAAAGGTCAACAATTTGTTGGTACGGAAGCTCGAGCATTCAATGCGAAAGATGCTGTTAACACTTACTTCTATCGTGGTTTAAACGAAACTACTTTAGCTCAGATGAAAGCGTTACCACAGGATGCAGTGTATAATTATTATGGACATGCATTGACTTACGGTTTGAATGGTGCAAGCGGTGCAGCTGCTGATCCAAATTCTAACTCTGTAGGTGATAGTCAAACAGTTACTACCTTGGGTGACTTTGTAGCAGCTCAGTATAATGTTAAAGACAAAAAATTAGCGGGTAATATCTATAATGTTAAATTTACCAATGGTACTAATGGTGTTCAAAACCCACTAGTTACATTTAGTGGTAATGTTAATGGTAATACTGTGGTAGGTACTTCTACGCTTACAAATGCTGTTTCTTCTACTGTTACTGATAGAAAGGGCGATCTTAAAGCATCTTTCTATGGCGATGCGGCGCAAGAGTTGGGTGGTGCTGTAAACGCGCTTGAAGGAGAGAAGTATGGTAACTCAGCATGGGGCGCAGTATTTGGTGCAAAACGTGATATCGTAGTTCCACCAGCACCTCCAGCACCTGTAGATACAAGCGGAAACGTTTCTTCTAACGAACGTTAATCAAAATCATTATTAATGATTTTTGTAAAAAACGGCTAATTTATTAGCCGTTTTTTTATTGCTATAATATTTATGTGGATAAAGATTTTGTAATAATCTAGTCTTTCAATCGTATAGATTGTTATAATGGAATACATTTTTTTGATAATCTTTCCTTTATAGGTTTACATATGTTTACTACCCATTTGTCATCATTTTACCGACCGCTAGTAAAATACCCAATACTATTTACCTCTGTTGTACTGTCATTACAAAGTTATGCTGAAGAAAATATATCCGCTACTCAGTCTTCTAGGGTAGAAAGCGCTAATTCTAGCACTACCAATATCAACTTGCCCAAAGTAATGGATAAAAAGGCCTCTATTGAATATCTTAAAAATAATCCAGAAGAAATGGAAAAAACCCTTTCGTATTTGATTTTTCGTCAAGATGCTGATGCATTAAGAGATTTGATACCTGTTTATGCCCAGTATCCACAGCGAGACGAATCAGTGGTTGAATGGGGAAAAGGCATCATTGCGATGAAGGAAGGTCGAGTGGTTGATGCAATTCATTTATTTCGTAAAGTTAATGCAGTTTTACCCAATATTAGATTATTGCGTTTTCAATTAGCTTATGCCTTGTATCAAGACAAACAATACAAAGCGGCTAAGAATGAGCTAGAAAAACTTCGAAGTAGTTTGACCGATCCAAAAGAAATAGAAAGTATTAATCAATACATTAGAGCGGTTGATAGTAATGAACGATGGGTATTTGACTTTAGCTTTAGTTTCTTAAATGACGATAATTTAACTAATGCTTCAGCTGTTGGTACCACCTTAACAAATGGCAACGTATCTTTAGTTAATACCCAACCACATGAGGAAGGAAAAGGCATTGGTTATGGTATCGGAGCAAATAAAAAGTGGCTAATTAATGACCGCTATTATGTGCCTTTACACTCAAATATCTATGGTAAATATTATTGGGATAATCACAAGTTCAATGAAGTCAATGCAAATGTTGGATTAGGTATAGGCTATCAAAATGCGACAACTGAGCTAGAACTTTATCCTTCGTTGACTCAAGAATGGTATGGCGGTGGCGTATCTCGTGAAGAAAACAAGGGTGAATTAGAGAAATATTATCAGAATAAAGCATTAAACTTTAGTTACAACCATTGGGTTACACCAAAATTAATGTATCAAAATTTTTCACAGCTTGCCCAGTTGCGGTATGAAGATGCATACGATGTTAATGACATGAATTCTAAACTTTTTTCAAATTCACTTGTTTACTTGCCTAAACAGACTCGTTCTTTGACAGGCAGTATTGATTATATAAAAGGGGATAATGATAAAGGTTATGAAGGCGATTCTTACGACCGTGTAGGTATTAGATTAGGATGGGGAGAAGCGTGGAACCATGGTATTTCAACACGTTTATCTATGGGTTATGCTCAAAGAGATTATGATGCGCCCCAAGACTTCATAGGTATTCAGCGTAAAAATAAAGAGTATGATTTAGGCTTAAGCGTTTGGAAGCGTGATCTTACATTATTTAAGCTTACTCCGCGTTTATCTTGGAATTATCATAAAGTGAAAAGTAATAGTGCTTTTGAAGAGTACTCAAAAAACAACCTTAATCTAGAATTAACCCAAACATTCTAATTGTTATCAATTATCGAATTATCTACAATGGGCGATATTATATCGCCCATTGTATATTTAGGAAATCTTTATGTTCCGTCCTATTGCTGCCTACATTGGTTTACGCAATGTTTCTGCTAAAAATTCTAATACATTTATTTCTTTTATTTCTTTGATATCAATGCTTGGAATGATTTTAGGAGTGGCGGTACTTATTATTGTATTATCAGTAATGAACGGTTTTGAGCAACAAACCAAAATTAAAATCTTAGGTATCTTGCCTCAAGTGGCTGTATTTTCACCTAATCGGTTACCCGATTGGCAAAATTTAGCTATTCAAGCGCAACAGCAAGATAGCAATATTCAAATGGTTGCCCCTTTTAGCCGTACGCAGTGTATGGTAAGTACACCACAGGGTGGCGTCTCCACTATACTCTTGAGTGGTATTGTACCAGAATACGAAAAAAAATTATCTATCGTAGATGATCAAATGATAGAGGGTAATTTTGAAAGTCTATCTCAACAAAAAAATAATATTATCATTGGAAAGGCTTTAGCGGAATCCCTTAAAATCAAGCTAGGAGATCAAATTACTGTTATTCTACCCCAAGGCACAAATTCGGCATCTGGCGTTATTCCTCGCTATACTCAGTTTACTGTTTCTGGGATTTATAAATTAAGATCTGACCCAGAAAAAATTTTCGCTTATGCACCTATGGAAACTGTTAATGCAATCTTGAATCAGCCACAAGGAGCTCAGGGTTTACGTTTCAAGCTCAAAGATGTATTTAAAGCGCCTCAGACCGCTGAGAAAGCAATCCAATTAAAGCAAGGCTTAAGTGCACAAAATTGGACGATGACTAATGGTAATATGTTCAAAATACTCAGAATGCAAAAGACAATGATTGCGATGATTTTAGCTTTTATTATTTTGGTAGCAGGGTTTAATTTAGTTTCTAGTCTAATTATGATGGTCACTGAAAGAACTAGTGAAATAGCTATCTTAAAGACTATAGGAGCTAGCCGCAATCTGATAGTTAAAATTTTTATATTCCAAGGCAGTGTAATTGCAATAATTGGCACATTAACGGGAGGATTGTTGGGATTGGGCTTAGCAATGTCGATTGGCACAATTTCTCGATGGGTAGATACTACTTTTAACTTAGATTTATTTGGTACCTACTTTGTCACTGAGTTGCCCTCAAATCCCCAAGCAGGTGAAATTTTGCTAGTCATCATAGGAAGCACACTAGTGGCTGTGCTTGCCACCATATATCCTGCTTACAAAGCAGCAAAGATTCAACCCGTACAAGGATTAAAAGCAGAGTAAATTACTAAGATATATTTAATACAGAAGAAAATTAATTGATAAATTGGAAAAAAGTATATAGATGTTGGTGCTTCAATACTAAAAGTCACCCGTAAAATCTAAAATAATTTTGGTAAAAATAGGAAGTACTACAAAAGTAAATCATTTTTTATTTATTTTTGAACAATGTAACGCATTGACTTGTTAAATTAATGCGTTACATTGCCTTATCTTATCTTATGATTTACGTCAAATTCGAATAAAATATTTACAACTAACAACTGCTATATGAAAATTAAAAGTAAGTAACGTAAATAAACAGTTATTTACCACCACGTTCAGCACGGGCTTTATTGATAAGATAGTTAACCACTTGTGGCACTTTACCATCCTCACCCTCAACCACGTATTTGCCATCAACGACAACCGCAGGTACACCCGATAATTGGAAGCGCTGCGCCGCATCTTTTGAACGCGCGATACGGGTATTCACCGCAAAAGAATTGTACATGCTGTTAAATTTATTGATATCCACACCTTTTGATGCGTACCATTGACCGATAGAGGCTTGGTCAAACAATTTTTGACGGTCTTTTTGAATGGCGTCAAACATCGCTTGGTGAGTTTTGCCTTGATAACCTAATAACTGTGCGGCATAAAAACCGCGGGCGTTTTGTTCCCACACAGGGTTCATCGCAGCTGGCGTCTGCATAAACACCACATCAGCGGGCAATTTTTTTGACCACTGTGCCATGTAAGGTTCTAATTTGTAGCAGTGTGGGCAACCATACCAAAAAAATTCACGAACAATGATTTTATTGCCTTCAATTTTCTCTGGGTTTGCAAGCACCTTATAGTCTTGACCCGCTACAAAATCTGCAGCTTGGGTTGATAAACTGGTCAAGCCGATTGCGGCGGCGATTGCGGTCATTGCTAATTTTTTCATGGTTGCCTCATTAACAGTCAAATCATAGGGTCTAGCACGGCTCATATCTTATAGAAAATCGCTTGCTAGTAGGGCTCAAAATACGAAAATACCTGCGCGTTATACTATCATAAATTGAGGACGTGCCTAAGTGTAATCCTTTGTAAACTAAAAAAAACTACAGTGGTGAAAAACATAAGCAATATGTTAATTAAATTTTCTAAATTACAAAGTATATTTTTTTAAGTTTAATTTATCAGTCATATTTAAAGTTGGACAGTTATGGGGTTATGCAGCAATAAGCTATTTTACGCTATCAGCCTGCCACATAAATTCTACAGCGCATGGGCTAAAAACTGTTAGAATAAGGCTATTTTTGATAGCAATTGTGGTTAGCAAGCAACCGCATTTCAAAAAACGCCATAACATGCTATTAAAGTAAAAAGTATCGAATTAAAAAAATAGCGAAGTAAAAATCAAACGGAACTATCATCATGACACAACCGAACCTACAGCAAAACGTCGACTTACAAGAAGTACAAAAATTTACCGACCTTGCCAATGAATGGTGGGATAAATCAGGCGCGTTTGCCACCTTGCACCAAATCAATCCGCTACGCTTAAACTGGATTGAACAGCAAACTATCGCCCGCCAGCAATCAGGATTAACGGGCAAAAAAGTGTTAGATGTCGGCTGTGGTGGTGGTATTTTGTCACATAGCATGGCAGTGCGCGGCGCCACGGTGACGGGTATTGATTTGGGAGAAGCCAATATCAAGGCAGCACAAATCCATGCTACGCAGACCAACCAAGCGATTGATTTTGCTTGTGTTGCTGTAGAAGATTTTGCCAAAGCGCACGCTGGTGAGTTTGATGTGGTGACGTGTATGGAAATGCTCGAGCACGTGCCAGACCCTCAGTCCATTATCAATGCTTGTTTTACCCTGCTCAAACCCAATGGCGTATTGGTACTATCGACCATCAATCGCAACCCAAAATCCTACCTGTTTGCGGTGATTGGCGCTGAATACTTATTACGCTTGTTGCCACGCGGCACACACGATTATGAAAAATTCATCACCCCAGCCGAGCTAGATCGTTTTGCTCAGCGTGCAGGCTGCAAGCGTCAAGATTTAATTGGCTTACATTACAATCCACTTATCAAGCACTATTGGCTGGCACAAAATGTTGACGTTAACTACATGATGGCGGTATATAAGCCTCAGTAGTTGGCTTTACTTAAATATTAATCGTTGATTTGAGCAAAAAATGACTGAAAAATGCCAAGCTGTATTGTTTGACCTTGATGGTACTTTGATTGATACGGCGCCTGATTTTATCCGCATTATTAAGGTGATGTGCGCCAAACACCAGCACCCAGCGCCCAGTGATACCGCCATTCGCGAGCAAGTTTCTGCAGGCGCCAGAGCCATGGTCAAGCTGATGTTTGGCGAGCTTGCCGATGTGACTGAGGATGACCCAACCTTGCTGGCTTATCGGCAAGAGTTTTTGGACACCTATGAAGCCGATATCTGTGTCGATAGCCGCTTGTTTGATGGGCTTGATTCGCTGTTAAAAAACTTGGAATCACGTGGTATTGTATGGGGCATTGTCACCAATAAGCCGCGTTATTTGGCGGAAAATTTGTTAGAGAAACTTGAGTTAACTGAGCGCTGTGCGGTACTGGTATGCCCTGATGATGTCAAATACACCAAACCTGACCCAGAGCCCATGTATTTGGCAGTAGCGCGGTTGAATGAACAACTCGGGCGTCAGCTACAGCCTGAAAATTGTGTGTATGTCGGTGACCATATCCGTGACATTCAAGCGGGCAATGCGGCGAATATGCGTACGATTTTGGCAGCTTATGGCTACATTCCCCCTGAAGACCAAGCGGATTTGGGCAGTTGGGGCGCAGATAACATAATCCATAGCGTCGCTGAATTGACCGCTTTGCTTGTGGATTGGACGGATGCTTGAGCGCACACTTAAACAAGCAACTAGGCGGTTGATGCATAGACAAGGTGTTAACAATTTGACCGATTTTTAGGAAATTTTTTAGCAAGCTTTTAAGAAAAATTTTGAGGAAACTATGACTTTAGCAACCCATGATGATATCCGTAACTTTATCCCACCTGCCGATTGTCTAAAAGGTAAAAATATTTTGGTCACAGGGGCAGGTGATGGCATCGGTAAAGCAGCAGCGCTAAGCTATGCAAAATATGGCGCGACCGTGCTACTACTTGGCAAGACCGCGAGCAAGCTTGAAGCCGTGTATGACCTAATTGAAGCCGAAGGCGGTGCTGAGCCTGCCATGCTACTGATGAATCTAGAGAGTGCAAGCTACACAGAAATGCAGCAATTGGCGATTTTGATTGAGCGTGAAGTCGGGCATTTGGACGGTGTTTTACACAATGCAGGGTTGCTCGGTGTATTAACCCCCCTTGAGATGTATGACCCAATTATTTTTGAGCAAGTGATGAAAGTCAATTTTAATGCCACCTTTACCCTTACCCAAGCTTTGCTACCGCTACTCAAATCTGCACAAAGTGGCTCAGTGGTGTTTACCTCTAGTAGTGTCGGCAGCCGTCCACGCGCGTTTTGGGGGGCGTATGCGCTGTCAAAATTGGCGGTAGAAGGGATGAGCGATATTTTCACCCAAGAAACCCAAAAAACCACCACCCTGCGCTTTAATTGCATCAATCCCGGTGCCACGCGTACCCAAATGCGTGCTGCTGCCTATCCGAGCGAAAACCCCAACACCTTGCTTGCGCCCGAAGACTTGATGAGTGCGTATGTCGCCTTGATGACTGATGAAGCGGCAGGTATTAAAGGTCAGGTGATTGATTTACAGCCACAATAAAATGGCGCGATAACGGCTTTAATACGCTATTGAAATTTGACAAAACCACTACCATATTATGGTTAACCTATTAAAATTTAAGGAAAAATATGGCAAGTGGTTGGGCTGCGGATGGCGCAGAAAACGAGCAAATTGAAGCGACTATTAATGACGCGATTGAACGGGCAAAACGGGCATTGCCACAGGGCGAGAGTCTAACTCATTGTGAGGAGTGCGATGCCCCCATCCCCGAAGCACGGCGTCTTGCGATGCCAGGCGTGCACTTGTGCGTGCGTTGTCAACAATCGCTAGAACAGCATCAGCAAAAAGTTGAGCTGTTTAATCGCCGTGGTAGTAAAGATAGCCAATTGCGCTAAGCGTATTGGCTAACGCTGTCGTTCATAATAGCTGTCATTCATAATAATTGCAGCTTATAAAAATTTTTCAAGCGGTAGGTGCGATAGCATCCATACTAGCGTACGCTGCCAAGCCTTGGTTTGTGGCTCTTCATCATATTTGACGATTTGATCGTTCTCGAGCGTTGACCACTGAATATTGTCATCTTTGAGCGACAAGGTGTAGCTGGTTGTTGGCAAGGCTTGCAAAAATTCATTGCGGATTTTGTTGGCAAGTACAGGGTGGGCGATGGCAACGCCAAGTTCGGTATTGGTCAAGGCTGAACGTGGATCAAAGTTGAACGACCCGATATACACCTTTTCACCATCGCTTTCAAACGTTTTGGCATGCAAGCTGGTTGCAGAGCTTCCCGTCAAGTATGAATCACGCAGATTGTCTTTGATGGCATTGGGCTTGAGCTCATATAGCTTGACCCCAGCTTTGAGTAAGTCTTTGCGGTGTTTGGCATAGCCAGAATGCACGAGCTTGACATCGGTGGCGCTCATGGCATTGGTCAAAATATTCACCGCTACGCCTTTTTTTGCAAGGTTGATAAAATAGTCTTTGCCTTGCTCCGTGGGTACAAAATACGCAGAGATTAAATTGAGTTCACGGCTGATTTTCCCTAAGCTTTGGTTGATGTCTAACCCTTGGGTATTGGCTTTGCTGCCCAGTTTGTCAGGATCGTCCGTCAATAGCTGGACGCTTGCCCAGTAGAGCGGCAATTTTTGTTGTTTGATTTGGTTGACAAAATCGATTGCCACCAAGCGCTTTAGATAGTCGTTTTTCAGCTTTAGCACAGGGTCGAGTTGTTGTGACGCGGGTTTATCGGCTTTTTGGGTTTTTGGAATAAACACTTGGTTTAGGGCGGATGGCTCAGGTTTTTTGACCAAATCGGTGATAGGAAAAGCCAGTTTATGGTTCCAATATTGGTCAAATGCTTGTGACATCTGCGGCACAATATGACCAACCATCAGCACATCTAGGTCAGAAAATACCATCTCTTGGTTTAAAGAAAAATACTCATCCCCGATATTGCGCCCGCCTGTGATGGTGATTTGGCTATCAGCGGTGATGGATTTGTTGTGCATACGATGATTGAGCCGCTCAAAATCGCCCACAAACCCTAGCCAGCGCCACGAGCGAAAACGATTGGGGTTCATCAATCTCACTTCAATATTTGGGTGTTCATTGAGTACCCACAGCGTTGGGTCGAGACCACGGGTATTGTTGTCATCTATCAATAATCGCACGCGCACACCGCGCTCTGCCGCTTCTTTGATGGCTTGGAACATCAGATTGCCAGTGATGTCGTTATTCCAAATATAATACTGCACATCTAGCGTTTTCTCTGCGGTGCTAATGAGCAGCATGCGTGCGGCAAACGCATCCATGCCATCGGGCAAGGGATAAACGCCCGTTTTTTGTGGATTGCTTTTAACCAACTCTGCGATGCCATCGGCCATGCTTTGCGAGCCAAATTGGCGAAAACGGCTGGAGGGCTCATCAGGTGGCATATCGGTTGCCACTGTTTTTTGATGGTCTTTGGTAATGACAGCGGTTTGATACGTGCTGGATTTGCCCGTGTTGGCAGGCAGACGACCCCACCAGGCGATAAAAAACAAAATCGCCATACATACCAAAAATAGGCTGGCTAAAAAAATAAGACGACGTTTGAACAGGGGTCTTAGCATGATGGCACCCACCAAGGTCAATTAAGCCATGGGTTAAATTAGTTAAATTGACGCCCAATAAATTTGACGGTTTCATCCTTGGCTTTTTTGACGGCAAGTTTGCGGTTTTGTCCCAGCAGTAATTTGATTTGCCACAGTTTTTCTTGATACAAGGTTGTTGCAGGCGTGTGATACATGGCATTGATGATGCGTTTGCTCGCCAAGACGGCATCGGGGGAGCGATTGCTTAATTCTGCGACCAAAGTTTTGGCAACTTCTATCGGTGTATCGCTTAGATGGCTGACCACACCGTAGTCAAAGGCTTGCTGACCGTCAAAAATCCGTGCCGTCATCGCTAATTCCTTGACGATATCGGCGCGTAGCACCCCCATCGCAGACTGGGTCAGTCCCATATCCGCTACCAGTCCCCATTTGGCTTCCATAATGGCAAATTGGCAATCCGCTGTGGCGATACGAATATCGGTCGCCAGTGCCAACTGTAGCCCTGCGCCAAGGCAATGTCCGTGCAATACACTGATGACAGGCATCGGCAATTCTCGCCACACAAGGCACACTTTTTGAAATTTACTTTGAAACGGTTTGATAAGCTCCCAAGCGACCTGTTTTAGGTTTTTTGGGTTGTTTAAATCCGCCAAATCAATGCCGGTAGAAAAGCTTTTACCTTCACCTGCCAAAATCACCGCCCGCACGTCCGTCCAAGTGGCGAGCAGGTGGGCTAAATCAATGAGTTTATCCATCAACGCAAAACTTAACGCATTGCGCTTGTCAATCCGTGTCAGCCAAACAATGACGCTATCATCACCGCTAAGTTCCAACCGCACATCGGGCGCAAGGTTATCGTTTGCCGCTTTGATACGCTGCGCTAAAGACAAAGCAGTAGCACGCTGAGAAAATGGCAAAAACCCTACACCCGGCAATATTTTTGATACCGACAAAACCGACATACGCATCCTTAAAATTTGACCAACCCAATACACTTAAAAAAATGTTGCGAGATCGCAATGATTTGCAATCATTAATCTCACTTTACTGATTTTGTTGGTTGGGCACAAGAGGCGATATCAGACGATACGTTTAAGAAAGGTAACGTGAAATGGCAATCATACCAAACCTAGCGGCATTGTGGTGATGGGTGTTAAATCATCTTCCAAGTCATGTCGTTTTCTTTGAGCTGGGCATATTTGAGTGCAGGAAATTGACTCAAATCAGCCTGTGCCAAGTTATCGAGCGCTTGTAGCATTTGCTCATAATAAGGTGCCAAAATGGCAAATTGCGCAGGTGAGCTATTGTTGATATTTAGCAAGCACTTGTCTTCAAGATTTTGACTGGCTTGGCGTAGCTGTGGTACGCCCGTATAACGACTCGCACCTAAAATGCGATGCGCCACGTGGGACAAGGCTTGCCTATCGTGGCGCTGCCAAGCCTGCTGCAAGTCACTTTTTTCCTGCTCAATCGACTCAATCAGCAGGGTAATTAAATTGGCTGCCAAATCAGGCTTACCTGCTACCCGCATCACCGCATCATCCCAATCAATGACCGCAAGACTTGCTAGTGACTCAGCGCTATGCTGACTGCTGACCGATGGTAGGCTTGGCAAATTAGCATTGTCATCGGTGGTAGTCGCTGAGGCGGCTAATGGTGTATGAGCAAATACGGCACTCTCTTTGGGGGTTGCAGGGGCAGTACGCGGGTGATTTGCCCCAGATACTATAGACGCTATCGACCGCGCCGAGCTAGGTGAGTTGATAGCAGATTTGTCAGAAGCCACATCAGCGGACACGGACGTGCTGTGTTTACCCAACCAGCGTTGCAGGATTTGCAATAACTGGGCTTGACTGATTGGCTTGCCCACATAGTCATCAATCCCAGACGCCAATAATTTATCGCGTTCATCCGATAGACTATGTGCGGTCAGGGCAATAATCGGAATATGTTGATGTCCTGCTTGCGTTTCAACCTTACGGATTTGGATGGCGGCTTCACTGCCTGACATTCTTGGCATTTGAATGTCCATAAAGATCAAATCCACGGCGGTATCGCTTTGTGACTGGTGGGTGGTGATGTATTCAATGGCATCAAACCCACTATTAACCGTCACCACATTAATGCTCAGCTCAGCCAATAACGCTTCTAGTACCAACAAATTGGGCAGATGGTCATCCACGGCAAGCACAGTAAAACCATGCCACTGCGGCAGTGTTGGCTCTTGGCTGCTGGCAGAGTTACTATCGAGCAACTGATAAAGTTGGCGGCGATCGAGCGGCTGATACAAGGCTTGGGCTTGGTAACGCGACAACAATTCTGGCTCAAGATTGACTTGATAGCCAAATAGTAGCAATTTACCGGCATAATGTAAGCGTACTTGTTTGAGCAGCGACGTGGTATCCTCAGTGGTACCATTGTCCACGATGACCCAATCCCAATGATTGCCTGTTTCTTTGAGCGATTCGAGTAGGCTTGCTAGCGTACTTGCGATAGTAATGGCAATCGGCAATTCACGCAGTGAGCCTTTTAACACTTGTAAGCTTGCAGGATGGTCAATCCAAACCAAAATATTTACCGCAGCAGTGGTATCAGCCGCCACATAACCGGCATCGGTTTTTGGCGGGACAATAGCAGGTAACTGCCAAATGGGGTCATGGATAAGCAGCCGCTGCTGCTCTTGGTTACTGATGCTCATCGGCAAAGTAAACCAAAACGTCGAGCCTTTGATTTTGTGCGATTGGCTCGCATCACTCGCTTGCTCAGTGGCGTTGTCATAAAAACCAATATTGCCGCCCATCAGATAGGTGAGCTGTTTTGAAATCACCAACCCCAACCCCGTACCGCCGTACTGGCGAGTAATCGAAGGATCGCCTTGCGAAAAACTTTGGAACAGCACTTTTTGATGCTCAGGCGAAATCCCGCGCCCTGTATCTTGCACACTGATATGAATTAAATCATCGATGTCATCATCCAGACTGACCCGCACAATGACCTCGCCATCATCGGTAAATTTGATCGCGTTGTTAACAAGATTGGTCAAAACCTGCTTGGTGCGTAACGCATCCCCTACCAGATAATGCGGCACATCGTCATAGAAGAACACCGCCAGGCGTAAGTCTTTCTCTGCCGCCAGTGGCGATAGCATATCCACCACGTCGTAAATACTGGCATACAGGTCAAATTCATGACTATCTAGTACCAGTTTGCCGGCTTCAATCTTAGAAAAATCAAGCACGTCATTGACCAAGGCTAATAGGTGCGCTGAAGACTTACGAATCGTTTGCACGTACAAGTCTTGCTCGGCGTTTAAGCCGCCATGACGGGATAATAGGTTGATAAAGCCGTCAATACTGTTAAGTGGAGTGCGTAACTCGTGACTGATATTGGCTAAAAATGCCGATTTGGTTTGACTGGCTGAAACCGCGGCATCACGCGCATTGCGAATTGAGATGTTTTGCATTTCCATCTCGTCAAAAGCCAATCGCAAATCATCTTCGGTCTGTTCGGCGTGATTTTTGAGTTCTTGGAAGCTTTTATGCAGACGTCTTAAGGTCTTGACCAAATCCTGTTGCAGTTGGTTGATTTCACCGCTGGCGTTGATGGTCATCGGTTTATACAGGTTGTTGGCGTTGGTGCGCTGCAAATGTAACCGCATCTCATAAATCGGCGCAATCCAGCGTCTAGCATATATGTGGGTGGTCAATAGCAGCAGCAAAATGGTAAAGAGTCCGGTAATCGCTAACGCTAACATCACCTGATAGCGAGCCACTTGTAGCGGCTCATTATCAATATTGACAATAAGCCACAAGGTCGGTAGTGGGGCAGTCGCATTGGCGGGCGCGCTTAGTACCAATTTTCGACCAAATAAGCTACTACCCTTGCTATTAAACAGGCTGTTGGATTGGGTGTTGAGCTGCGTCAGCAAATAAGTTTGCTGTGTATTGCTTTGCGCTTCAAGGTGTCGTCCCAAAAAAGGCAACAAGCGCGGATTGGGCTGTTGTGACAAATCACCAAAACTGACCAACACGTTGCTTTGTTCGTTGACAATCGCCGCGCCTTGCAAGTGTTTGTCGTTGATGGCATTTTGTAGGGCAAATTTCACATTGGCTTGCAGTGTCGCCAGTTCTTTGGGCGACAGCTCGGCTCTATTTGCGCTGCCTTTGTTTGAGTTATCTTTATTTGAGCCATTATTGCTATTAGGCTGAGCGGTATTTGTAGATAGCGCTTGGTTGATTTTAATCAGATTCGTCTGCATAGAAGCGGCGACTGGCTGCAGAGTCACCAGCAAATTATCCGCGGTTGATTGCTGAATGGTACGCGCAGCACGGCTGGTATCCGATAACACCAAAAAACCACCCGTCAACGCGAGTGCGCTAATCGGCAAAAACACCAATAGTATCAACTGTCCATAAGCGGTGGAAAAATCCAAGTGAAATCGTTTGCTCACATTGCTAGCCTTGCATCAGCCTAATTTAGGCATCAGATTTTTTATCAGGGTTTTGGGGTATAGCGTTTCATTTTATAGGATTTTAGCCAATTTTGCTTGCGCGGCTAGGGTTTTTGTCGCAAGTAAATTTTTGACAAGTCTATACCCCAGCAAAAAATCGAGATAAAATCAGATGGGGTAGCGGTGGAAAAATGACTTGCATAATAATCATGATTCGCCACTGACGAGTGATACGAATTTTGCTAAACTACGCGCGCAATCCAAAAAATTTAATGTTAAAAAAACTAATCAACGCTAGCTAATCTATAAGCTAGACTAAATGCGTCTGCTCAAAACTCGTATTATCAAAAGTTCATGGCCAAAAACTAAGGTTGTCTTATGACCCATAATAATTTCATCACTGAAACCAGCACGCTCAATGACTGCATTGGACATACGCCACTGGTTAAGCTGGCGCGATTTGCACCGCAAACCGACCAAGGCACAGCCACCCTGCTTGCCAAACTTGAAGGCAACAATCCAGCGGGCTCAGTGAAAGACCGCCCTGCCTATAACATGTTTTATCAAGCGGAACTGCGTGGCACTATCAAGCCAGGCGACACCATCATTGAGGCCACCAGTGGCAATACAGGCATCGCCCTTGCCATGGTCGCGGCAATGCGCGGCTATGCCATGACGCTGATTATGCCTAGCAACTCTACCCAAGAGCGTAAAGACGCGATGGCAGCGTATGGGGCGACATTGATTGAAGTCGATAACATGGAGTCGGCACGCGACCTTGCCCAACAAATGCAGGCAGAAGGCAAAGGCATCGTACTCGATCAGTTTAACAACCCTGACAACAAACAAGCGCATTATCTGACCACAGGTCCTGAGATTTGGCAGCAAACGAATGGCACGATTACCCATTTTATTAGCTCAATGGGGACCACAGGCACCATCATGGGCGTGTCCAAATACCTAAAAGAACAAAACCCAAACGTGCAAATTATCGGTTTACAACCTGCTGAAGGCGCTAATATCGCAGGGATTCGCCGATGGCCAGCCGCCTATTTGCCAAAGATTTTTGAGCCAAGTTTGGTGGATAGGGTGATGGACATCGAGCAGCACGATGCGGAAGTGTTTATGCGTAAGCTTGCCCGCGAAGAAGGGATTTTTGCGGGGGTATCATCAGGTGGTGCGGCGTGGGCAGCATACCAAATCGCTAAAGAACACCCAAATGCGGTGATTGCATTTATCGTCTGTGACCGTGGCGATCGTTATCTATCAACAGGGTTGTTTGGTGTTAAAGATGACGCTTAATACCCAATAACCTAAAGCAGAAAGCAGAAACTAACAAGGAAGTATTATGGCTACGCCAGCGCCGATTTTAGTATTTGATATCGAAACCATACCCGATGTTGCTACAGGCAAGCGGCTATACCCTGAGTTGGCTGGGTTATCGGATAACGATGCCATGACCAAGCTTATGGCACTGCGTGAGCAAGATGTTGGGCATCCTTTTATGCCCCTGCCTTTGCACCAAATTGCCTGTCTTTCGGTGTTGTGGGTGGCGGGCGGCAAAATGACCCTCAAATCGCTGTCGCTGGCTGAGCATAGCGAAGCGCAAATGATTCAAACCTTTTTTAATGCCATTGAAAAAAATCCGTTGTTGGTAAGCTGGAATGGCAAGGGCTTTGATATACCCGTCATGGTGTATCGGGCGTTACAGCATGGTCTAACCGCGCCCAAGCTGTTTAGCCAAACCGGTGAGATGAGATACAACAACTATATCAACCGCTATCATGACCGTCATACCGATTTGATGGTAAAACTTGCCATGAATAGCACGTCGCAAAAACTCGATGTCGTCGCATCCCTATGCGGCTTTGCAGGCAAGCAAGCGTTGGACGGCTATGATGTGGTGCCTATGGTGCAAGCAGAAGCATGGGATAAGCTCACCACTTATTGTGAAAGTGATGTGCTTAATACTTGGCTGATTTTTTTGCGCTACCAACGATTGACGGGACAATTTTCAGCTGAGCAAAGCGAGCAATGGGAGTCCACCACCCGAGACTATCTGCAATCGTTCACCAATCAAGACAATAGCCTGCGCCATGATAAGTTTTTGCAAGCGTGGCAACCTGCTAGCAATTTAGCAGCTGACCAACATGTCACTCATGTCACTGATATTGCCATCACCCAGCCGCCATCTGATATCCCAACCAGCCAAGTAGAATCACCATGAATACCATTTTTCCACCCAGCCAAGTGGTGGCACTGCCCATCCATCAATCTGAGCAAACCTTTCCTGTCCGCCGTGTATATTGCGTGGGGCGCAACTATGCCGACCACGCCCGAGAAATGGGCAGTGACCCAGACCGTGAGCCGCCATTTTTCTTTTGTAAAGCCGGTGACAGTGAGTCGATTATTGCAGTTCGACCCGATAGCGTTGCCCAATTGCCTTATCCGACTAAAACGCAAGCGCTACATTATGAAGTAGAATTGGTGGTTGCGATTGGCAAAGAGGGCGCCAATGTGAGTGTAGCACAGGCACATAACTTGATTTTTGGCTATGCCGTGGGGCTCGATATGACGCGCCGTGACTTGCAAAACGCCATGAAGCAAAACGGTCGCCCGTGGGAAATTGGCAAGGCGTTTGACTATTCGGCACCCATTGGCGAAATTTATCCCGTTGCTAGCGTTGCTAAGATACAACAAGCGAATATTTCACTGGCGGTGAATGGCGAGCCCAAACAACAAGGCAATATCAATCAGTTAATCTGGAATGTGGCAGAGACCATTGCCAATTTATCTGAGTTTTTTGAGCTTAAAGCAGGGGATTTGATTTTTACAGGCACGCCAGCGGGCGTCGGTGCGGTGGTCAAAGGCGATACCCTGCTTGCGCAAATTGATGGACTGGGCAAAATTGAATTGGTGGTGGTTTAGAATTAAGTGATGTTAATCATGAAAAAATTAATATTAGCACTTATGTTATTTATGGGTTTGACATGTCATGCAGAGACAAAAAATTCTGACATTGAAAAAAATCTTGTCAATTCATATTTTGAAAAACCGATTGATAAATCACAAGTTGCTTCTTTAGACCAACAAATTATTTTATCCAATTTTGCGGTATCTACCACAGGCTATTTTTATCACCGCTGTTCTAAAATTTCATCTGATTATGCTGATAAAATTCAGTTTGTAACAGATAATTTATTAACAATTTTTCCAACGATACAAAGCGATTTGGCTTAAACGCATCAATGGCAAGATAATTTTGAAAAATTGGATAAAAAGGCATTGGCTACACTTGAAGTCATTACCGCAGTTAATCGCCTTGATGAGAATTTTAGCAATGAACCGTTAATTGAAAAATCGCTATGTGATGGTTTTATTAACAATTATGGGGGTAGCACTGCTAAACAGGCTTGGTTACATTATTACCAACAAGCATTGCCTGTTTTGATTGATGAATTTAATCGAGTGTATATAAAGTAAACTAGGCGAGAATTACCTAGCCTAATTGTCCATAATTAAGTATAGGACTTACGCAAAAAGCATAAAATTTTGCGAAAGCGGATAAAAATATAGTAGCATAAAGAGATGAAGAAAAAAGCTATCACCCGCTTAGACTACTGTCAATATTTACTGGTAAGCCAAACCAA
>BMPS01000017.1 GCA_014647715.1 Streptomyces cinereus
TATGGCATTTATCCCACAGATTTATGCGTAAAATCTTGGCTCATAACTTCTGCTTTGTAATCAATAAACAGCTAGGTAATCCCCCACTTCAGTTTGAGTTGCTTATTTCAAGTTGAGAGTGGGGTATTCATTTATATATTAACAAATCATTCTCGACAAATCCGTGAATTCAACGATAAATAATTTTTTATCGCATTTTATCTCTATCCATCAACTTTCATAAAACTGTTTTATACTTTATCCCTTCTTTAAACCCCTCACTTGCGTAACCCAATAATTTATTCGGCAAATCGCGCCAATTGCTTATATAATACCTACCATTTTACGCCTAGTATTCTAAATACTCCTATTTTCATATCTTGATATCTTTAAATGGTGATGTTTTACATCATGACATGTTAAATAGCGTTACTTATATTTTAATGTTATCTTGACATTTATACTTTGCAAATTCATAGATAACCACTTACCTCAATTGACAGGGACATTATGAAAGCATCTGATTATGTAGCAAATTGGCAGAATTCTTGGGTGATTGCTAATTGGAAAATGAATCCTAGCACACAGCTGACTGTCACAGCCCTCATGACCGATTTACAGCAGCAGCTACCTGCAGATGCACTGCAACGCTGTAACGTGGTTGTCGCGCCGAGTTTTATACATTTATCGACCACACAACAAGCCATCCAACATGGGTCATGCAACATCGGGCTAGCTGCGCAAAACTTATGCGCACAACACGCCGATAAAGGCGCGTTTACTGGGGAGGTTTCGGGTGCTCAGCTCAAAGACGCTCAAGTAAATTATGTCTTAGTCGGACATTCAGAACGCCGTCAATATTTTAATGAAGATGACGCTTGTTTAATCCAAAAAATTCGCCATGCCTTTGCACATGATTTAACCGTTGTTTTTTGTATCGGTGAAACACAAGCCCAGTATGAGCAAAATCAGACCCAAAATGTGTTGGCAGCGCAATTAATGGTAGTTAAACAACTAGCCGCCGAATTTGCTAACGCCCAATCGAGTAACTTAGCATCGCGATTGATTATTGCTTATGAACCCGTTTGGGCAATTGGTACAGGTAAAATCCCAACCATACAAGAAGTACAAAATATTCATGCCTTTATCAACACCACTTTAACGGACATCGATGCCTCTTTAGCGACCACACCGATATTGTATGGCGGCAGCGTGAAAGCGGATAATGCCGCAGAAATCGCCCAATGCCCAAATGTAAATGGGGTATTGGTAGGCGGGGCATCACTTGACGCAACTGGCTTTACACAAATTATTCAAGCATTTGCCCAAATTTAAGGTAAAATATCACCCATTTAAAATTTCTTACTTTTGCCACTGACAGCGTTCTTGTTGGGCATCAGTGCTATCAAGTTTTGTAGAGATAAGTATGTATAATGCAATTTTAGTGGTTCATATCATTGTCGCAATTTCAATGATTGGTCTGATTCTAGTTCAACATGGCAAAGGTGCCGATGCCGGCGCTTCATTTGGTGCAGGTGGTTCGGCAACCGTATTTGGTGCGTCTGGCTCTGCCAATTTTTTGACGCGCTTGACGGCGGTTTTAACGGCAATCTTCTTTATCACCAGTATGACACTGGCAGTATTTGCTAAACAGCAATCGCTATCTAGTCGTACCCTTGATACCAGCCTAGCGACTAATACTGCGCCTGCAAGCCCTACACCTGCCAAATAAGTTATTAAAAAAATGTTGCGTTATTGGTAGTTTTGCCCTAGAATACAGCGTCTATTTTAGAGTGTTGTTATTTAAAAAACAGCTTGGTTAAAGTAGTTTGGTTTTTTGCGATTGTGGTGGAATTGGTAGACACGCTACCTTGAGGTGGTAGTGCCGCAAGGTGTGAGGGTTCGAGTCCCTCCATTCGCACCAACTAAATTAATTTTAAATAACTATTGACAAGGTTAATATCTTACTCTATAATACGCTCTCTAAATTGTTGCGGGGTGGAGCAGTCTGGTAGCTCGTCGGGCTCATAACCCGAAGGTCGTTGGTTCAAATCCAGCCCCCGCTACCACTTTTCTAGTAGCATTGCTTTGGTATCATTACTAGAAAAATCAATTTAGACACACTTTTATTGATTTAAAAGCCCACCAATTAGTTTGTGGGTTTTTTTGTATCTGTTGGTTTCGAAAAAACTTAAGTTTTGCTAAATTAGCGGTTGCGTTTTAGTAATTTGCCAATTTTTAAAATCAACAAAGATGTTAATAATCAACTCTAAAGGATATCATGAAACTATCAACGAAAGTTGCTGAACTGACCCAAATCATTGAGCCAGCAGTAACTGCCTGTGATGTGAGCTTGTGGGGTATTGAGTTTGTACCACAAGGTCGACGCTCTCTTCTTCGTATTTATATTGAAGCCCTACCTGAAGACCGTGCCGAAGGCAAACAAGTCACTATTGAAGACTGTGCTGCGGTCACCCACCAAGTCGGTGGTGTGTTAGACTTACACGACCCGATTGCAGGCGAGTATCTACTTGAGGTGTCTTCACCTGGTTTAGACCGCGCGTTTTTTTCTGCTGAGCAGCTGCATGACTATGTGGGGCAAACCCTCAGCTTACGATTGATTCATGCGATTGGACAAGGTAGTGATAAGCGCCGTAAAGTCACAGGCGAATTGGTCAATATTGACGAGCGCCAGTTGACGGTCAAAACTGAAAATGATCAAGTCAATGACCAACTTTTAGCCATCGAGCTTGATAATATTGATAAAGCCAATTTGGTCTACCAATTTTAGCTTTTAAATTTGGGGTTAACGCCTTTTTTATGCTATGTCTTCTAGCTAACTTTCTTCTAGCTAAAAGCAAGATTTTAAAGAATAAACTCTAGAATGACTTAAATTATAGGTGATTACATGAATCGAGAAATTTTAACGGTCGTTGAAACCGTCAGTAATGAAAAAGGCTTAAATCCTGAAGATATTTTTGAAGCGATTGAGCAAGCCTTGGTGGTATCGACCAAAAAGAAAGTTTATAGTGAGCAGCCTGAAGTTGCCGTGCGCGTGCATATCAATCGCAAAACAGGTGACTATGACACTTACCGTTATTGGACAGTAGTGGCAGATGAAGATCATGAAATGCCTGCCTGTCAGCTAGCAATTAGCGATTTGGATGAAAACGAGTGGAAAATCGGCGACGTCAAAGAAGAACAAATCGAATCCATTGAATTTGGTCGTATTGCCGCTACCCAAGCCAAACAAGTCATTATTCAAAAAATCCGCGAAGCTGAACGCTCACTGGTGGCAGATGCGTTTGAACATCGTATCGGCGAGATGATTACGGGTGAAGTCAAAAAACCGGCGCGCGATGGTTACATCATTGATTTGGGCGATAATGTCGAAGGCTATCTACCACGCGATAAAATGTTGCCGCGTGAGCAGCTACGCATCAAAGGTCGTATCAATGCGATTTTGGAGCAAGTCAATCGCGATAACCGTGGTGCTCAGCTCGTATTGTCTCGTACCTCACCACAAATGCTGACGGCACTGATGCAAAAAGAAGTACCAGAGATTGCTGAGCAAATCATTGAAATTCGTGATGTTGCGCGTCAACCTGGCTTACGTGCTAAGATTTCAGTCAAAACCAATGATCATCGTATCGACCCTGTTGGTGCTTGTATTGGTATGCGTGGCACCCGTATCCAAGCCGTGCAACAAGAGCTTGAAGGCGAGCGTATCGACGTCGTGGTATGGTCGGATGATGCAGTGCAATACATTATCAGCGCATTGGAACCTGCGGATGTTGATCGTATTATTCTTGATGAAGATACCAAAACTGCAGATATCATCTTTGCCACTAACGATCAGCTGGCCCGTGCGATTGGCTCACAAGGTCAAAACGTGCGCCTTGCATCAGAATTAACAGGCTATCGTCTTAACATGATGCTCGAAGACGAGTACAATGCACAACAAGAATCAGAAACCAAAGTGTATCGCGACCTATTCTACACACGTCTTGAAGTCGATGAAGATTTGGCACAAGCCTTGGTGGATATTGGATTTACCTCACTTGAAGAAGTTGCGTATGTCCCTGCTGAGACTTTTTATGATATCGATGGGCTAGATGATGACGCCATCGACGCAATCCAAGAACGTGCCAAAGAGGCGGTGATTGCCGATGAATTGGTCAAACAACAAAATATTAAAGAGCCAAGCCAAGAGCTTCTAAACCTTGAAGGCATGACTCAAGCATGGGCCTACAAGCTTGCCGAACGTGACGTCATCACCGTCGACGACCTTGCCGAACAAGCCATCTTTGATATCCAAGATATCGAAGGTCTTGATGAAAAGACCGCAGGTGAGCTCATTATGAAAGCCCGTGAATCATGGTTTAATTAAAAAAGGTGTATGAATGGCAGATAAAACCGTAAAAGAACTTGCAGCAATGACCAAAAAGACCGTTGAAGCAATTAATAATCAACTGGTCAAGGCAGGGCTGTCTGCGCGCGGTGACAATGACATCGTCACCGATAGCGAACAACAAAAACTGGTCAGCTTTTTACAACAAAGTCATGGTCAAAATGACAAACCTCGCATTAGCTTAAAAAGCAAAACTACTTCTACTGCGCGGGTGACAGGCACTTCTGGTAAAGCCAAAAGTGTCAATGTTGAAGTACGCAAAAAAATGGTATTTGATAAACCAAATCCCAATAAAATTGCTGAAGAACTAGCGTTGCGTGAAGCAGCGGCCAAAGAAGCTGAAGAAAAAGCGCGTTTAGCGAAAGAAAAAGCCGCCCAAGAACAAGCTGAAAAAGACAAAGCCAAACAAGCCGCTGAAGCGCGTCAACAAGCTACCCTTGCGGCAATGCGTGCTAACTTAGGTGGTGGTAGTCAAGCTGCCAAAGAGCACACAACCACCAGTGTGGTAGTGAAAAAAGGCAACAAAACTGCTGCAATCGAAGTCAAAAAAGCTGACAAAAAACCTGCGCCGAAAAAAGAATCGGATAATGAACGCAAAGCGCGTGAAGCAGAAGAAGAACGCTTACGTCAAATCGAATCAGAAAATCGCCGTAAAGCCGCTGAAGAAGCTCAGCAGCGTACCCTTGAGCAAATGCGCCAAATGGCGAGTAAATACAGCGAAACCGATACTGAAACTACGATGGTTGTCAAAAAAGATGAACCATTGGCAGAAGGTTTGGTGGGCGCAGCGCTTGAAGACTCATTTGAACAAGAACGCCGTGAAATTAAACGCGGCACCGCAAGCACTGCGAACAAAAACCGTCGTCGTCGCCGTGACGATGAAGGTGAGCAAGAAATTAAAAACCGTGGTCGCGGCTTAAAATCATCGCAAGCCAATAGACACAAATTTGAGAAACCGGTTGAAAAAATCGTGCATAACGTTGAAATCGGTGAGACCATCGTGGTATCTGAACTTGCCCAAAAAATGGCAATCAAAGTACGCGAAGTCGTCAAAATGTTAATGAAAATGGGCGAGTTGGTCCGTGAAAACGAATCCATCGACCAAGAAACCGCTGCCCTACTTGTTGAAGAAATGGGTCATAACCCAGTGCTTGTGAGCTCAACGCAAGTTGAAGATTCATTACGTGAGGCGGTGGGCGAGAAAAGTAGCAACGTCCAAGCGCGTCCGCCTGTGGTTACCATCATGGGCCACGTTGACCATGGTAAAACGTCCCTACTCGATAAAATCCGTTCAAGTAAAGTGGCATCGGGCGAAGCAGGTGGTATTACTCAGCATATCGGTGCTTATCATGTGCAGACTGACCAAGGTGTTATTACTTTCTTAGACACCCCAGGTCACGCCGCATTTACCGCGATGCGTTCTCGTGGTGCCAAAGCGACGGATATCGTGGTGTTAGTGGTGGCAGCCGATGACGGTATGATGCCGCAGACGGCTGAAGCGATTGACCATGCGCGTGCCGCAGGTACCCCGATTATCGTGGCTATCAACAAGATGGATAAAGACAGTGCCGATCCAGACCGCGTCCTCAACGAACTGACCACCAAAGAAGTCGTTCCTGAAGAATGGGGCGGTGACACACCGGTGGTCAAGGTCTCTGCGTTAACAGGTCAAGGTATTGATGAATTGCTTGAAGTGATTAACCTACAGGCAGAAGTGATGGAACTTGAAGTCGCTACTGACGGTGCAGCGCAAGGTGTGGTGATTGAATCACGTCTTGAAAAAGGACGCGGTGCCGTGGTCAGTTTGCTGGTCAAACAAGGTACTTTAAATCAAGGTGACTTGGTACTTGCTGGCGAATATTATGGTCGCGTCCGTGCTATGACCGATGAAAACGGTCAAAAAATTACCTCAGCGGGTCCTTCTATCCCTGTTGAAATCCTAGGTCTGCCTGATACGCCAGCAGCTGGTAGCGAGTTTATGGTGGTCTCAGATGAGAAACGTGCGCGCGAAGTTGCAGAATATCGCGCAGATCGTGAGCGTGAAAAAGTGCTTGAACGTCAAGCCAAATCACGTTTAGAAAACTTGTTTGACCAAATGAGCGATGCCAAACTACCTTCCGTTAATTTGATTCTTAAAACTGACGTTCGAGGTTCACTAGAAGCCTTGTTAACCGCGCTTGATGAATTATCTACGGATGAAGTTAAAGTCAAAGTCATCTCATCGGGTGTCGGTCCAATCACCGAATCGGATGTGGTACTCGCCGAATCAAGTGAAGCGGTATTATTAGGCTTCAACGTTCGTGCTGATACCGCTGCCAAACGCAAAGCGGATGAAGCAGGCTTGGATATTCGCTACTATAGTGTTATCTATGGGTTGATTGATGATGTGAAAGCAGCGATGAGCGGTTTACTTGCGCCAGAACATCGTGAGCAGATCTTGGGTATTGCAGAAGTACGTGAAGTCTTCCACTCTAGTCGCTTTGGTTATGCAGCCGGTTGTATGGTGACAGAAGGTAATATCATCCGTAACAAGCCAATTCGGGTATTGCGTGATGACCAAGTTATTTTCACTGGTCAATTACAATCATTACGTCGCTTTAAAGAGGATGTTAATGAGGTGCGCGCTGGTATGGAATGTGGTCTAGCGGTAAAAGGTTATGAAGTAAAAGAAGGCGATAAGATTGAAGTCTTCGAAATTCATGAAGTCAAACGTACCTTATAAGCTAAGCTGACAACCTAATACTGCCAGCTTGCTATTAGCAACCTTCCAAGGGGTCTAATTAATCTAGGTTAATTAGACCTTTTTTTACTATAAAAAGGATTACCAATGAATCAACGTTTACAACGTCTTGCCGATCAAATTCAGCGCGACCTAGCGGTTTTGATTCGTGACGAGATTAACGACCCACGCTTAACTGGGTTTGTGACCATTTCTAGTGTCAAAATCAGCCCAGATTTGGGTTATGCTGATATCTATGTCACCATCATGGAAAAGTCGATGGATGATGCCATGGCAAAAGATTATCATACCGAAAGCTTAGAAGTGCTGAACAAAGCATCAGGTTTTTTGCGTACTGAGCTCAGTCATTTGTTAAAAACCCGCACTACGCCACGTCTGCGCTTTCACTATGATGAAGTGACAGCTAACGCTAACTATATGATGAATCTGATTTCTAAAGCGGTACAAAGTAGCGAAGGTCAGCCATCAGACGACTGATGCGTTGCAGGCTATAATAAGCTTATTTGTCACTTTGAGTCATTAACAGGGATGTTGAATGCAGTTACTTTGGGGTATCATTAAGTTTATCGTCATTATTCTCTCAAGCCTGTGGGTCGGGGTGTTCGTGTGGACGCATCAGCCCTTAGGCAGATATGTCAGTCTGGCACTGATTAGCGTATGGGTACTTTTTACCCTCGCTGTTTTGGTCAGTATCATCAAACCAACCCTATTTTCATCCCTGCTTTCTCACCAGTCTTTATTATTGATTTTTTTTGCGGGGGTGGCGATTGCCATTGCCAGTTTTTTTTCGATGTCAGCTAGCAATGAGCGTGATTGGAACCCTGAAGTTGCCCAAATGTTAGACTATCGGCTTGACCGTGATGGCAACACACTCACCATTAGTAATGTTAGAAATTTTGATTGGCAAGATAAAACCCATTTTCAACCGCGATGGGAAACTAGGCAATACGACTTGGCAAAACTGCAAACTATCGATTTTATAGCCTCTTATTGGATGGGCGATGCCATTGCCCATACGCTAGTGAGTTTTGGGTTTAGTGATGGAAATCAGCTTGCGTTATCTATCGAGATTCGCAAAGAAGTCAATGAACAATTTAGTACGCTGGGTGGATTTTTTCGCAAGTTTGAATTGGTGATTATCGCTGCGGATGAAAAAGATATTATTTATACCCGTAGTAATATCCGTCATGAAGATGTTTATATTTATCCCATCAATATGCCAAAAGACCATATTCAAGCGCTGCTGCTTGCATACCTAGCGAAAGCCAAGTCCTTAAAAACGCAGCCGACATGGTATAATTCATTGGTAAATAACTGTACCACGGCAATTTATGAGCTGATTGATGATATCCAACCTTTGCCATTTGATTATCGTATCTTGTTATCAGGCTATATTCCCAGTTATCTGTATGACCAGCAATTGATTGATAACCTCTATAGCTTGCAGCAGTGGCAACAACGCGCACATATTAACCCTAAGTCAAAGCCGTATTCTGTCAACCACCCTATTAGCGCAGCAGATTACTCGCAGCTGATTCGAACCGACTTTTAATGAATTGATAAATCCATAACATGATGACCCAAACAAAAACAGCCAAATCCATCGTCTCTGGTGTCTTACTGATTGATAAACCGCAAGGGATGACTTCCCAGCAAGTGGTATCAAAAGTCAAATACTTGCTCAAATCTGATGTGCACGACAGTAAAAAAGCGGGTCATACCGGTACCCTTGACCCAATGGCAACCGGGTTGCTGCCGATTTGTCTGGGAGAAGCGACCAAATTTAGCCATTATCAACTCGATGCCATCAAATCTTACCACGCCATTATCAAACTTGGCGAGCAAACCGATACAGGGGATGCTGAGGGTGATATAATTGCCACGAGCCCTGTACCGCATGTGACACAAGCAATGTTACAAAGCGTCACTGAGCAATTTTTGGGCGAGATAATGCAGGTTCCGCCCATGTACTCCGCGCTCAAAAAAGACGGCAAAAAACTGTATGAACTGGCGCGTGAAGGTATTGAAGTGGAGCGAGCAGCACGTCCTCTCACCATTTATAAGCTGTCACTCACTCCCCTATCCAATCAACACTTGCAGTTAACCGTCACTTGCTCCAAAGGTACTTATGTGCGCGTGCTGGCTGAAGATATTGCCAAAGCACTGGGCACAGTAGGACATCTGACAGCGCTTAGGCGTACACAGACGGGTGATTTTGAAATTGCCGATGCCATCACATTAGCCGATTTTGCCGCGCTCGATTTTGCAGCGCGGTTTGATAAGCTATTAGCGGTGGATGCCTGCGTTCACTCACTACCAAGCTTAGTATTAGACGATATCCAATCAAAGCGCATCCGGCAAGGTCAACGCTTAAACGTCAAGGCGACGATGTTAACTCAGCAGCTTAACTTAACCGCCAGTCAAACGTTTCGCTTGTTTGACGACCAGCAGCAATTTTTGGGCACGGGACTACTTGAACCCAATGGTCGTTTACAACCGCTGAAGCTGGTCAATTTAAACTAGCCACAGTAATTCAATCAATCTAATTACCTTGCTAAATTTTTACTATCTTCACATAATTTGCTCACAGATCGGTGTGATGTCACAAAGCGAGTACGTTTTTTATGCATTGATACAAAACGTGACGCTTTGCTAGCAGTTTTTACCCAGCGATTTCTTTATTCTTAGTGGTATTGATTCACTTGTTTTTTTGCTTAGCAAGCTTTGTTAATAAAGGACCATACAGCGGTTTATTTAGAGAGCTTTATATAATTAATAAATTAAAAATCAAATAGAAAAATCAAATAATAATCTCAAAATAAAGCGCCAACCTTACAGATGAATCAATAACAACAACAATTTTTTTCTTTAACTATCTTTAACTTAAATAATGAAATAATAGGATAATTACCATGGCTAAGATTGCTATTTTACTTGATACCGACTTTGAACAAGTTGAATATACCCAAACCAATGACCTCCTTAAAGCTAAAGGTCACCAAACCACTTTAATTACCACACAACCACAAAAACAAGTGCGCGGGCTCAATCATACTGACCCTGCTGACACCTTTACCGCTGATTTATTAATTGGTGAAGCCAACGCAGCCGATTATGATGCCATTGTTTTACCAGGTGGTGGTGCCAATGCCGATGTGTTGCGGGCAAATACCGATGCACAAGCGATGGTAAAAGCATTCATGAATGCCGGTAAACCTGTTGCAGCGATTTGTCATGCACCGTGGATTTTTGCGGATACCGAAATCGCCCGTGGTAAAAAATTAACCGCTTACAAAACCATCGCTACTGACCTAAAAAATGCAGGTGCGCAGTTTGAAGACAAATCAGTGGTGATAGATGGTAATTTGATTACCAGTCGTCAACCTGAAGATATTCCAGATTTTGCTGAAGCGATTGACCAAGCATTGACTAAATAAGCTCGGCTAATAAGAAAAGGAGATTGCCATGCAACCAACTACCATGACAGATTTTGAAAAAATGGAAAAGAAAGCGCCCGAAGCGACGTTTGTTGCTGACACAACGCCTAATGATGCGGACGAAGTGACTTCTGATAAGCTCACCACCGCGCCACAAGAGCAGCTTGACCGTCTGCATAGCGAAACACCCAAACAGCCTACGGGCAATCAGTAAGTTGAAAGCTTAAATCTATTAAAAGCCTTAATAAAGTCAACACCCTAATGCAAATTAGGGTTTTTTTATTGGTCAATATTTGCTAAAATAATGCTCCTTTTTGAAGGTTAACTACTGAGAAGCGTGGTTATCCTGATTTTTTTACACTAGTCGACTCGACTGATAGCCGATTAGGCTTCTCATTTTATGCTAAAAAAGCTAGGAAAACATTATGTTGACTAACCAAGACCGCGCAGATGTAATCGCAAAATTCAAACGCTCTGAAAATGACACAGGTTCTCCAGAAGTTCAAGTGGCGTTATTAACCGCACGTATCAATGACTTACAAGCACACTTTAAAGCACACAAAGCTGACCATCACAGCCGTCGTGGTTTGATTCGTATGGTTAACTCACGCCGTACGTTACTTGATTACTTAAAACGTAAAGATGCAGACCGTTATACTGCATTGATCAATGAATTAGGCTTACGTCGCTAATTTATCAGCACGTTATTTGCTTTATTCAATCAGCGGCTGCTTTTGGGTAGCCGCTTTTTTATGGGTTCAATATTTTTAGCCAATTTTTTTCACTTTTACCCTCGCTGTTAGCTTAGTCATTCCCCATCGTTTGCTATTAGGGGTTAAAGCGCAGTTAAAAGGTGGTGATTCGCCACAAAACTAGGTAAAATAGACAACGCATTGTGCCTGCACAATCGCAGTTTACACTTACTTTTTTTAAAGTATTTTTTAATTTAGGCTGATTTAAGGCTGCTATCAAGCGAATTGGTAGATTGCTTCTAACGTTTGTATTTTTTGAAAAGAACACAAACGTTAGGGGCTATTACTAAAACTTAAATCGCCCTATTTCATCACACAAAGGATAAAACCGCATTATGTTTAATATCATTACTAAAGAATTCCAATATGGTAATCAACAAGTTACGTTAGAAACAGGTCGCATTGCACGCCAAGCTAATTCAGTGGTCGTCCACATGGGCGGCGTCTCTGTGCTAGTGGCTGTTGTGGTAAAAGACGAGGCGCAAGCGGGTCAAAACTTTTTCCCATTGACCGTCAACTACCAAGAAAAAATGTACGCTGCTGGTAAAATCCCAGGTGGCTATGGCAAACGTGAAGGTCGCCCATCTGAGATGGAAACCTTGACCTCACGCCTCATTGACCGCCCGATTCGTCCATTGTTCCCAGAAGGCTACTTCAACGAAATCCAAGTGACCGCCACGGTGATTTCGTCAGACAAAAAACAAGATGCTGATATCGCAGCGATGATTGGTACTTCAGCGGCATTGGCAATTTCATCAGCGCCATTTAATGGTCCGATTGGTGCGGCACGTGTCGGTTTTATCAATGATGAATATGTGCTAAACCCAAACCATGAAGCGCTAAAACAAAGCTCGCTCGATTTGGTAGTTGCGGGTACGTCGACTGCGGTATTGATGGTCGAATCTGAAGCCAAAGAATTGTCAGAAGACCAAATGCTTGGCGCGGTACTATACGGACACGCCCAGCAGCAAGTCGTGATTGATGCCATCAATGAATTTGCCAAAGAAGTTGGCGTACAAAAAACCCAATTCGTTGCTCCTGCCGTCAATGAAGCCTTGCAAACTACCCTACAAAATCAATTTGCTGCAGCGATTTCAGAAGCGTATACCATCAGCGAAAAAGCCAGCCGTTATACTCGCCTTGATGAAATCAAAAACCAAGCAATTGAAGCCTTAGCCGGTGACGCAGAAGCCGAAGGCTATGCCGACAACGTGGCACAAATCAAAGAGCTATTTGAAACCCTAAAATACCGTACGGTCCGTGACAATATTTTGTCTGGCAAACCCCGTATCGATGGTCGTGACTTGCAAACTGTCCGTGCCCTAGACATCCAAGTTGGCGTACTGCCTTACACGCATGGTTCAGCACTATTTACGCGCGGTGAGACACAAGCGCTCGTTACCACCACGCTTGGCAACAGCCGTGATGTGAACATGATTGATACCCTTGCGGGCACCAAACAAGACCACTTCATGCTGCATTATAACTTCCCAAGTTACTCAGTGGGTGAAACGGGTCGTGACAGCGGTCCAAAACGCCGTGAAATCGGTCATGGTCGTCTAGCACGCCGCGGTGTACAAGCCATGCTGCCAGATAGTGACCGTTTCCCATACGTGATTCGTATCGTATCTGACATCACCGAATCCAATGGTTCATCATCAATGGCATCTGTCTGTGGCGCATCACTGGCGTTAATGGATGCCGGCGTACCACTAAAAGCGCCCGTTGCTGGTATCGCAATGGGTCTGGTTAAAGAAGGCGAGCGTTTTGCCGTTTTATCTGACATCTTGGGTGATGAAGACCACCTAGGTGATATGGACTTTAAAGTCGCGGGCTCTGCCAATGGCGTGACTGCGTTACAAATGGATATCAAAATTGAAGGTATCACCCCAGAGATTATGGAAAAAGCCCTACACCAAGCGCATGCGGGTCGTATCCATATTTTAAATGCGATGAATGAAGTCATTTCAACCAGCCGTAAAGAAATCAACGCCCATGCACCAAACTTTGCGGTGATTGATATCGATCCTGAAAAAATTCGTGACGTGATTGGTAAAGGTGGTGCAACTATTCGCCAACTGACTGAAGAAACAGGCGCAGTGATTGATATTGATGACAACGGTACCATTCGTATCTTTGGTGAAAACAAAGCAGCGACCAAAGCCGCGATTGCTAAAATTGAGGCGATTACGGCAGAAGTAGAAGTCGGCAAGACTTATACAGGTAAAGTGGCTCGTATTGTTGAGTTTGGTGCGTTTGTCAATGTATTACCTAACACTGACGGTCTGGTGCATATCTCACAAATCTCTGATGCGCGTATCGAGAATGTGAATGATGTGCTAAAAGAAGGGCAAACGGTGAATGTACTGGTACAAGACATCGACAACCGTGGACGTATTAAACTTACCATGAAAGGCGTGGATCAAACCATCGCGCCAACTGCCCCTGCTGATACTGAAACGCCAGCGGCTGAATAATTTTATTAAAATGTAGCTATCAAAAATTAAAAACCGCTTTATCGTCAGGTAAAGCGGTTTTTTTGGGTATAAATTTTGGCAAACGCTATGAAAACATCATTACAGTAATTAGAAAAAATGCCCGATGATGAGAAGGTTTTGACCGCGTTGACATTTTACTACTTGCTATATACCGATGGCGACAATGAATCGCTGAGTAGCCCTCGATAAAATCTTAACCATTGAAAACTATTTAAACTAATAGAGCTAACGATAAACCACCAAATTCAAACTATTCACAGGTTGAAGGTATTTTTCCATTAATGGCAAAATATCTTCATCAAAACTTTTATCTTTTGGCAAAATGAGCTCATCACTTGCCAATATCGCCACACGGCGAATACCTTGATACCGTCCCCAATCAAACACAATTTTCTCTAACTTTTGTAACGCTGACACGATATACTCAACATGCGGCGGATTTTCGGCAAATTCTGTGATTGCCATATCCACGATGAACTGTGGCTTTGACAACGCCCCACCGACTGCCATACCCGCCAAATCACGCTGCGGCGTAAACTGTAACACATCACCGAGTAACAGCTGCGAACGCTCACAGGCTTGCTTGTAAACGGTGTAATGCTCAGGATACAGCGATTGGTATTTAAGTAAGGTGCGATGACGAAAAACACCTGACACTGGGACGGGCATAATGAGCGCTTGATAGCGGTCTTGAAACAAGGTTTTTTTATCGACTTGGGTCAGCACTACTTAGCTTTCCAGTTGTTTATTGGTGGTTATTTGTTGGCGGCTTTTTGCTGCTCAAGCTTTGCAACTTGCTGTTCTAGCAGCTGGATACGCTCTTCTTTTTTACTACTCAGCTCATTCATCATACGCAGCTGGTCTTGCATCATGGTTTCTTGCTCTTTTAGCTGCGCGCTCTGCTCTGACAATCGACTCAGCTCTTCTTTGGCAAGCGCAGGATCTTCAGGCAGTGTCGGCGTAAGAATTTCTTTTGGCGTGATTGCCGGTAGCGCTGCGGTCGCATGGGCTGAGCTAGTGGTTGCCTCCGCTGCGACGATTGACGCGGTAGGCAAGCTAGCGCTAGCTTGTGGTTTTACTATAGGCGCTGTAGTTTTGGGTTTTGCGTGTGCTTGTGTCTGCGTCTGTGACTGCGCGGTGGATTTGTTGGGCTCGCTTGACTCCCCCATAAAAAACCATGCCAAGGTAGCCAGTACCAACCCTGCCCCCACTAGCAACCCAAGTTGATTGCGGTTTTTTAACGTCCGTTTCGCTAGTGGTTGACTTGGCGGTCTTAAAAATGGGTTTGCTGTCTGGTCGATAACCGATTTAATTTCGGGTTTTGTTTTGGTTAACACAATGGGTGGCGTCGTTTCGATAGTCTCGATAGTCTCGATAGCCTCGATAATTTTTTTATCACTATTTTCATCACTACTTTGTGGTGAGATGGGCTGTGGTTGCGCGCTATGGGGGTCTGATTCTAGACTTAGGTTTAGGTCTGGGTTTGGCTTAGCTGCTAACGGTAGGTTATCAATATCAAATATCAGCGCGTTATCGGTTGTCTGTGACGGTACGGGCTGTGACACTGTCGCTGTATTAGCAGTGTCTTCGATAGTCACAGTGGTGTTGGGTTCAACAACGCTGGGTAGCCCATCCAAATCAAAATCATCAAAACTCAGCTTTTTAGGCGCGACAGTATCAGCCGCTTTTGTGTTATCTGCCGTATAGTCCGTTTTGCCATGAAGTAATTCATCTTCTAACTGGTTCAAATCAATGCTATCTAACGAAAACGCATTTTTGATTGCTGTCGTTTCTGGGGATGTGTTTGAAGATGTGTCTGGGTAGTTAGTCGCTTGCATCGGCGGCTGATTAGTTGTATCAAGCTGCAACGAATTATCTGACACGCCTGTCGTTGGATTTTCAGCCAGCTGTGATGATGAATGAGCATCTTCGCTAGTCGGGGCTATAGAGTCATTGTCTTTTTTTAGGCTAAATAATTTCATGTTGGGTCAATATCCCTATCCATGTCGGGCGGGTCAGATGTCTGTACGATTTCATGCTAGCGATGTATATGCCATGCTGGCATGAAAATGATGGTGTACATTCGTTTGCTTGTTACTATAACAAACCGCAATCAAAAATAACAACGTTTAAGACTAAAACCTACTTTGACCGCCATACTTTGACCATCCTAATTGTATGACGGGCACTTAAATAGTTAACCTTGCCAAAATTTACCCAAACCGCTTAAATTTGGCTTATTTAAACCTAACAATACCCGCGCCATCGTCGCCATAATGAATAGTTTCCTGATGATTGGATTGCTGAATGTCAACGATCTCATCAGGTGTTGGGCGACGCTCGGTATAGCCACATGCCGTACACTCGATATACTCATCATACTCGGGCTGATATAGCTGAATCTGAACAACTTTATCCAGTGCTTTACAGCTTGGACAAGCCACCCCTGCCAAAAATTGACGTTTGGGGCGATTGGATTGATATCTCATAGTTTCTTCTTTTTACTAGCCTGTATTTTGACAACCGTGTTACCAAGCTTGGGTATTGGCGTTATCGGTGTCATCGCTCAGCAGTTCATCATAGCTGCTGGTTAAAAATCCCGAGTGACGTAACAGCGCATCAATGCGGGCTTCACGACCGCGAAATGCCTCAAAGTTGGCTTTTGCAGATTGGCTACCACCTTTGGCTAAAATGTTATCACGGAAAGATTTGCCAGCGTTTTTATCAAAAATACTGGTCTCTTCAAACTTGCTAAACGCATCGGCTGACAACAGTTCTGCCCATTTGTAAGAATAATACCCTGCCGCATAGCCGCCTGCGAAAATATGGCTAAAACCATTGGCAAAACGGTTATAACTGGCGGTCGGCATAATCGACACATCGGCACGCACGCTATCGAGTAACGCCAATAACTGGGGATAGTCGGGGGCTGGGTTTTTGGCATGCAATAACAAATCAAATAGCGCAAACTCTAGCTGGCGCAGGGTTTGCATGCCGCTTTGGAAATTTTTGGCAGCGAGCATACTTTGTAGCATGCTCTCTGGCAGTGTTTCGCCGGTATCGACATGGCGGCTGATTAATTCAATCCCTTCAGGGTGCCATGCCCAGTTTTCCATAAACTGACTGGGTAGCTCAACTGCATCCCACTCGACGCCATTCACGCCTGCCACATCGCCCACATTCACTTCAGTAAGCAGATGGTGCAGCCCATGTCCAAACTCATGAAAGAGCGTTAACACTTCATCATGGGTTAATAAGCTGGGTTTGCCGCGCTGTGCACCCGTTGGCACAGGGGTAAAGTTTGCCACCATAAAACAAACAGGTAACTGCTGATAACCGCTATCATCGTGTTGATAACGCGCTTGAAAGCCGCTCATCCATGCGCCACCGCGTTTGCCAGGACGGGCATATAAATCAAAATAAAAACCACCGATAAGCTGCTTGTGTTCATTAAAAACTTGATAAAAACGCACGTCATCATGCCAGCGCTGTGTGCTTGCAGTTTTATCTTCAATCTGAATGCCATACAGTTTTTGCACAATCTCAAATAAGCCTGCGATGACTGTCGGCACTGGGAAGTACGGACGGACTTGTTCTTGCGATAGATTAAATTGACGTTGTTTAACTTTTTCTGCCAGATACGCCGTATCCCAAGGTCGCACGTCATCGCCCTCATCACCGATGCCAAACGCCAAACCTTCAACTTGCAGTTGTTTTAAATCCTGCATGGCAAAGGGTCGTGCTTTGTCTGCCAAATCCCGTAAAAACTGCTCTACAGTGTCGACATTGTCGGCCATTTTGGTGGCAAGCGATAACTCAGCAAAATTGTCATAACCCAATAATTGGGCTTTTTGTGCGCGTTTTGCCAAGATATCCGCCATGATATCGGCATTGTTAAATTCTGGCTGCGCTGACAATTCAGAGGCACGAGTGACATACGCACGATACAAGGTTTCGCGTAACTCGCGGTCATCGGCATAGGTCATAACCGCAAGATAGACTGGGATATCAAGTGTCGCGACATAAGGCGTTGCCAATACTTGTTCAGGGAATTTTTCTGTGTATCGCCTGCCCGCATCTGCAAGCATGGCAAGCGCAGATTCGGGCAGTCCTGCCAGTTGCGATTCGCTTAACGGTAAAAAGTAGCTTTGGGTGGCATCGAGCACGTTATCGGAGAATTTAGCCGATAGCGTAGATAACTCACTGGCAAGGGTGGCAAATTGCTGTTTTTGCGCCTCACCCAAACCCACACCGGATAACTCAAAACTTTGTAGCGCCAATGTCAACGAGCGTTTTCTCGCAGGCTCTAAACGCGCAAAAAATGACGCATCGCTCACCACACGCTGATAGCGTTGATACAGCGGGAGATGTTGACCAACCGCCGTGCCATAGGCAGAAAGCGCGGGCAATAATGCATGATGCAGTTCTCGGATTGGCTCATCACTGATCACGCTATTTAAGTGCGATAGCAAGCCCCAACTGCGGTCTAATGCCAAATTCACATGGTCAAAAGCGATGATATCATTGAGCGCTTGTTGGCTGCTGAGGTGTGCATCGTTAACTTGGCTATTGGCTTGCCCAGCTTTGTTATCGAGGTCATCGAGCCGAGCTTCATCATCGAGCATAGTCAAAAACGCATGTCCATTCGCCAACGCCTCATCGATTGCCGTCTTGAGTCGCTCAAGCGCTAATTGATTAAATTCAACAAGGTGCAAATTTTCTGTCGGATTTTCTACATCGTTGGTCATACTGTTTTCCAATTTTTTATCGCTCGTTGATGATTGAGAGTAAAAGTCGTCACTGCCCAAAATTTTAGCATAAAAACCGCAACGCTTGGCAAAGCTACCCCATTTTGCTAAATAGGTTTGCGACATAAATGTCGACAACCATTATATTGTGACAATTTTTTGTCAAAACAAGCCAGCGGTACAATTTCACGTTAAAATAATGCCATGTTTACCACTGTGATTTTATTATGCGCTCACTAACACCTAAAAAAATAACACCTAAGCAAGTAGCATCTAACGAAATAGTATCTAACGAAGTATCAGGCGCCCAAACACCAAAAAACAGCCTAATCATCACCAGTTATAACATCCATAAAGGTATGTCACCCCTCAATCGTTTTGTCAAAATGGAAGGCATCGCCGCTGCCCTTAACCAAGTGCAATCTGATATTATCTGTTTGCAGGAAGTCCAAGGTCAAAATCTCAAACGGGTGGTGAAATACAATGAATTTCCCGACCAGTCCCAACATGAATGGTTTGGCGAGTATCTACAGCTTGAAAACAGCTATGGCAAAAACGTCGAATATAACCACGGTCATCATGGCAATGCGGTGCTAAGTCGCCATCCGCTCGACCCCAAACACAATGTCAATATCACAGTGAGCCGCCTTGAGCAGCGTGGTGTATTGCACTGCGAAATCCAGCCCATAGGCTGGCATACGCCCATTATCGTGCTTTGCGCGCATCTAAATCTGATGGAAAATGACCGTGAAAAACAATATGAGGTGATGAGCCAGTATATCAATAATGAAATCGACCAATCCACGCCGCTGATATTGGCAGGCGACTTCAATGACTGGAAAAAATTATCCTGTCAAAAGCTTGGCTGTGACCTTAATTTACAAGAAGCCGTGCTGACCCACCATGGCAAATTACTGCCCACCTTCCCTGCCAAGCTTCCGGTATTAAGCCTTGACCGTATCTATGTGCGTAACCTACAAGTACACCGTGCTTGGGTACATAAGGGACAACCTTGGTGCAATCTCTCTGACCATTTACCAATTAGTGCTGAAGTCAGTCTGCTGCCAGATTAAACATTAACAGATTAAATTTGCATGATTTTTGCACAAAGGTAGCCTAGCAATTTTTATAGATACGACTGTCAATTTTTGTCCTAGCGAAACCCGATTTGACGTTTTAAGCCACAGACTTTAGACGTCAGGCTTTACACGTCGGTTAGCCAAATTGACGCTACACTGGAAATCCTCATGCAACCAAAATTACTCATTATTTTTGCGATATTAGGCATCACCGCACTCGCTATTTTTAACCTAATATCATCACATCGTACCCAGCAAGTCATTGCATCCAATCAAGCCAATAGTAGTGCCGCCTCGGCGCCCTTAGCCATAGCATCAAACGATACCTCATCGATTGGCGAGCAGCCCAAACAAGTGCTTGATAAGGCAACAACAGATTTGAATCAAGCCGCCCAATCCTCATCCAACAACTTGGCAAGCGCAGAGAAAACCACGCAATAATAACTTGGCGTATTAGCTGCTAGTACCGCCAAGCAAGACTGGTTAAAGCGCATCAAGTGGCTAATATTAAGTCGCTATTATTAAATAGCTAAGATTAAGTGGTCAAAAACGTTTTTTGTTTGAGCAGGTATATGTATGAACGATAAAAAAGGGCAAATTGTATTGCCCTTTTTTTCATTAACGAGATTTGTTGCGCGCGTTACTTTTATTTTTAGCGCTTTTTGCTTTCCTAGCGCTCTCATTTGGCTTAGATGGCGCGTTGGGATTGGATTGAGCGTTAGGATTGGATGCCGCTTGCGATTGACCACGACTTTTGCCTTTACCGCGATTATTAAATGACGATTTTTCCAACTGTGCCACCAAATCAAAATCAATCTGCTGGGTCTCCATATTGACGGCAGCGACTTTAACACGGATTTTATCACCAAGTCCAAACACCAGTCCTGATTTTTCACCAAATAACTGCTGCGCCTTGTCATCATATACAAAGTAATCTTCGCCCAAATGCGAGATATGAATCAAGCCATCAATGAATAAATCGGTGAGGGTCACGAACAAGCCAAAATTGGTCACTGTGGTAACCACTGCATCAAATTCTTCACCGATATGGTCTTTCATATAATGGGCTTTGAGCCACTGCTCAACAAAACGGCTGGCTTCATCGGCACGGCGCTCTGTCATTGAGGTCTGTTCACCTGCATCTTCTAGAGACCAATCTGGCAGCGGCGCCTTTTTGCCCGTCACTTTGGCTTTGATGGCACGGTGTAGCATCAAGTCGGGGTAACGGCGAATCGGTGAGGTAAAGTGGCTGTATTCCTCATACGCCAGCCCAAAGTGTCCGATATTGGTCGGTGCATAGTTGGCTTGCTGCATGGAGCGCAGTAGCACGCTATGGATACTAATCGCATCAGGGCGCTCGCGTGTCGCCTCAATGATACGCTGATAATCTGCCTGTGTCGGGTTTTCTTCAGGAAATGACAAACCAAAATGCTTCACAAAGTCACTGACGCGAGCGGCTTTTTCTGCCTCTGGGGTATCATGATTGCGATACAAAACCGGCAATTCATGCTTGAGCGAAAATTCAGCCGCGCAGGTATTTGCCAATAGCATCATCTCTTCGATGAGCTTATGCGAGTCACCACGCGTCCGTGCCACAATGGCGCTGATTTTGCCGGCTTCATCAAACTTGATATAAGTCTCTTGGGTTTCAAACTCCATCGCATGGCGCTGTTCGCGTTTGACCAATAGCACTTTGTACAAATCATACAGCACATCAATCGATTTTTTGACCGCTTTATTACCGGTGATAGTGACAGGCACTTCAGCTTTGGGCGTTTCCCCTTGCGCTTGGGCAAAATAATCATTGACTTGGTTATAAGTCAATCGCGCTTGAGAGTGCATCACGCTTGGATAAAACTCATAGCTGGTCACGTTGCCGCTACGCGATAGTATGATGTCAGCTACCATACACAAGCGGTCAACACCTGGGTTTAAAGAGCAAAGACCGTTGGAGAGTTTTTCAGGGAGCATCGGCACCACAAAATGCGGGAAGTACACTGACGTACCACGCTCATAGGCTTCTTGGTCAAGTACTGAGTTGGCAGTCACATAATGACTGACATCGGCAATCGCGACCACCAAGCGATAGCCACCGCCGCGACGTTTTTCGGCATAGACGGCATCATCGAAGTCGCGCGAGTCTTCACCATCAATGGTGACTAGCGGCAACGCACGTAAGTCGATACGGTCTTGATAGTCTTTTTGCGTCGGCTCTTTGTACGCATCGACTTGCTGCATAACTTTTGGGCTAAACTCATGGGGAATATCGTAATTTAGCAGCGTGGTTTTGATAATCAATTCACGCTCGTTATCATCGACCAAGCTTTCAGTAATTTTTCCCGTCGCGTATTCATGTTGGGTGGGATAGTCAATGATATCGACTTTGACGGGGTCACCCATTTTAAGTTGTAGCGCTTCGACGTTTTCTTCCGTCACCGTAATCGGTTGATGATTGTTTGGGCTAATGAGTTCTACAAAGTAACCATCGTCATCTTTTGCAAGTTTACCAATATATTGTAGCTGGGCATGGGACACCACCGACAGCACACGACCCATCATACGACCACGGTTGTCGGTGCTAGTAGCGATGGCTTTTACTTTATCGCCATGAAATACCCAGCGCATTTCGGTTTCATTCAAAAACAAATCCGGCATATCCTCAAGCACGACAAAGCCAAAGCCTTTGGCATGGGCAGCGACTACGCCTGTCACGGCATCGTTCTCAGTCAATGGGCGGTAAATATAAGGATTGCCACCGTCGGCATCTCGGCTTAACTGTCCATCACGCAGCATGGCTTTTAAGCGGTTGCCCAGTGCGTCGTACTCGTCATCATCTAAATCAAAAATCGTCGCAAGCTCGTGTTGGGTAGCTTGTCCGCGCTCAAGTAGGGTTTGCAAAATCAGTACGCGGCTTGGAATCGGGTTGTCATAGTTGGCTGCTTCAACAGCGGCATTGGGGTCTTGCCAATTTTTCATATTGTTGTCGTCTTTTCTTATCATTTAAAATTTGTCATTTAAACTTTGTCATGCAAATTATTTTATCACCTTCATTAAACGCTAGGGGAAGTATTATCCATCACAGCGATAAAATCATGTTAAAATTTTGTTCTTTAGCTTAGCTTTAATTCAGGCTTTAGCTCAGCTTAGGTTGATTTAGGCTTTATTGCATTGTATATGGGTGCGTTGCAAGCGGTTTTAAATGGTTGGTTTTTAAATGGTTCGTTTTAAGTTTTAATTTAAGTTTTAATTAAGCTTTAATATAGCTGACTTCGATAGCGAAAATATAGTTGGCTTCGATAATGAATATTCAATGGCTGACAGTGAATCGCCACAGTGACATAGACAGTGACATAGATTGGTCAAAAAAATAACAGAGGGGAATCCATGAAAGCAAGAATTTTAGCCGTTGGACAAAAAATGCCAGCTTGGGTGCAGACGGGATTTGACGACTATTATAAACGTATTCAGCCCATGCTCAGCACCGAAATCGTTGAAATCCCCGCCTGCAAACGTACCAAAAACCCTTCGCCTGCCGAACTTGAAAAATATGCCATCACCGAAGGCGGGTTAATTCTGCAAGCGCACCAAGCCAAGAATTCAGCAGGCAAACGCGAACAACTGATTTGCCTAGACGTCCGCGGTAAGAATCTATCAACCGAAGAGTTAGCAGCTAAAGTTGGCGAAGCCATGCAGCTGGGTGATGACATGGCGTTTGTGATTGGGGGTGCTGATGGCATTTCAAAAGAGGTATTAGCCCACGCGACATTCAAATGGTCGCTGTCCAATCTCACCTTGCCGCATCCACTCGTGCGTGTGCTACTGATGGAACAGCTGTACCGCGCTATGACCATTATCCATCATCATCCGTATCATCGCGGTGATTATTTTTAAGTTTTTTATTTAACCTGTTATATATGATTATGTATGAAATCGCTGACATGGCTTGTTTTTGCGAATTTTTCCCTTATTTACTATTAATCCTTTTTAGTTAATCCTTATTAATTCGTTATCATTTCTATTTATCACTGCAACTTTAAGAAAATTGATGGAAAAAACCGAAAAACAACCAATCAGCCTGCAGCCATTTTTACCCAAAACACCGTACCAGCTTTATACCTTGCCCAGTTTGTTTATCTCACATGGGGCACCGACGATTGCCATCGAAAACAACCGTACTACCCAAGCGCTGAATAAATTTGGGCAAAATCTGCCAAAACCACGCTTGATTATCATCATCTCTGCGCATTGGCAAAGCCAGCATCTAGAAATCAATGGCAATGCCGCGCCCGCTACTTGGCATGATTTTAGCGGCTTTCAAAAGAAACTGTATACAATCGATTATCCTGTCAAAGGCGATAGCCAGATTGCTGAGCAGCTGGCACAGCAGTTGCAGGCTTTGGGCGTTAGCACGTCGGTCAATCGACTGCGTCCGTTTGATCATGGGGTATGGTCGCCATTGGTGCATTTGTATCCGCAGGCAGATGTGCCGATTGTTCAGCTTTCGCTGCCGCAGCATTTTGATAGTTATGCGTGTTTTCAGCTGGGGGCTTTATTGGCGCCGCTACGGGCAGAGCAAGTATTAATCATCGGCTCTGGCAGTGTCACCCATAATTTGGCGCAGGTGCAGTTTGATAGCGGTGAGGTGGATGCTGAGGCACGTGAATTTAAATATTGGTTGATTCATCAACTCAAACAACATATGCCAACGGCTTTAGATTGGCGGGCTCATCCATTTGCCCATCACAATCACCCCACCCCTGAGCATTTATTGCCATTATTTTTTGCGGCAGGCGCCGGCACAAAGATGAGTATCGTGCATGAAAGTTTTGCCCATTTTAGTTTGGGTATGGATGTGTATCGGTTTGACTAACCCTTAGTCCACATCCGCCACATCGAGATTTTTGTCGATTTGAAATACCAAAAATGCGCCGATAGTCATGAGCATAAACATGGTAATACCCAGTTTGGCAACGGGATTGAAGGGCAGGATATTTAATACCAATCCGCCAAAAATACCGACGACAAAGTTGAGTGAGCCTTGCAAGGCACTCGCCATGCCAGCGCGGCGTTTTTGAAATGCCAAAGCAATGGCACCTGAATTGGGCTGAGTGAGTCCTAACCCTGCAATACAACAAAAAATACTGGCAAGCACCAACGGCAGCCAAGCTTGCGTGCCAAAGACTAAACCCAGCAGCATCAAAAACGCCGCCGCGACTACTTGTATCACCGCCCCAAATCGCAGCAAGCTGACTAGACGATAACGGTTCACCAGCCATTGGTTGACCTGTGTCAACCCAATAAAACCTGCCGCATTCATCCCGAAAATCCAACTAAAATGCTGCGGCGTGACCCCATACCCTTCCATAATTAGCTCAGGCGCCGCGCTGATATACACAAACATCGAACCCATGAGCAGCCCTGCGCCAATCGCAGGATAATTAAACTGGGTGTCTTTGAGCAAATCCCAGTATTGAATGAGCACGTCATTCATCGGACGGTTGTTGCGAAACTCATCGGTCAAGGTTTCATGCAAAAACAGCCGGGTCAGCACGATATTTAAAATACCAAACCCTGCCAAAAACCAAAAAATCACCCGCCAACTGGCGACTTTTAACAGCAAAGACCCCAAGCTTGGTGCCAAAATCGGCGCAATCCCCATCACTAGGACCATCAGCGAAAATGCTTTTGCCATTTGCTTGGGATGCAAGCGGTCACGAATCATCGCCCGCGACACCACCGTTCCCACACATGCGCCCAACGCCTGTAGCGTTCGTGAGACAAACAGCACGTATTCATTGGTAGTCGTGGCGCACATCACCGAAGCAATCACATACAGTACCATGCCCACATACAATGGCTTGATGCGCCCAATCCGATCCGAAATCGGACCATAAAACAACTGCCCGATCACCAAGCCCACAAAATAAGCAGGCACCGAATTGGACATAAAAGCCGTTGCCACGCCAAAATCTTTTGCCATACTCGGCAAGGCCGGCAAATACATATCAATCGACAGCGGACCGATAGCAATAATCAACCCCAAAATCATAATCCAAACTGTCGGATAGTCTAAGTCGTGCGATGGCTGTGGTTGCGGTAGGTTCATAGTGATCAATTTAAATAAAAAAGCGCGTCTAAATAAAAAAGCAGGTAAAAATCATGAATCGGCTATTATAAACAAATTTTCCTAAAATATTTTTCGTTATCGTTTAGTTTATGTGAGCAATCAACCATGTAGATTGGCTAAAACACAGCATAAAAAAGGCAGCCTTTGCTACCTTTTTTTAGCGAATACCTTGACAGCTTACTGCAAAAAAGTACCGAGACGTTGACCCATTGTCACTGGCACTGAATTATAAAGACCTGCGCCCCAAGCCATGCCCGCTGATTTGGGTAATATCACAATCGCCGTTGAGCCCAAATAAAACCGCCCAAGCTCATCGCCTTTTTTCAACGTCATCTGATGAGTTTGACGCTGCACGCGATCGCTACGTTTGATTTTGCCTGTGGCAACTGTTTCAATCCCTGCTACAATCATCGCCCCGACTAGCACAACACAAGCTTTACCAAATTCGGTATCAAACACACACACGCAGCGCTCGTTACGGGCAAACAAATCGGTAATATTTTCAGCGGTCTCGTTATTGACCGAGAATAGCTGTCCTGGCACATAGATGGTTTCTACCAAAGTACCGTCAAATGGCATATGCACGCGGTGATAATTGGTTGGTGCCAAATACACGGTGACAAAACTTCCCTCTTGCATGGCTTTGCCAAGTTCATAATCCGCGAGCAATTGCCCAACTTCATACGATTTGCCTTTGGCTTGCAGGATTTGGTCTTTATCGATTTGCCCCAATTGCGATATCATGCCATCTGCAGGACAGATCAGCGCATCTGGGTCATCATCAATCTTGCGCGCGCCATCTTTGAGCTCACGGGTAAAAAAATCATTAAAACTGTCATACTGAGAAAAACTACCGCGCGCATATTCCTCTAGCTTGATGCCATACACCGAAGCAAAGGTACGAATAAAGGTTTTTTTCACCATCGGATGACGGCTTTGGGCAAGACGACCTGCGATTTCACTGATTTTTTGTTGTGGGACAAGCGATTGTAACGTCGTAAACAAGGTCATAAGTTACTCGAGATTGGCATTTTAAAGTTGGCTTATTATAATCAAAATCCCCCTTAGAATCACGGTATACTAAACACTGGGCTACGAGTTAAGCGACAAGCTAGCTGTTAAGTTAAGCCGCTTACGCTCAAACTGACGGATAGGAAAAATCATGAAAGCAGTACTACAACGGGTGAAATTTGCCAAAGTAGCAGTTAACCAAGCGCCTCACCCACAACAAATCGTCGGCGAGATTGCCCATGGCGTACTTGTCTACCTTGGACTTGGGCATGATGATACGCTTGCGATGGGGCAAAAAATGATTGATAAAATCCTCACCTATCGCGTATTTGAAAATGAGCTAGGCAAAATGGATAAAAACGTGCAACAGGTTAATGGCGGTTTACTGTTAGTGTCGCAGTTTACCCTCCTTGCCAATACCCAATCGGGTAGACGTCCTGATTTTAAGCCCGCGATGGCGCCCGACACTGCCAAAGCTTTGTTTGCCCAGATAGTCGCGTATGCCAAGACGCAATATGCAGCCGTGCAAACAGGCGAATTTGGCGCAGATATGCAAGTTAGCAGTTGCAATGATGGTCCGATAAATTTTATTTTTGAACTGTGATGCGACCTGTGTTGATTAATAAAAATTAAGTCAAACGCCGAATTTTTTACAACACCACAAATAAAAGCCATAAAAGCTTATCATTGTCATTTTTTTGTCATATTCTGAAGTTGTAATATGGGCATTGTAATATTGTTGTCATAAAATTATTTTGACAGACAGTTGCCTATTTTTATCGCTTGAGAAATTTATGAAAAATGAAACTATTTTGGTAGTGGAAGATGAGCCTGCCATTCGAGAAATGATCGTGACCACACTAGAGATGGCAGGATTTGATTGTTTGCAAGCCTCAGAAGTCTCTCAAGCCCATCATTTGGTGGTCGATCATCGTCCTAACCTCATCTTATTAGACTGGATGCTACCCAATGGGCTATCAGGCATTGATTTATGCCGCCGCCTGAAAAAAGATGAAATGCTCTCTGAAATTCCTATCATCATGCTCACCGCCAAAGGCGAAGAAGACAACAAAGTTCAAGGACTTGACGCTGGGGCAGATGACTATATCACCAAGCCGTTTTCCACCCGTGAATTGGTTTCCCGTATCAAAGCGGTATTGCGCCGTAGTAGCGCATTGTCAGGCGAAAAACCCATTGATGTGGGCGGCTTGTCGCTAGACCCTGCCAGTCAGCGCGTGAGTGCCAATAACAAAGCGGTAGATATCGGACCGACAGAGTATCGGCTACTTGCTTTTTTTATGAGTCATCCCGAGCGGGCTTATACCCGTACCCAGCTACTCGATCAAGTGTGGGGTGGCAATGTGTATGTCGAAGATCGTACCATTGACGTGCATATCCGCCGCCTGCGTAAAGTGCTTGAGCCATTTGGGTTTGCGGACTATATTCAAACTGTACGTGGCACAGGCTATCGTTTTTCTAATAAAATCGACTAAAATACCCTGATTAATCGCATTGAAATTTTTGCCAACTTATCCCAACTTCGCTATAGTAAGCTTTCTCAATGGATGCTAGAAAAATTAATATGTGGTCGAGCATTTTACCCGTGGTGACAGTTGGGGTTGCCGGGCTGTTGATTGGCGGGCTATTAGGGTTTTGGGGTTGGGGACTGGCGATAGGGCTTTGCCTGTATCAGCTATATTTTTTATGGTCGATACAACGCTTTAAAGCATGGTACAACAAAAACCCCGATGAGCCGCCGCCTGCCTTTGAGTCCAACCTTAGTGTCGTTGCCAGCAATATCTACCAAGTCAATCGCCAAGAGAAATTGGCGCATCAGCAAACCGTTTCGCTGGTGCAAAAAGTGCGTGACTCGCTAAGCGCATTGCAAGACTCGATTATTCTGATTGACAAAAACGACTGTATCGAATGGTGGAACAACTCTGCCGAGCGGCTTTTTCAATTTAAAGCGCCCGACCAAGGTCGCAATATGTTGACCATTATTCGCAACCCGCTTTTTCATCAATATTATCACCACATTGAAGACTATCCAGATGGTGTGCGTATCCATAACCCGTCTAATATCGAGCGCTATGTGCAGTGCAAGATTACCAAATTTGGGCAAGAAAAATTACTGCTGATTTATGATGTCACCCGTTTTCAGCATTTAGAACAGATGCGAAAAGACTTTGTGGCAAATGTTTCGCATGAACTGCGCACGCCGCTTACCGTCATCATGGGGTATGTGGAGACTTTGAGTGAACAGCCCGATTTAGATCCGCGTATTGCTCGCGCGTTTACTCAGATGATGCAGCAAAGTCAGCGCATGAATAACATCATTAATGACTTACTGTTATTATCTCGACTAGAGAACGATGAAAAGCCCACTGAGCCCAAAGACATTGACATTCCCAAAATGCTGATGCAATTGTTTGACGATGCGCAGATGTACAACAAGTCATACGACCATATGATTCATTTGCACATCGACAGCACGTTACATATTTTGGGCTATGAAGATTATCTGCGAAGTGCGCTCAGTAACTTGATTACCAATGCCATGAAATACACCCCAAAAGGTGGGGAGATTAGTATTAGCTGGCATGAGTGTGACGCGGGGGTATGTTTTAGCGTGACCGACAATGGCATTGGTATCGAGCAGCGCCATATTCAGCGCTTAACCGAGCGTTTTTACCGCGTGGACACGGGTCGAAGCCGTGACACAGGGGGTACCGGTTTGGGGCTAGCAATTGTCAAGCATGTCTTGTATCAGCACCATGCCACCTTGGATATCACATCCATAGTTGGCAAAGGCTCGACCTTTACTGTGACCTTTCCAAAATCTGCCAGTATTCCAACCCAATCCCTTAATCCTGCAAGCCCACAAAGTTAAAATTTACTTGTAGCTGACGCCCTTGCATGATATCAGCAATCGCTTTTGCTGAGCCATTCGAGTGCGTCCAGCCCAAAGTGCCATGTCCGGTGTTGAGATACAAATTATCAATAAGTCCTTGGCGATTAACCGCGCGACCGATAATCGGCACATTTGACGGTGTCATCGGTCGCAGCCCTGTCCAATAATTTGGCTGAGTCAAATCTACCGCATCCCCAAACACCTCTCTCACCCGCCGCGTAATCGCTTGGCAACGAACGGGATTAAGCTCAAGGTTAAAACCGTTAAATTCAGCCGTTCCTGCTACTCGCAAGCGATCGCCTAAGCGCGAGTACACCAGTTTAAACTCATCATCAATCAAGCTCACATAAGGTGTCTCATCGGGTCGCACTACGGGGTACGTGGCTGAATAGCCTTTGGCAGGATAGATGGGTAGATTGATACCTAATGCTTTGACTAAGGCAGGACTATAACTCCCTAACGCCAGTACATACGCATCCGCAGATAGTATCTGTGACTGCGCTGGCAAAGCGGTATTATCTCTGCTATCAACGGATATTACTTCCACACCGTCAATGTGTTGGTTATGATAAATAAGTCGTTTGATGGCAGTATTAAATAAAAATGTTACCCCTTGCTGTTGACAAAGTGCGGCCAAGCGATGGGTGAATTTTTGCGCATCCCCTGATTCATCAAGTGCCGTATAAGTCGCCCCAACCAATTCTTTGCCAATACCAGTTAACGCAGGCTCTAATTCTATCGCTTTATCCACACTAATTACTTGCCGATCACAACCCAATTGCTGCATCCGCTTAGTGGGTGCTATCGCTGCTTGAAACTCAGCATGATCGGTATAAAAATGCATAATACCGCGTGTCAGACAGTCATAATCAATGCCCGTTTGCGCCCTGACTTCGCCGAGTACTTGCCGAGAGTATAATCCTAAATTGACCATTTGCACCAAATTAGCATCGGCACTTTTCACATTGCACTGCTGCAAAAATTGCCAACCCCATCGCCACAGCGCCATATCAGGGGCTGTATCTTGTCCCGCATTGCCCGGCAAACCCAACAACCGACGCCAGCGAAACAACAATGGCGCATCTTCTCGCAATAACCATTTTAGCGCTTTATAGGGTGTATCAGGATTTGCCCAAGGCGTGGCATGTGACACAGATATTTGCCCACCATTGGCAAACGATGTTGACAATGCCGCGCTACTTTCGCGCTCGATTACCGTTACCTCAAACCCTGCTTGTCGAAGCTGCCAAGCAGTGGTGACACCCACCACCCCTGCACCAAGCACGATTACCTGCTTTGTCATAACTTGCCTTACTGTCGTTAGCTGATGAATATCTATAGATAAAAAATGTAGATTGACTAGCAATCAATAAAAAGCCCCCAGTTATCATGGAGGCTTTTTTTCATTTATAAATAACATGGACTGAAATTTTAATCTATCAGCTTTTTTACAAACCGTTATTTGCTTAATTTACTGCTGATTTCACGCAGCAATAGTACTTCTTCTGAAGGTTCTGGTGCAGCCGCTTCTTGTGCTTCGCTTTGACGGCGTAGGCGGTTCATAGCTTTCACCAACATAAAAATGATAAATGCCAAAATAATAAAGTTGATTAAGATGGTGACAAAATTACCATATGCAAATACAGGCACACCCGCTTTTTTGAGCGCATCATACGTCATAGCGGTGCCTGCAGGTACATCACCTAACACCACAAACATATTGGTAAAGTCGATTCTGCCGCCCATAATCGCAGAGATAATCGGCATAATAATATCTTCTACCAACGACGTGGTGATTTTACCAAATGCGCCGCCGATGATGACACCCACTGCCAAATCCATCACATTGCCTTTGAGGGCAAACTCTTTAAATTCTGACATCATACTCATATAACTTCTCCTACTTTCAAAATAATTGCTACAATCGTTGACTAAAATCCCTTATCATCATAAGGAATTGTGTAAAATTTTAAACCTTTGCTTTGCCAGTGTGTAGATTAAATTAAAAAAGCTTGTAACAGGTACAAGCTTTTTGTAAATAAATGTTAGGCTTTCTCAAAATTTTTATCGCGTAGATTCGCTATTATTTACGACCGTTACGTTTACGTTCATTCTCAGTCAAGTATTTTTTGCGTAGACGAATTGATTTTGGTGTCACTTCAACCAGCTCATCATCTTCAATAAATTCAAGCGCTTGTTCAAGGGTAAAAATGATTGGCGGCGTTAAAATAATCGCATCATCGGTACCACTGGCGCGCACGTTCGTCAACTGTTTTGCTTTGGTTGGATTAACTACCATGTCATCGCTACGTGAGTTTTGACCGACAATCATACCTTCATACACTTCAGTTTGTGGTGATACAAACATACGACCACGTTCTTGAAGGTTAAATAGCGCATAGCCCAATACAGTACCATTCACCATAGAAATCAACACCCCATTTTGGCGTTTTGCCACATCGCCTGTTTTGACAGGACCATAATGTGAGAAACTTGAGGTCATGATACCGGTACCTGAGGTAATGGTTAAGAACTCAGAGCGAAAACCGATTAAACCACGTGACGGTACTACCGCTTCAATACGGATACGACCTTTGCCGTCAACTTCCATATTGGTCAATTCGCCTTTACGGTAGCCCATTTGCTCCATTACCGCACCTTGGTGCTGTTCTTCAACGTCAAAAATCACATTTTCAAACGGCTCTTGTTTCTCACCCTCGATTTCACGAACAATTACTTCTGGACGTGACACACCCAGCTCAAAACCTTCACGGCGCATATTCTCAATCAATACAGATAAGTGAAGTTCCCCACGACCTGAGACTTTAAATTTATCAGGACTGTCGGTATCTTCTACGCGAAGTGCCACGTTATGAATTAACTCACGTTCTAGACGCTCACGAATATTGCGTGACGTCACGAATTTACCTTCTTTACCCGCGAATGGTGAGTTGTTCACTTGGAAAGTCATCGATACGGTTGGCTCATCGACACTTAGCGCTGGTAAGGCTTCTACGTTTTGTGGATCACAGATAGTATCAGAAATATTTAACGCATCGATACCCGTGATACAGACGATATCACCGGCCTGCGCCATAGGTACTTCGATACGATCAAGACCATGGTAACCCATGATTTGTAGGATACGGCCGTTGCGTTTATTACCTTCTTTATCAACAATCGTTACAGGTGTGTTGGTTTTAACTGAACCACGTTGTATACGACCGATACCAATCAAACCTTTGAAGTTATCATAATCAAGGCTTGAAATCTGCATACGGAATGGACCTTCCGTATCCACCTGTGGTGGCTCAACAACATTAACGATGGTTTCAAACAATGGCTGCATATCTTCTGCAAGCTCGTCAGGCGATAACCCTGCAATACCATTCATGGCAGAGGTATAAACGATTGGAAAATCTAGCTGCTCATCTGTCGCACCCAAATTATCAAACAAATCAAACACCTGATCCATGACCCAGTCTGGACGGGCGCTTGGTTTGTCAATTTTATTAATCACCACGATTGGCTTTAAGCCACGGGCAAATGCTTTTGAGGTCACAAAACGGGTTTGTGGCATAGGACCATCAACGGCATCAACTAACAACAACACACAGTCAACCATCGACATTACCCGTTCAACTTCACCACCAAAATCGGCGTGACCGGGGGTGTCGACGATGTTAATACGGTATTCAACGCCGTCTTTAGGATTGGTCCATTTGATCGCCGTATTTTTGGCTAAAATGGTAATACCACGCTCTTGCTCTAATGCGTTAGAGTCCATGACGCGTTCAACTTCTGCGGCACGCTCACCAAAAGTACCTGATTGTTGTAACAGTTTATCGACTAGAGTAGTTTTACCATGGTCAACGTGGGCAATAATCGCAATATTGCGAAGATTTTTGATTGAATCTGACATAAAAAAATAGCTCTTGAAAATTCGGCTAGGAAGGGAAATTAAAACACGCGGTAGTATAACATCTTATCATTAAAAATAGATTAAATTTATCTAAGTTGAGTTTATAGCTGATAATAAAAATAAAAAAAGCTACCAACGAGGGTAGCTTTTTTTATTTAATAGCTAATTACTGTACGTTCATGTCTTTAGTTTGAACAGTTGTGCCAGATTTGTTACCAGTGATGATAGCATATACACGACGGTTCATTGCACGACCTTCAGCAGTGTTATTGTCTGCGATTGGGCGGTCATAACCGTAACCCACTGTGCTAATACGTTGTGGTGCAACACCAAATTGGTTAACTAACATTGATTTAACCGCATTTGCACGTGCTTCAGACAAACGTTGGTTGTAACGCGCAGATGGACCAGTTTTTGAAGCGTGACCTTCAATTGAAGCTGTTGAGTTTGGATATTCACTCATTTTTTCAGCAACTTTTTGGATTTCTGGTTTGTACTGATCTTTGATGACAGTTTTGTCATTGTCAAAGAATACACGCAATTCCATACGTAATGCTTCATCAGTTGGGATTTCACGTGGGCAACCATCAGCATCTACAACAACGTTTAATGGGGTACCTGGGCATTTGTCAACGCTATTTAATACGCCATCTTGGTCGTCATCACCATCAGTCAAAACAATTGGTGCAGGCTCAACTGGAGTAGGCTCAACTACTGGCGCTGCTGGTGCCAAGTGACCACCTAAAACCACGTTAAGACCTGCTAATGCTAGACCTTCCCACCAATCGTTATCGAAGTTATAAATCGCACGACCTTCACCACGTAAGCTTAATGCATCATTGATACGGTAGTAAGCACCAAGACCTAGGTTACCAATTGTATCTTTAGAAGTATATTTGTTGTCACCATTAACTAAAGAAGTTTTAGATTGACCTGCACCAATTAACACATATGGCTTGAACGGGCTGTTAGTATAGCCACTAAAGGTTTCTGTACCGATAGTAAAGTTACCTGAGTATGATTTTTGTTCAAAATCCCATCCATTAACTGTATTACCATTGCCAGTCAATACATCAGAATCAGTTTCACCGTATTCTAATTCAAGCGCGATAGTTGGTGTCAATTCGATACCAATACCTGCACCAGTGTATAAGTCGTTATCTTGGTGAGCACCAAAGAATTGTTCGCCTTGTTTATCTTCAGTATCACCAATACCATCTACATAGTGATAACCTAGTAGTAAAGGTGTAACAGTAACGCCTGCGTTAGCGGCTACTGGCATAACAGCTGCAGCAACAACTGCTAGAGCGATTTTATTTAGCTTCATAGAAGTCCTCCAAAGGATTGGCTAATTTTAAATTAAAATAACCTGACAGTTAATTCACAAAATAACACATGTAATTTATGAACTTGTTAAATATAGCTTAACGCCTAAAAATTGTGTTTACAACTCTTTTTTTTACATTGCTACACAATATTACACGAACATCACAATATGTTATATTTTTATTTTTTAGTAGCCAAGCTAATCACTTACGCCCGATACTAAAAATTCAACAACCATCATGATTCGACATTACACATCAGAACTATGCACTTATCTTGAGAATGATTTTAATACAGTCTATTTAAATTTACCATATCTTAAATTCATACTGTCACTAAATGATACATTCTAGTGACATTCACTTACTAAATAAAGGAGACATTTACGTTACAGTCACAACATTTTTTTCTTAATAATGTTTTAGAACCAGTAACAATAGGTATTTGAACATTTAAATCCATCTTAGCCTGTGAAAACCTTACTATGTAGAATAGACATTCCATTCCCTGATAACTTCAGTCTTTTAGTCGCTTTCATTCACTTTCTAGCCACCAGCCTTACCTTATAGTTCAATATTTGTTTGTTAATTCTTTTGAACTCTATATAATAATGAACTAAAGTCTTTTATTGTGTTATCCCATCATCACTTAACGGTAGCTTTAATAGAATGAATGAATAGAATGAATAATGCAAAAACCAACGTGTTCTCAATAAAAAGACAGGGGTTTACTTTGATTGAAACAGTTGTCGTTGTGGCTGTTTTATCTATCATCGTAGCGATGGCTTCGATTACTATTACCAACAGCTTAAAGCAAATGGAAGCAAAAAGCACCGCTTCAAGCTTAATGAATTTTTTAAGCAGCGCAAAACAAGAGGCGTTGATTTATCAAAACCCTGTGATAGCCTGTGTCGCCAATGATAACTTGGCTTGCGTGACAACTGGCGGTCATCAGCTGATTAGCTTTATCGATAAAAACAACAATAACAGCTATGAGGCAACGGTAGACAAACTCAATCATCAGCTTACGTTAGACTTGTCTTGGGGTGTGCTGACGGCAAATATCTCGCTGAATAACAACTATATTATTTTTAAGCCAGAAAACGCTAGACCCATTGGTTATATGGGTAATATTCAATACTGCCCTTTAGATGGTAAGGTCGATAATCGACTAAAGGTAAGTTTTAGTAAAACAGGCATTATTAAATATAAGCCCTACTCAGTTGAACAATTTAATTGCCCCTAATAGCTAGGCTTTTGCTGTAAATGCTTTTCTCATTGCGCTCACCGCTTCGCTAAGTCCCATAAACACACTGTCTGCAATAATGGCATGACCGATGTTTAGTTCATGGATGCCATCAATATCAGCAATGGGTGCAACGTTGTCACGGGTAAGACCGTGCCCTGCATTGACCAGTAAACTTGCTTTTGCCTCGTGGGCATGAGTCACGGCTGTTTTGATACGGGTGATTTCATGGCTAATTTTAACTTGGTCATGTTGCAAACAATAGTCAGCATAAGCGCCTGTGTGTAGTTCAATGGCATCTGCCCCGAGCGCAATGCTTTTATCAATTTGTGCCAACTCTGGATCAATGAATAGTGATACTTGAGTGCCGACCTGATGTAACTGTTGAATCGCACTGGCTATTTTGTCCTGATTACCAATCACATCAAGCCCGCCTTCGGTGGTCAGTTCTTGGCGTTTTTCAGGGACAAAGCACACCCAAGCTGGCTTAACATCACAGGCTATCGCAACCATCTCGTCAGTGACTGCCATTTCAAGGTTCATACGAGTCGTTATGACTTTGGCAAGCCGATAAACATCATCATCTTGAATATGACGACGATCTTCACGCAAATGCAGCGTAATACCATCCGCCCCCGCCTGCTCACAAATTAACGCTCCTGTTACAGGATCGGGATACGCCACGCCGCGCGCTTGACGCAAGGTTGCAATATGGTCGATATTCACACCGAGTAAGGGTTGATTGCTGGTCATGACATTCCCTATTTTGTCTATGATTGATACTGAGTAAGCTTATTGATATTGGGTAAGCTGCTGCCAAAGTTCTCGGCTTTGCAAGGTTTGATAATTGAGTAAATTATCCATCAAATGGCGGTGCATGACACTGATGCTATTGACCAATTGTTTGGCTAAATCAAAATCTTGTTGCATCATTTGGTTAAAGCGCGTTTCATCTTGCAAACATTGATACCAAGTTAGCAGCTGCTCACCTGTTAATGCTATGTCCGGTTTATCCAAGGGTAAAACTGGCATAAATCCTTGCTGTAGCTGGTATTGATAACGCTGCGATGGGACTATTAAATCCCCCAACGCATCTTTAGCAAAATCGAACCCATAGCCTAATTGTTCAAACAATACATTTTCAAAGCGTCTTAAATACCACTTTAAACGGGTCATATCATATGGCGATTGCGCTGGGTCGACAAACAACGTTGCCATGTTTGCAACGCACTGCTGATATGCTTGCCATATCTCAGCAAACGGCTCTTCAACAGGCAATAGTTTTTGCAGAATCTCGTTAAGATACATGCCTGCATACAGGCTTTGTCCTGTGAGGGTAATGTGATTTTGCAAAATTTGGCTTTGACTAAAGGTTTTTAGGCTGTTTTTACCATTGCCAAAAAATTGTATGGCGACAAATAGCGGTAAGTTTTTTTTACCGATACCATGTACTACGCCCCATTCTTCACTAAACAGGTAAACCAAACTACGGCTTTCACCATACGGCTTCTGGTGCAGAATATAACCTGTTAGCAGTTGATTGCGCATAGTAGCTTATTTGCCTTATTTCTTAGTTGCCTTATTGCTTAGTAGCCCAAGCTCGTTAGCGCACGCTCATCATCTGACCAGCCTTTTTTGACTTTGACCCACAGCGTCAGCATCACTTTTTTATCAAACATTTTTTCCATGTCTTGGCGCGCTTCGATGCCGATTTGTTTGATTTTTTCGCCTTTATCACCGATGACAATCACTTTTTGACCTTGACGCTCGACAAAAATCGTGGCATCGATAAAGGTTACAGCTTTACGCCATTTGCCTGTTTTTGGGTCTTGATGCGCGGGCTCATCCTTGAAGGTATCAATTTGTACCGTTAAATCATAAGGAATCTCATCGCCTGATGCCCGCATCACTTTTTCACGAATGATTTCACTGGCTAAAAAGCGCTCCGAACGGTCAGTGACCTGCTCTGCATCATAGATTGGCGCTGCAATCGGTAAATGCTTACCGATGACTCGTACTAGCTCATCTAAGTTATGCGCACGTAATGCAGATACGGGCACGATATCGCTAAATACTTGGGTGTCATGCAGTTTTTGTAGTAGCGCGAACAGCTGAGCTTCGTCCTTAATGGTGTCGCTTTTATTAACCACTGCAATCACAGGGACACCCAAATTTTGCACTTTAGCAAACACCAGCTCATCATCTTCCACCCATTTTAGGCTATCAATCACAAACAATACCGCATCAACGTCTGCCAAAGCCGAGGTTGCTGCTTTATTCATACGCTCATTGATAGCGCGCACTTCGCGGCTATGGATACCTGGGGTATCAACAAAAATTGCTTGTAGTTGCTCGTTGGTCAAAATTCCCATAATGCGATGGCGGGTAGTTTGAGGTTTTCGCGAGGTAATCGACAATTTTTGACCCAACACATGATTCATTAACGTTGATTTACCCACGTTTGGACGTCCAACAATGGCTACATACCCCGTGCGAAAATCCACCGCACGCGCGGGCGCTGAATCACTTTGCCCACTGAAAAATTGACTGATAACATCCTGGTTGTTGTCCGCTGATGGATTGTCGACAGCTGGGTCAGTGGTTGTTTGTTGGGTAGCATCTGCTTGGTTAGACATAAAGTGGGATCTCAACATTGGTTTAAAGGGTACAAATTATTGTAGAAGAGTTTTGAGCAAATTTCAGTAAGCATTTCATCAAATTTGGGTGTTGACAGTATAGCAGGTTGGCAAATTAGCGCAGCGGAGGTAGCAAATCACTGATTTTAGTCAGCATGGCTTCGGCACAGCGCTGCTCGGCAATACGGCGACTTTCACCTTGGGCTGTGACTGACGCTTGGGTTGGCGCTATGGGTTTGGCGGTTTTATTGTCAAAAATAATTTCGACTTGGCAGCTGACCACAAAAATTTGATTGGGTGCATTGCCAATGGTTTCGGTCACTTCATAGCGTGGCAGCGCAAGTTGGTGTGCTTGCAACAGCTCTTGTAAACGGCTTTTGGCATCTTTTAGCACTTTTTGTTCTTTCACTTTTTCGAACAAATCTTCAAACCATGTCAGTACACAAGCTTTAACCGTATCAAAATTTTGACTATCAAGATAAATAGCGCCAATCAAGGCTTCAACGCTATCTGCCAAGATTGAGGCGCGCTGACGACCACCGCCTTTACGCTCGCCCACCCCTAAAATCAAATAATCTGACAAATTGAGCTGCTTTGCAATAATCACCAAGGTTTCTTCGCGCACAAGCGACGCACGTAAGCGACTGAGCCGACCTTCATTATAGTCGGGATAGCGCAAAAATAAGGCTTCTGCGATGATCACACCGAGCAATGCATCTCCCAAGAACTCTAATCGCTCATAATTGTGTTCGCTATCAAATGAGCGATGCATGAGTGCCATAATGGGTAAATTTACATTATCAAACTGATAACCCATTTGATAAAACAGTGCGGTTAATTGACGCACTTGTGGCGGTAGTTTTTTGAGATTAAAGGTAGGGATAGGGATTGGTAAATTCATCTGCTTCAAATTGTTAGAAAAGTATTCGCCATTTAAATCATCACATGGCCATCACTTACTTAAGATTGGGGCTATAAGCTCAATAACTAATAACTATTGCTTGGCGACTTTGGCATCTTCTGCGCTAATGGTATCTTCAAAGCGATTGACGATGTCGACGTTACCAAAAAAGTTGTTTGCTTCATCGTATGTCAGTTTCACTGACATCGCACCTGGCGTATTATCCACCACTTCCACGACGTCCTCTGCCTTTTGGCTCGCACCGTTAATATTCCATTGGGAATTGACGTTACCTAAAAAATCTTTGACACTTTCTTTGTTGTCATTGGACTTTTTGAGTTCAAAAGCCAACGATTTTTTGAGTTGGTAGTGACCGACTTGGGCAGGGATAATGGCTAAACCGAGTTTGGCACACACGACGATGAGTACAATCATAATCACGATACCCGTGACGCTGGCGCCGCGCTGATGACTTGGTAGGTTCATGCCGTATTCTCCTTTTACCATCGCTCAAGATAGGTTAATGTAAGCTTTAGTTAATTAAATATTCTCAACAACAAAGGCTTTGATATCCAATTTTTTAAAGTAAGTGGTTAGTGTATTGCGCCATTGCGATTAAAGGTGGGTAGACTTAATCCACTGGCTTTGTGCGTCCACACATACACGGCTTTACCCGCTAGGTTCTCATCAGGTACAAACCCCCAAAAACGACCATCAGCACTGCGATCACGGTTATCGCCCATCACAAAATACTGTCCTTTAGGCACTGTTAGTTGCCATTGTTGACCTTGGCTCGCCATCAATTGAGGTGAGGCTTGCTGCAAAAAGCTGGCATATTGAAACCAATTTTTGTCACCCAAATAGCGCACCAAATGTTGATGATTACTGCTGGGCGATTCTTGCACATACTGGGCTGTTTGTTCTTCTTGATTGCCCAGTTGCGCTGCTTGCTCAGCTGTCACAACCTCACCGGTCTCGGTTTTACCTGGCGGATATAGCTGCGCTGTCATCTTAGGGTCAGGGGTAAAGTTTGCTGGCGTGGTGGCAATCGCTTTGCCATTGACGCTTAACTGCCCGTTGTTAAAACTCACCGTATCTCCACCCACGCCAATCACCCGCTTGATATAATAAATTTTTGGGTTCTCAGGATAGCGAAATACTACCACATCACCATGCTGTGGCGCGCCCAAATCAAGCACCTTGGTATTCACCAGTGGCAAACGGATACCATACGCGTATTTGTTAACCGCAATAAAGTCACCCGTATACAGGGTTGGCACCATGGATGATGATGGGATATTAAATGGCTCAATCAAAAACGAGCGCACTACAAGCACAATCGCTAAAATCGGAAAAAAATCATACGCCCATCGCACCGGCGCAGTCGATTTTTCCAATCCTTTGCTTTGCTTTTGCTTTAGTAACAATTTATCCAGTAGCCAAATAGCGCCCAAAATCAAGGTCGCAGGGACAAGAATCAAATTAAAATCAAAATCCATACTTGCCTCTACGACTGGTTATCCACTTTTAATACCGCCAAAAACGCTTCTTGTGGAATCTCAACACGTCCCACTTGCTTCATGCGTTTTTTACCTTCTTTTTGCTTTGACAGTAGTTTTTTCTTACGCGACACGTCACCGCCATAACATTTGGCAAGTACGTCTTTACGCATGGCTTTGACGGTACTACGGGCAATGATTTGGCTACCAATTGCCGCTTGAATAGCCACATCAAACATTTGACGCGGAATCAATTCTTTCATTTTTTCAACCAGCTGATTACCGCGATAGCGCGCTTGCTCAGCATGACAAATCATCGCCAATGCATCAACTTTTTCGCCATTAATCAGCACATCTACCCGCACCAGTTTATCTGTTTCAAAGCGCTCAAAACCGTAATCAAGTGACGCAAAGCCACGTGACACCGATTTTAGACGGTCAAAAAAGTCCATGACCACTTCACCCATCGGAATATCAAAGGTCAACTGCACTTGCTGTCCCATGAACTTCATATCAACTTGGATACCACGACGCTCGATACATAATGTCATCACGTTACCCAAATAATCGGGGGGCACCAGAATGTGACAGCGCGCAATCGGCTCACGAAACTCATCAATCAGACCTGGGTCAGGCATTTTTGATGGGTTATCGATTTGGATAATCTCACCACTCCGTTTTTTGATTTCGTAGATAACTGTCGGAGCCGTGGTAATCAAATCTAAATCGTATTCACGCTCAAGACGTTCTTGGATGATTTCCATATGCAGCATCCCCAAGAAACCACAGCGAAAACCGAACCCAAGTGCATCAGAGGTATCAGGCTCAAAAAACAACGCAGCATCATTGACTTGCAGTTTTTGTAGCGCTTCACGAAACGCCTCAAAGTCACTCGAGTCGACAGGGAACATACCGGCATAGACTTGTGGCTTGACCTTTTTAAACCCTGGTATGCTATCTACATCTGGAGTTTTGGCAAGGGTAATGGTATCACCCACAGGCGCACCACCAATGTCTTTGATACCAGCAATCACAAACCCCACTTCGCCGGCTTCTAAGATATTGGTCTCAAAAGATTTTGGGGTAAATACCCCAATTGACGTCACAATATGCGTGCCTTTGGTGGATTTGATATGGATTTTATCGTCTTTTTTGAGCGTGCCTTGACGCACACGTACCAGTGACACAACCCCAAGATAATTGTCAAACCATGAGTCAATAATTAACGCTTGCAAAGGGGCATCACGGTCGCCTTCAGGCGCGGGAATACGTTCAACAATCGCTTGTAGTAAATCATCCACGCCCACCCCTGTCTTGGCAGAAACGCGCGGTGCATCCATTGCTTCAATCCCGATAATGTCTTCGATTTCTTGAATCACGCGCTCGGGATCCACTTGCGGTAAGTCAATCTTGTTGAGTACCGGTAATACTTCAAGCCCCTGCTCAATCGCGGTATAACAGTTGGCAACCGACTGCGCTTCTACGCCTTGCGCGGCATCAACCACCAGCAAAGCGCCTTCACAAGCCGCCAGTGAACGCGACACTTCATACGAAAAATCGACGTGCCCTGGGGTATCAATAAAGTTAAATTGGTATTTGTCACCGTTTGGGTGGTTATAATACAGCGTGACAGATTGGGCTTTAATGGTAATACCGCGCTCGCGCTCAATATCCATCGAGTCAAGTACTTGCGCCTGCATTTCACGTGCTTGTAGACCCCCACACATTTGGATAATGCGGTCGGCAAGCGTGGATTTACCGTGGTCAATATGGGCAATAATAGAAAAATTACGAATATGAGATAAGGCGGTCACAATTACCTACTAACAAAAAAGTATATGATTAAATTTTTAGAAAAATAGCCTTATTGTAACGTATTTTTCTACAATCACCTACTGAATTTATTGTGACAGCTTTTGGGAGGTCATAAAAAAAGATAAGCTTTGGGTGTCAATATCTGTTGCAAACCCAAAGCCCCAAACAAAGCCCAAGCCCTTCCAAAACTAGGCTTTTTTGACGACGCTGGATTTGAGTTTCATGGCGCCAAAACCGTCAATTTTACAATCAATATCATGATCATCGGGCGCATCATGGAGCAGGCGAATGGATTTGACTTTGGTGCCAACTTTAATGGGGGTGCTTCCGCCTTTGACTTTTAAGTCTTTAATAACTGTTACACTATCCCCATCTTGTAGCACATTGCCGACGGCATCTTTAATAACTTGTTCGCTGGCTGCTTCGGTTTCGCCCGCCTGCCATGCCTGCTGCTCTGCTTCAAAGCCACACAGCGGGCAAATCAATAAATCGCCATCTTGGTATGTATAGTTTTCTTTACACTTGGGGCATGGGGGATAGGCAGGTAAACTCATAGCACACGCTCAATTATCTGAGAAAAAATTTAACAGTTGTTAGGTGGGATATTGTACGCGATAAGTCACCCCAATAATAGTAATGAGCTAGCATAGAAAACGCTCTGACAAATGACCTAGTAACAGCACTTAGTCAAGCATAACCTAATAAAGCATGATTGCAGTCCGAGCCCAATTGTGCAAAACTTTGATTATAATTTTTTTAGCAAATAAAAAGAGAGCCACCATGACAGATTTCGTCGTCTTTGATATAACCGGTGCCGATGCCCAAAAATTCTTGCAAGGACAATTAACCTGCAACGTCAGCAAACTGAGCGACCAATTCCAAGCGACCGCGATTAGTAATCTCAAAGGGCGCGTTGCGTTGGGTATTTGGATTAGAAAAATAGCGGATGACGCTTACCAAATCGTCATCAGCCAAGACTGCGCCGATGAGTTTGCCAAACATATCAAAAAATATGCGGCGTTCTCAAAACTCACCCTATCAAACCCACGTGATATTTTTGCGGTTGTTGACAATGGGGTACCTAGTTTTAGCGAATCAGAGAATGGCTCTGACACCGACGCTAACCGCAAAGCATGGCAAAAAGCGAGCATCGCTACAGGCAATTACTGGATTGTCAAAACCACCGCAGGCTTGTGGCAACCCCAAGAGTTGCGTCTACACCAACACGGCGGGGTTGACTACGATAAAGGCTGTTATTTAGGTCAAGAAATCATTGCGCGGTTATATTTTAAAGCCAGCCCAAAAGCTTGGCTCCACCGCGTAGCAGGTACCGGTGATATACCTAACGCAGGTGAAAAAATTGGCAACGTGGACGTGGTCAATAGCATTGCTACTGACACAGGTTTTGAAGCCTTGGTGGTGGCACGTCCCGATGATATTGCCGCCAGTAACCTGACCATTCTTGAGTTACCTCAAGCACTGCAACAACCAGTTGCGCGCCAACATTAAACACCCACCAAACTTGATTAACGTAAATGTGTTAAAAGAAAGAGGTTAAACTAAAAAAGGCATTTCACTGATGCCTTTTTTAGCCATTTTTTTAGGTTTATCAATACCTAACCCACTTCAAACCTAAACCATTTTATAGCTAAACCTCTTTATACCTAAACCACTTCGCCAGCCACAAACCCACTTGCCCAAGCCCACTGGAAATTGTAGCCACCTAGCCAACCAGTAACATCCAGCACCTCGCCGATAAAATACAAGTTCGGTTGTAACTGACTTTGCATGGTTTTTGAGGAGACTTTATCAGTAGCAACGCCACCACGGGTGACTTCAGCCGTACGATAGCCTTCAGTGCCTGATGGCGTCAAACGCCAAGCATTGAGCTGCGCGCCAAGCTGCGCTAACTTCTCGTCTTTGATATTGGCAAGCTCAGTCTCAGCCATGTCTTGCCACAATAGATTTTGCAAAGTAGCTATCACTTTTTTAGGTAGCGCCGCCGCGCCTATGTGGTCATTTAGCACGGTTCTAATCAGCTGTTTTGGGTGCTGTTTTTTTTGCTCAGCTAAAAATGCTGCCATATCAAGGTTTGGGAATAAATTGATAAAAATCGGCTCGCCCACGTGCCAATAATTCGATAGCTGTAACATCGCAGGCCCGGATAAACCGCGATGGGTAAATAGCACGGGCAACCTAAAACTGATGCGCTCGTTGAAGGCAATGACCTCAAAACTAACCCCCGATAACGATTTAATCGCATCGCCAATCTTATCAGTAAAAGTAAATGGTACTAGTCCTGCCGATGTTGGCACAATGGCATGCCCAAATTGCTGCGCTACTTGGTAACCAAATCCTGTCGCACCCATGGTCGGAATTGACAGCCCGCCTGTGGCGACTACCAATGAGTGACAAGTTAAGGTTTGCTCGCTACTTTTTTGATTGGCTGGTTGATTAGCTTGTTGATGAGGCTGTTGGTTAGCTGGTTGATTGACAGTTAAGACAAACCCCGTATTGTCGGGTAACGCTTGGATTTGCTGGATGGTGGTTTTTAGTTGAATAGTTACTTGATTGGCGCGGCATTGGGTTAACAGCATTTGCAAAATATCATTGGCAGAGGTATCACAAAACAGTTGCCCATGCTCACGCTCATGATAGGGAATCTGATACTGGCTAACCATGCCAATAAAATCCCAATTTAAATAGCGTGACAATGCTGATTTGCAAAAGTGCGGATTGCTACTTAAATAATGCTTGGGCTCAATGTCATAGTTGGTAAAATTACAGCGCCCACCGCCGCTCATAAGGATTTTCTTGCCCGCTTTATTGGCATGATCTAGCACCAGTACCCGCCGTCCGCGCTTGCCCGCTGTCAATGCACAAAATAGTCCTGATGCCCCTGCCCCGATGATGATGACATCATACGCCAACGTGGAGGGTGCGTTTGTTGACCCAGCGTGATTTTGAACCGTGTCAATCTTTGGTGAAGTATTTGATGAAGTACGTTGTTGCTGCATGATGACCGCTATTTATCAAGTAAAAGACCAAATGAGAATCCTCTTATAATAAAGATATTTGTCCAAGATCGGAAAAAATATCCTTAAAAATATCCTGAGTAACATTGCAAAATTTGTGATTTTTTGCCAAACTAAGGAAAAGGCACTCTAGAATCAAGGATTAGATTGTATTGCATTTTCATAGTGAGCAGACGTTTATTGATGGCTCGTTTCATCGCTGTGTTGATAGCCCGTGTCATTGCCAGCTTGTCAACGTTAGCTTATCAACGTGAAAATGTTGTTTTTTAAGTTAAGCCCGCTACCTATTTGAGCCGTTTGTCAGTTCGTAGCCATTTAGAGTATTACCCCACCACCCTGTCATAACAAGGAATGTTTCATGAAGAGCTACCCTCATAGCGCTGAATTTGCCGCTAAAGCCAACACCACTCCCCAAAAATACGCCGAGACCTATCAAGAATCTGTCGAAAATAACGAAGCGTTTTGGGCAAAACGCGCTGAATGGATTGATTGGATAAAAAAACCCACCAAAATCAAAAACGTCAACTATGACCTAAACAATTTTAGCATTAAATGGTTTGAAGATGGTGAGCTTAATCTATCGGTCAACTGTCTTGACCGTCATGTGGCTGAAAACCCTTACAAGCCTGCGATTATTTGGGAAGGCGATCACCCATCACTTCATAAAATCATCTCATACAAAGAGCTACATTCAGAAGTATGCCGCCTTGGTAGCGCACTGCGTCGTAAAGGCGTCAAAAAAGGCGACCGCGTCACTATTTATTTACCGATGATTCCTGAAGCGGCGGTTGCGATGCTGGCTTGTGCGCGGATTGGCGCGGTTCACTCATTGGTATTCGGCGGGTTTTCAGCGGACAGTCTAGCCAGCCGTATCATCGATAGCCAATCAAAAATTGTCATCACCGCTGATGAATCTGTGCGTGGTGGTAAACATACGCCGCTTAAACAAAATGTGGATCGTGCACTAGACCAGGACGGCACCGAATGTGTTGAAAATGTCATTGTGGTGTACCGTACCGGTGAATCCATCCCAATGAGCGGACGCCGCGATATTTGGTATCACAACTTAATCGACAACGCCTCTGAAGACTGTCCACCAGAGCCAATGAATGCCGAAGACCCGTTATTTTTGCTTTACACTTCAGGCTCAACTGGTAAGCCTAAAGGCGTGTTACATACCACCGGTGGTTATTTGACCTATGCGCTATCCACCTTCCGTGACGTGTTTGATATCAAAGACAATGACGTATTTTGGTGTACCGCCGATGTGGGCTGGGTCACCGGTCACACCTATGTGGTATATGGACCGCTTGCCAACGGCACAACGACCGTGATGTTTGAAGGGGTGCCACAGTACCCAGATTGGGCGCGTATCGGTCATATTGTTGACAAGCATGACGTTACCATCTTGTATACTGCGCCAACCGCCATTCGCGCGATGATGAAAGAAGGCGATGATTACGTTCGTAAATCAAACCGTTCCAGCTTACGTCTGTTGGGCTCAGTGGGTGAACCTATCAATCCTGAAGCCTGGAACTGGTACTATAACGTGGTGGGCGAAGGTCGTTGTCCGATTGTCGATACTTGGTGGCAAACTGAAACAGGGGGTATTTTGATGACCCCAATCCCCAATACGGTTGATCTCAAACCAGGCTCCGCGATGAATCCGCTGTATGGCGTTATGCCAGCGATTGTCGATGCCGAAGGTGCTGAATTAACGGGCGCTGCCGAAGGCAACTTAATCATCAAAGACAGTTGGCCAGGTCAAATGCGTACCATTTGGGGCGACCATAAACGCTTTTTAGAAACTTACTTTAGCACCTATCCGGGCGCTTACTTCACAGGCGATGGTGCCCTGCGCGATGAAGACGGTCATTATTGGATCACAGGTCGTGTGGATGATGTCTTAAACGTCTCTGGTCACCGCCTAGGTACGGCAGAGATTGAAAGTGCGTTAGTATCGCATCCTTCAGTCGCTGAAGCAGCTATTGTGGGTATGCCGCATGAGCTTAAAGGTCAAGGCGTTGCCGCTTATGTCATTTTAAAATCGGGCGAAGAGCCAAGCGAGATGCTTAAAGGTGAAATCAACCGTCATGTCCGTGGTGAGATTGGTCCAATCGCCAACTTAGACTCGCTCTACTTGGTCGAAGCCTTACCAAAAACGCGCTCCGGTAAAATCATGCGCCGTATTCTGCGTAAACTTGCCGCGCATGAATTTGAAGGTTTAGGCGATACTTCAACCTTGGCAGAACCAGAGGTGGTTGATAACCTCATCAATGTGGTTAAAGCTGATAAACAACCCGCTTAGTTGCTTACCAAAATTGAAAAAACGTCTGTAGTTACAGGCATTTTTTCATGGTTTTTTAATTGTTAGAGACCTTTGCAAAAACCAGCGACCTACTCTCGACACCAATTTCAAACTCAACTAAAAACTGTAATTGGTGTTAAAAGATAGAAAAAGTCACTGAATTGGCATAAAAGTGTCCTAAATTATAGTTAATTAACGTCTATTGGCTAGTTTTGCTAACCAACAGACACAATAACCCTAAGCCAATCCATATTTTTGTTTAAAGCTTAGGGCAGTTTTTAAATTATGCACAATGCTAGCGAGCACTGTACTC
>BMPS01000018.1 GCA_014647715.1 Streptomyces cinereus
ATTGGTTTGGCTTACCAGTAAATATTGACAGTAGTCTAAGCGGGTGATAGCTTTTTTCTTCATCTCTTTATGCTACTATATTTTTATCCGCTTTCGCAAAATTTTATGCTTTTTGCGTAAGTCCTAATCAATTAATTATTTGGCGGCTTTGCTTTTGAGTAACGCTTGAATATTGGCCAAATAATCATCTGCGGTTTTTTTGGGTTGGTGCGCTGCCGCTGATTTTTTCATGCCAGGGGCATCGATATGTTCTGCCGGCAGTTCGTCGATAAATCGGCTAGGGGTGGTGGTTTTCATTTGCCCGCCTGCACGGCGCTGTGCAGCCATCGTCATGGTCAGCTCTTTACGGGCACGGGTAATCCCCACGTACATCAAACGTCGTTCTTCCTCGATGGATTCAGCAATAATGGAGTTTTTATGCGGTAATAGTTCTTCTTCAAGTCCCATGATATAGACATAATCAAACTCAAGCCCTTTAGCGGCGTGTAGCGTCATCAGATTGACTTTATTGGTATTTTCCTCTTCCTGCTGCTGCTCTAGCATATCAAGTAACACAAGCTTACGAATGACCGCATCGATAGTGCGATCATCGTCATCATCCGCGCGGTTAATCAGGTTTTGGATACTGGCGTAAAGGGTTTCGATATTATCAATACGAATTTTTTCTTGCTGTGGGGTTTTTGCTTCGCTTCGTACCAAATCAATATAGCCAGTTTCATCAATCATTTGCTTGACCAGCGGCACAGGGTCGGGATGCTGGTATAGCTCTTGGGTATAACGCTCGATAAAATCAGCAAATTCTTTAAGCTCGCCACTGGCTTTTTTGGGTAATACATGCGTCAGTCCACTATGACCACTTGCCATCAAGAGCGAGACTTGGTGTTCTTGGGCAAATAATCCGAGCTTTTCAAGGCTGGCAGGTCCAAGCCCACGTTTTGGGGTATTGATAATGCGTAAAAAGGCACTGTCATCTTCAGGATTTAGAATCAAGCGCAAATAGCTCATGATGTCTTTGATTTCACTACGGGCAAAGAACGACGTGCCGCCCGATAACTTATAAGGAATTTGCAGCTGACGTAGCTGTGCTTCCAACATACGCGCCTGAAAGTTACTACGATACAGTACCGCATAATCTTGCCATTCGTTGGCATTGCGAAGTTTGTGGGTGATGATTTCTTTGGCAACGCGCTCTGCTTCATCATCATCGTTACGACAATTGATGATGCGAATCAGCTCGCCATGCCCTTTATCTGACCATAATTTTTTTTCAAATAAATGCTCATTATTGGTAATCACTGAGTTGGCAGCGTGCAAAATACGCGACGTAGAGCGATAGTTTTGCTCAAGCTTAACCACTTTTAATTTGGGAAAATCCTCTTGCAGCAGTGCCATGTTTTCAGGTTTTGCCCCACGCCATGCATAGATGGATTGGTCATCATCACCCACCACCGTAAAACGCGGCTGCACGCCAACGAGCAGTTTAATCAATTCATATTGCGCGGTATTGGTGTCTTGGTATTCATCTACCAGTAGATAGCGTATGCGATTTTGCCATTTGTCACGTACTTGGCTATTTTCTTGCAACAGCCTTGTTGGCATTACAATTAAGTCATCAAAATCCACCGCATTGTACGCACGTAGGTTACGCTCGTAGAGTTGATAGAGCGTGGCAAATAGCATATCTTCAGGGTCGGTCAGCGTATCCGCTGCTTTTTCAGGGGGGATGAGGTCGTTTTTCCAATCCGAAATCATTTTGATAGCTTTACCGACCAATTCGCGGCTCTCGGCCCCGCTCATGTTGTCTCGCACCATCAAATCCATCAACAGCCGCTTGCTATCTTCGGCATCCATGATGGAAAAATTGCCTTTAAGCGGCGTATGCAATAACTCGTAACGTAAAAACTGCAAGCCAAACTGGTGAAAAGTCGAGACAGTTAAACCTTTGGTTTTGTCACTTGGCAATAATTTTTGCACACGGGCTTTCATCTCGCGAGCCGCTTTGTTGGTAAAGGTGACCGCGGTGATACGCTCAGCGGGCATTTGACATTCTTCAATCAGATAAGCGATTTTACGGGTAATCACGGATGTTTTACCCGAACCTGCACCTGCCAATACCAGCAAGGGTCCAGAGACATATTGCATGGCTTCTTGTTGGCGAGGGTTTAATTGGCTCATAGTCGCTTCCACCGTTAATAAAAGTTGCTCAGTAAAAAAATGGACAATCGACTATTATAGTCTAAAGCGCAAAAGATAAGGACATAGTTGGTAGTAAAATTTTGAGAAAAATCCATGCAAAAATAGCTAAGCCAGTGGTGGAGTGCTGCCATAAAAAAAAGATGCCACAGCGCATCTTTTATTCACTCATTTATTCATTGCATATTTTATAAATCGGGTGGTCTATTTATTAAATTGATAAAAATAGGTTAATTATGGCTAGTTTAATTATGGGTAGATAGCGCAGTTTGTTGGTTGGGCTGATTTAAGGTACTAACAACCGCGTCAGTCGGACTTATCGATGGCTGAGTATCCGTTGTCAAATCAGCAGAAAGTTTAAAGCTGAGTGCCAAAAATAACATCATAGCCACTGCCATCATGGCGTTTTTGATTGGGCTATTAGCAATCGAACTATTAGCAATTGGTTCATTACTCATCATCTTATCCTCGATTAATCAGCGAGCAGATAAAACCGTGGTGGTTTTTTATTTTTTATCACTCGGATTATCTGCTTATTTTTTCAAAAATATAATTTCCAAAGGTAATCAATTATTGCAAAATGCTAAAAGTGATGCCAAAAAGCAAATCTAATCCTAATAAGCTAATAAAAAAATAAGGGTTTGTAGTTTTGCTTTAGCTTATTGTGCATGAAATTGAGGGATAAACTAAGTTTCTATTTAGTAAATAAATGGGTAAAAAAATGATTAAAGTTAACAGATTTGTTATTCTCTATGACATTAAGTAAGTTTTTATAGGGCTCGTTATAGCGCTCGATGCTTTTAAGTTAATAAATGTAACATCAAAAAAAGGCGACACTAATTGATAAACCAGTGTCGCCTTTAGTTTTAATCAATCTTTAGAAAATTATTGATTAAGCTGCTTGGCCGCTGTCATTGCAAAATAAGTTAAGATACCATCGGCACCTGCACGGCGAAACCCTAACAGCGATTCCAAAATAACGTCCTCGCTTAACCAGCCGTTTTGTATCGCTGCCATGTGCATGGCATATTCACCTGATACGTGATACGCATAAGTCGGCACGCCAAACGTGTCTTTGACTTCGCGTACCAAATCAAGATAAGGCTGACCTGGTTTCACCATTACCATGTCAGCGCCTTCTTGGATGTCGAGGGCGACTTCATGCAGGGCTTCGGCGCGATTACCAAAATCCATTTGGTATTGTTTTTTGTGTCCACCTTTAAGGTTGCCTGCGCTGCCGACGGCATCCCGAAACGGTCCATAATAGGCAGACGCGTATTTGGCAGAATAAGCCATAATCGCCGTATTAATAAAATTTTCTCCATCCAATGCTTGACGAAGCGCGGCAATACGACCATCCATCATATCGCTTGGTGAGATGATATCCGCCCCTGCACGGGCATGGCTCAGGGTTTGTTTGGCGAGGATTTCAACGGTGATGTCATTGAGCACATAGCCATTGTCGTCGACAATACCGTCTTGACCATGGGTGGTATAGGGGTCGAGCGCCACATCAGTCATTACCACCATCTCAGGTAGGGCGTCTTTAATCGCTTTGATAGCAGTGCACGCAAGACCGTTCTCATCATAGGCGTGTTCAGCCTGTAGCGATTTGAGGCTTGGGCTAATGACAGGGAATAAATCAATGGTGGTGACGCCTAGACTGAGTAGTTGCTTGGCATACTCAATCAGCAAGTCCACGCTCAAACGCTCAACGCCTGGCATGCTTGCCACAGCTTGGCGCTGCTGTTTACCCTCAATGATAAACACGGGCGCAATCAGATGCTTGGGTTCAATGCTGGTTTCTTGCACCATGGCGCGGATATTATCGTTGTAACGTAGGCGACGTAAGCGAGTATTGGGGAATGAACGGTTAAAAATATAACTCATAAAAACCTCTTATTATCGAGTGACACTTATTATTAAGTAACGTTATCAAGTAACGCAGAATTGTATAAGGATAAATAAGCAAAATTTGCTAGAATGATAATTTTTTAAAAAGCTATCTTACCACAATCTACTTACGCATGGAGGGCGCCGTGAGTTTAAACCCTGTAAATGCCAATCAATTGGCCACTCAGTCATCGACTGACAGCACTAATATGACTGACACGACGTCTAAAGAAAATGATGAGCATTCTGATTTGGCAAACGAGTCGCAACTGCAGCTCAATGAAGACAGTGAGCATCACGCCATCAGCAAACCTAGTATTGATGTGCTAGGGCAGCAGCTCGCCAACATCATGTCCCAAAGCCCATTTGTGGCGCATACCTTTACTACCTATCATTATGAAGCAGGCAAAGTATATGGTAAGGTCAAGTCCAATCCTGCCCTCATCGGTAATCCAAATTTTGAGATTTTGCATGGCGGTATGACAGCGACGCTATTAGATACCATTGGCGGGCTTGAGGGCATGCTGGAAATCTATCGTCGTGACCAAGGCACGTTTGAGGAGCAGACCAAAAAAATCAAACGCATGGCAACCGTCGATTTGCGCGTCGATTATCTAGCCCCCGGTCGCGGTCATGAGTTTATGGTAACAGCCGAAGTGATTCGTATGGGACGCAAAGGCTGTACCACGCGGATGATGTTGGTCAATGATGAAGGAAAACTCATCGCGCATGGCATCGCCAGTTATGCATTTTAAAACAGCTATTTATAGTAAAAAACCCACAGTAATGTGGGTTTTTTACTATAAAAGCTTACGACTAATCTAATGTACTAGTTCCAATGGGTTGGGTCTAATGTATTAGGGTTGGACGGTGGTTGTGGTGGTCGTTGTTGAGGTCGTGTTAGTGCTCACTTGGCTAGGTTGATGGGTTGCATCAGTAATTTTTTGCTGGACATTGTTGGCAACCTGTGACAACTTGGTGCTGAAATTCGTATGTTTTTCTGTGGGTGTTTCAAGCGGTACATCGCGACTCACCCCGCCACCTAAAACTTGGTATAGCTGAATTTGACTGAGTAATTGCGACTGCTTGGTATTTAGAATACTTTGTTGGCTGCTATAAATCGAACGCTGTGCATCTAATACGCCCAAATAATTGTCCAAACCTGCTTTGAAACGGGCTTGAACAATTTGATAGTATTTTTGGTTGGCAGCAAGCGACTGGTTGTACGCGGCCAATTGCTGATTTAACGTTGCGCGATTGGCAAATACGTCATTGACTTCTTTAAAAGCGGTTTGAATCGCTTTTTCATAAGTATTTAGCGCTTGTTGTTGCTCGATTTCACTCACTTGGTAGTTGGCTTTACGTAGACCTGCATCAAAAATTGGCAAGCTTACACTCGGTCCAAAACCCCAGCTAAATGCGCCTGTTTTAAACAAATCGCCTAAGCTTGAACTGGCGGCACCCACATTGCCTGATAGGCTAATGGTTGGATAAAACGCAGCGCGCGCGGCGTTAATATTTGCGCCTGCGGCTTTTAAGTTATATTCCGCTTGGCGCAAATCAGGACGATACAATAATAAATCACTGGGTAAGCCCGTGCCAAAAATACGATTATTGGTGATGCTACTAATGCCCGCTGCAGGTAGTAGGCTATTATCCACCGGGGCGCCTACTAGGTAGCGCAGGGCATTTTGGTTGGTCAACAAATTGGTTTGTGCTTGGGCGATAGACACTTTGGCGGCTTCAACCGCCGCTTGGGCTTGTACGCTAGTTAGCTGTGAATCAAGACCTGCTTTAAAACGCAGCTGGTTAATGCGAAGTGAATCTTGGCGCGTGGCTAAGGTTTGTTTGGCGAGTTGCAGTTGTGCCAGACTATAGCTGTATGCCACATAGTTTTGTGCAATGTTACTAATCAAGCTAATTTGCGCGGCATCTTTGGCAGCAGTGGTGGCAAGGTAGTTTTGTAAGGCGGCATCTTTGAGGCTCGCAATACGTCCCCAAAAGTCAAACTCGTAACTTGACATGGCTAGTCCAACATTATAAGTGTTGGCAGCATTGCCCTTAAAATCACCTGCACGATTTACATTGGCAGATGAATTGATAGTGGGCACATCGGCGATGTCTTGGATTTGGTACTGTGCGCGGGCTTTTTGAATCGCCAAAATCGTGGCACTGATGTCTTTATTATTGTCTAACCCCAATTGAATCAGTTGTTTTAGCTTGGCATCACTATAAAAATCCTGCCAACGCTGAGACGCGATACTCGGCTGATTGGTACCGCTGACGGTCTGACTGTCGTAAGTCTCATAAGGCTGATTAATTGCGATATGCGGCTGCGCCACGACAGGTTCAGTTTTGGCTTTTGGAATGGTTTGACAAGCGGTAAGCGATAGTAGGGTAGCTACTACAGCAGTCAGAGGTACTAGGCGAAAGGTAGAATTCATATAACTTACCTGTATAAACATAATGTGTTTGTTATTGTAAAAGATTAAATGGGTAAAATGTTTACCCATTTATGTCTTATTGATGGTTGGATTGTGAACTATCATCAGGCTTATAGATACTCACCTGTGTGGGCTGTGTGACAGCGACAGGTTCAGCAGGATTAGGTGAGTAGGGTGATACAGGTTGTAAATCACCAATGTTGCCATCATTACCGTCATTGGGGTCGTGCGGTTTTTTACCTTTAATCAGTGATCGTATCCACACATAAAACATTGGGATAAAGAACACCCCTAGGATAGTTGCACTGACCACGCCGCCTAACACACTCGTACCAATCGCATTTTGGCTACCTGAGCCTGCGCCTGTTGCCAAGAATAAGGGTACCACACCAATACCAAACGCCAATGATGTCATGATAATCGGACGTAAGCGTTGGCGAGCAGCGACAGTAACCGAGTCATATAGACTATGTCCCAAATCTTGTCGTTCTTTGGCAAATTCAATAATCAAAATCGCATTTTTGGCAGATAAACCGACAACGGTCAGCAGACCCACTTGCAAATAAATATCGTTTGAAAGCCCACGTAAACCGGTAAACAGTGCAGCACCTAATACCCCAAGTGGCACAACAAGCAGCACTGCAAAGGGAATTGACCAGCTTTCATACAGCGCAGCTAAACATAAGAACACCACTAAAATCGAAATCGCGTACAGCATCGGTGCTTGGGCGCCAGATTTTTTCTCTTCCAATGATAAACCTGTCCATTCATAACTGATACCTTTTGGCAGTTTGGCAATCATTTGTTCCATCGCCGTCATCGCTTGACCGGTACTAAGTCCTGGCGCTGCGTTACCTTGCAAGTTCATCGATGACAAGCTGTTATAACGCGTTAGCGTAGGCGAACCATACTGCCATTCACCGGTGGCAAATGAGCTAAACGGAATCATCTGATTGTCACTGTTGCGTACATACCATTTGTTGATATCCTCTGGGGTGGTACGGCTCTCAGCTTCACCTTGCATATACACTTTTTTGATACGACCACGATCCATAAAGTCATTGACGTAGCTACTACCCCAAGCGGTACTAAGGACACTGTTAATCACGCTCGGCGCGACACCCATCGCAGCAGCAGCATCATAGTTGACGTTGACTTTGTATTGGGGTGAATCTTCTTGTCCATTTGGACGCACGCCACTGACTTGTTTATTTTGCGCCGCCATGCCCAGTAGCATGTTACGGGCTTGCAGCAAGCCTTCGTGACCTAAGTTGCCGGAGTCTTGTAGCTGTAAATCAAAACCCGTTGCCGTACCCAAACCTTGAATAGCAGGCGGTGAAATGGCATATACTTGGGCTTCATTGACTTGGGTCATAAAATAACCCATGGCACGTTTGGCAATCGATTGCGCGGTATTTTCTTTACCAGGGCGCTCATCCCAATCTTTTAAGCGGATAAATGCCAATCCCATATTCTGTCCTTGACCGGCAAAACTAAAGCCATTGACCGTAAATACAGACTGCACAAGGTCTTTTTCTTGGGTTTTATAATAGGCGTTGACCTTTTCGATAACCGCTTGCGTTTGATTTTGGGTACTACCAGCAGGCAGCTGCACCAATGTCAACAGCACACCTTGGTCTTCTTCGGGAATAAATGAACTTGGAATACGGGTAAATAAAAACACCAATGCCGCAATCACCAAGGCATAAGGTATCATATACAACCAGCGCATTTTGATACTGCGACCCACAAATTTTTCATAGCCTTCACTAAGACGCATAAACATGCGATTAAATGCGCCAAAGAAACCGGTCTGATGCCCGCTGTGTTTGTCATGGGCTTTAGTGCGTTTGAGGATAGTCGCACATAGGGCAGGGGTGAAAATCAACGCAACTAAGGCGGATAGTACCATGCTGCTGATAAGCGTCACTGAGAACTGTCGATAAATCACCCCAGTTGAGCCGCCAAAGAATGCCATCGGTAAAAATACCGCCGACAAAATCAAGGCAATACCAATCACCACTTTACTGATTTCGCGCATCGATTCACGGGTGGCTTCCAGTGGCGTCATGTCTGGATTTTCTTCCAGCAAACGCTCAACGTTTTCGACCACGACAATCGCGTCATCGACTAATAGACCGATGGATAACACCATGGCAAACAGCGTCAACACATTGATGGTATAGCCAAATGCGTACAAAATACCAAACGTACCCAGTATTACCACAGGTACTGCCAACGTAGGAATAATCGTTGCGCGCCAGCTTTGTAAAAACAAGAACATCACTAAGAATACCAGCGCAATCGCTTCAGCAAGTGTTCTGACTACTTCCTCAATCGACAAACGTACAAATGGCGTGGTGTCATAAGCAACTGAGGCTTTTAAGCCCGCAGGAAAATTAGGTTCAAGCTCTTTGAGTTTGGCTTCTACGGCGTTACGTGTGCTTAAAGCATTGGCGCCAGATGACAGTGAGATACCGATACCTGCCGCATCCTTGCCATTGTAGCGGGCAATCTCGCTGTAGCTTTCACTACCAATTTCCACTTTGGCGACATCACCCAAGCGAATTTGCGCACCATCTGTATTACTTTTAAGCAAAATATTACGAAATTGCTCTGGGGTTTGTAAGTAACTTTGCACGGTCACTGTGGCATTAATGGCTTGACGGGCTTCGTCAGTCGGCGTTTGTCCTAGCTGACCGGCTGATACTTGCGCATTTTGCGCTTGAATTGCGCTGGTGATATCCGAGGGTATTAAACCATAGGTACGAAGTTTTTCAGGGTCTAACCAAATACGCATGGCATACGCAGAGCCAAACACGTTGACGTTACCCACACCCTCGACACGGCTGAGCTGGTCAACCACGTTGGAGTTGAGATAATCGGCAATATCGGCACGATCCATACTGCCATCTTCAGATGTCATCGCCAGTACCATCAAGAAGCCACTCGTGGACTTATTGACGTTGACCCCCATGCGCTGCACCATCTCTGGCAGCGAACTCATGGCAGATTGCAGTTTGTTTTGGACTTGGACTTGTGCTGTATCAGGATCTGTCCCATTCTCAAAGGTCAAGGTGATTTGCGCAGCGCCACTTGATGATGAACTTGAGGACATATACATCAATCCATCAAGCCCTTTCATTTTTTGCTCAATCACCTGTGTGACAGAGTCTTCAATGGTTTGGGCAGCGGCACCTGGATAAGTTGCTGATATACTAATGGTAGGTGGGGCAATACGTGGATACTGCTCAATCGGTAATTTAAAAATTGCCAAGATACCCATCAGCATGATGAGCATGGCAATCACCCAAGCAAAGATGGGTCTATCAATAAAAAAGCGTGACATGATATCTCCCGTGCTTATGGTTGCGCAGTTTTGGCGGTAGTTGAGGTATTTGTTACGGTCGTTTTGGTCGTCGTCTTGGTAGAATTATTGGTCGGTACTGCGGTTGAGGCTGGCTGCGATGCCACATATGGCATGGCTTTGACTTGCTGATCTGGTTTGACTTTGGCGCCGCCAACCATCACCACTTGCTCACCTTGTTTTAGACCGCTAGTGACAATCCATTGACCTTGGTGGGTACCTTGAACCGTAACTGGGCGTACTTGGATTTTATTATTGGCGTCAACCACATACACGGTTGATTCACCTTTGGCTGTACGATTAATGGCACTTTGTGGCAATAATACGGCATTATTGATAATACCTTGAATCAACTGGGCATTCACCATCATCCCTGGCAACAGCACAAAGTTATCATTGCTAAATACCGCACGCAGATTAACCGTGCCTGTGGTACTATCCACTTTAGCTTCTTCGAAGCGAAGTTGCCCCACCATCGGGTAGGTTGAGCCATCAGCGAGCTTTAACTGAACCTGTGCGGTACGCGGTGTGCTAAGTTTACCAGCCGCAAATTGCTGACGAAGCGCCAATAACTCGGCGGCTGACTGACTGATATCGACATAAATTGGATTAAGTTGCGAGACGGTTACCATCTGCGTCGTGCCCGCGGTGGCAAGCGCACCGACATTGACATTTGAGCGACTGGTGATACCACTAATAGGCGCTTTAACCACAGTACGGCTCATGGTGAGCTGGTTGCTATTCACTGATTGTTGTGCGCCGCGAGCCGCTGCTTGGGCAGCATCAATATTGGCTTGTGCCACCCCGACTTGCGCCTGCGCATTTTTAACCGCTGCTTGAGCGGTACGCACGGCGGTTGCCCCTTGGTCATATTCTTGACTGGAGATAGCTTCAGTACCACGTAGCTGTTTTAGACGGTTTAAATTGGTTTGAGCCAGCGCAAGTTCGGCTTGGCGGGTTTCTAGCACCGCTAAGGCATTATTATAGTTGGCTTTTGCGGTATTGACACTGGCAAGGCTTTGGTCAAGGCTTGCGCGACTACCGGCAAGTACACTGGTGTAGCTATCGGTATTGATTTGATATAACGGCTGATTTTGTTTGACAAAAGTGCCTTCGCGAAACAACTGGCGGTCAATAATACCTGACACTTGCGGCGTAACGGTGGCTTGTTGATAGGCGACAACTTTACCTGATAACTCTTTGGTAAGTGGAATCGTCTGGAATGTTACAGGCTGTACATTGACTATTGTGGGTGGCATTTGCGCCTGTGCTCCTGCACCGCCGCCACTTTGTTGCTGGGCTGCTGTGTCTGACTTATTACACCCGATTAATAAGCTACAACTCGCTAATGACACCATGAACAACACTGGGTATCTCATACCAACCTCATAAAAAATAGGGAATTTTAAAAAAAATATTATAAAATAAATGCGACATTGTTGTCGCAATATTTACGATAAGATACAAAACTTTAGGATAACTAAAGGATAGCTACATTACTACCTAGTGATCGGCAGCGGTTATTTTAAAAAAAAATCTTAGATTGCGAAACCGACAATATTAAACAAAGTAAGTGTTTAAGCAACAATTATTACCTATTTGTATGGATAAAAATTTTAAAATGTCAAAGCCATTGATAGATTTTTTTAATAAGGAAATATTTGTGCATGACTTTAAATCGTGATAAATCACCTGATTTACGTGTTGTCAAAACCCATAAAGCCATCCGTGAAGCCTTTATTATGTTGTTGTTCGAGCAGGAGTACAATGATATTACTATCCAAGCAATTTTGGATAGCGCCAAAGTCAATCGTGCTACTTTTTATAAATACTACAGCGGCAAGGGTGATTTGGCAGGTCAAATGATTGATGATTTCAAGCAGGAAATCAGCCAGCTATTTCAAGACAGGCTCAATGCCGATAGTCAAATGCTACAAATAATTATGGAAAATCATTCACAAAAGCTGTTTGAACGCCGCCAACAGATGCTCGCCCTGTGGAAAATCCGTACCCAACACCACAATCTTTATCATGATATATTTTTGATGGGTAAACAAAACTTTATTGAACTGGCTAAGAAACAAAAGGCGACAGATTATTTAACGGCGGAGGCGATTGATTACCAAGCCACCATGATGGCAACTGTTTTTATGGCAAGTTTGAAATACTTTTATGAAAGGGAATTGCCATTACCGAAGAACTTGCCAGTGGATTGGCAACAAATGCTGGACATCATAAAAAGCTAGCCCAGTTGGCTATCATAACGAAAATGATTAATAAAATAACTTGCTAATACCTCGACCAGTGCCACGGGCATGTCGTGACCGAGCTCATCAATGAGTATCAATTGACTGTGCGCAATATGCTTGACAAGCGAATAGGCATGACTAAATGGAATGAGTTTGTCTTGTTTGCCATGAATGATGAGGGTGGGTTGGTGGATTTGTTTGTCAATATCGACCAGTGACCCCGTCGCCAAAATTGCCAGTAACTGCCGCTGCGTGCCTTTCGGATAAAAACGCCGTTTAAACAGTTTTTTAGCTTTGCTCAGCGCCGCTTGTTCATCAAAGTAATCGGGGCTAGCGATAGTCTTGATGGTCTGTACGAACTGCTGGGTCAATGCGTCAGCATCTTGGCTTTTGGGTAGTGGCTGGGTAAAGGCCTTGATGGCTTCAATAGCGGGTGGGCGCGAAAAGGGTCGATTGTTACTGGTGGATAATAGTCCCAATTTTTCTACTTGGTGTGGATAACGCACCGCCATGATTTGCGCAATCATACCGCCCATCGATTGACCAATCACAAAGTATTTTTTGATACCCAACATTTTGAGCAGTTGATAGGCATCTTCTGCCATGTCGTACAAATCATACGGTGTTTGCAGGTTTTTAAGCGGTAAACCCAGTCCAAATCTGCCCAGCAATTTGGCTTTATAAATGGGCGAATCATGAGCGGGAGTCAGTTTTTTGTGCTTCAGCTTGCTGGATTTGCCAATGTCGCGATTGTCAAATCGTACGACCTGAAATCCAGCATTGATTAATGCATAGCAAAATTCATTGGGCCATACCAAGCTTTGCGCGCCTAGCCCCATAATCAGTACGATGGTAGGGTGAGCAGGATCGCCACCGACTTCAACGTAGAATTTATACTTTGGGGTGCGCACCTTGGCGGCTTGCATAAAATCCGCGTGTTTGGAAGGTCGAAATTTAATGTCAATGGTGGTGGGGTTAGCAGGGTCGATCGTGGCAAGTGATTGAATGGTATCTAATGCCGATAGTTCTTGAGTTTTTTTGGCTTTATCTTCGATAAGTTGTTGTTTAATATCTGATAATGAAGAGGGGATAGTATTAGACATACAGCATCCATAATCTTAAAGCTAACCATCAAAAAGCCATCAATCACAAAATTATTAATGATAAAAGTATCAATCAAAAAACTATCAAAAAATTAGCAAACTTGTATGACGATTTAATGACGTATGATTTACCGCCCATCGAATTGGACATCAAACTGATCACCACACAGCCTTTATTAACAATTAATAAAGCCGTTGGCTGGCAAGCGTCATCAAATCGAGTAAACCTTGGCGATATCGTGAATCAGGTAAGGTCAGCACGGCTTGTCTAGCAATCTCGCTTTCTTGCATCGCTTTGTCACGGCAGTACGCCAGTGCGCCGCTGTTTTTGACAATCTCAATAATTTCGTGGGTATCGTTTACTTCCCCTGTCTGAATGGCAATCCGCAATTTTTCATGCGTATCACCCGTGGTCATTTCCAATGCTTTAATCAAGGGTAGGGTTGGCTTGCCTTCAGCGATATCATCACCCACGTTTTTGCCGAGCACCTTACTATCACCGACAAAATCGAGCACGTCATCAATGATTTGAAAGGCATTACCAAAGTGCTGACCAAATTTGGCGAAGGCGTCATTGTATTCAGGGCGATTTTCCAAAATAGCCACGCCTTGACTTGCCATCATAAATAGCCGAGAGGTTTTACCGTCAATGATTTTCATATAATCGGCTTCGGTAGCTTTGGGGTCATGCTGATGTTGGAGCTGCAATACTTCCCCTTCAGCGATATCACAGGTGCCATCTGAGAATAACTGCAATAACGGCAACGAGCCAAAACCCACCAAAAGATTAAATGAACGGGCAATTAGATAGTCACCGACCAGTACAGCCGTTGCATTATCCCACGTTGCATTCGCGGTCGGCTTACCGCGGCGCATACCTGACGCATCAATCACATCGTCATGTACTAACGTTGCGGTATGCAGCATCTCAGTGATTGCGCCCAGATGCATGGCAGCTTGTGATGGCTGGTCGTTACAAATGCGTGAGCAAAGCAGCGAAATAAGCGGGCGCATACGCTTACCGCCTGCGTTGATGACATGCTGACTCACCGACATGACCAATTTTACTTTTGAGCTTAGACTACCATACACCTGCTTATCCATAATCTCGAAATCGTCAGCGATAATAGATTGAATCTGCTGATAGGTGACAGGCGTGCTGTTACTGTCTTTGGTAACAGCATTGATAGCAGTGGATGTAGGATTTGATTGTTGATTGTCTAGCATAGGTTGGCTCAAAGCTTGGAGTGAAAATTCGTGAAATTTGGCTTGTGGTAAAAGTCGGCAAAATCATACCATACTGCCGTTTTTTGTGTAAGTTATAGCTGTGTATTTTTATTGGCGACTTGTATTACTGAGCGGGTAGTGCGTTGAGAAACGCGCAATAATTTATCAGCCAAAATAGCGGCCACATTGATGAAGTTTTACTTGATTTTAACCACTAAAAACGTTAAAATCGCGACCTTATATTTCCCTGTGTATCCGTCGTAGAAGTGTTATCGCCCTTGGTAGCCACGGTGTACGGGTTTATTGGAGCAACCAAGATGTATGCAGTAATCAAAAGTGGTGGTAAACAACATCGCGTCGTTCAAGATGAATTTTTAAAAGTTGAATTGCTAAAAGCTGAAAAAGGCGATACCATCAAAATTGAAGACGTTTTAATGGTCGTTGATGGCAGCGATATCAAAATTGGTCAACCTGTGGTTGCCGGTGCAGTGGTCGAAGCTGAAGTAGTAGAACATGGTCGTGGCGAGAAAGTACGTATTGTAAAACACAAACGTCGTAAACATTACCATAAAGAACAAGGTCACCGTCAATGGTATACTTTGTTAAAAATCAAAGCAATCACTGCTTAATTGACTATTTCAAACACATTAATCTCTAGGAGACATCGACATGGCACATAAAAAAGCCGCAGGTTCTACCCGTAACGGTCGTGATTCAAACCCAAAAATGCTTGGCGTAAAAATCTTTGGCGGTCAACAAGTTGTTGCTGGTAACATCATTGTACGTCAACGTGGTACAGAATTTCACGCAGGTGAAGGTGTAGGTATGGGTCGTGACCATACATTATTTGCTTTAACTGACGGCGTCGTAAAATTTGCCGTTAAAGGTAAATTCAATCGTCGCTACGTATTTGTTGAAGGCGCAGCTGAATAATCACTCAGCTTGTTGTTAAACAAATCAACCCAATAAGTCGCACTTATTGGGTTTTTTATTGCTTATAGTCAAGTGTCTTAACGGGCTTTGGATGGTTTTCAATGGTTTGGTATTACCAAGTCAGTGCCAAGCCAGTGCTTAGTCAAAACTTTCTTATCACTCAGCTATTGTTACATTTGTTACAACTTCAACAACAATCATTGCATGGGGCGTCTAGTAGGGTAAGAAAAATTTAGCGACAATACCTGTCATCGAATTTAGCTTAACTTGTTAATTCATAATTTATTGATTAGCCTGTTGGGCTACTATATTTTTGAATACTTTTTCTAAACTTTTAACAATTTTTATTGAATGAGGAACCTACTATGACAACATCTACCAATAAAATTATCAGTAAATTAGCCACCGGTACATTATCAGCATTATTGATTACTAGCATGCCGATGACCGTCGCCATGCAATCAGCGAATGCCGCTGCCGCCAACTCAGCAACTGCGGCAAAAAACTTAAACAACCTACTTAAAAATGTCAAAAGCATGACCGCCAATTTTAGTCAAACCACCTCTGGCACAGGCGGCAAGGGATTAAGTAAAGCATCAAGAAATTTCTCAGGTAACATGGCTGTACAACGCCCAAACCAGTTTCGTTGGCAAATTGATGGTACGGCATCGCAACTGATTGTTGCCAATGGCAATACGCTTTGGGTGTACGATAAAGACTTAAATCAAGCGACCAAGCAAAGCGTGAGCAATCAAGTAGGGGATACCCCAGCATTGATTTTGTCAGGTGATCCCAGCAAAATCGCCAATAGTTTTAATGTGACCCAGCCGATTGCTTCAAAAAATTATTATGTGCTCTATCCAAAAAGTGGCAATGCCAACTTTAAAAGCTTAGGTATCGCTTTTAATAGCGGTAATCCTGTCATGATGGTATTAAATGATAACTTGGGACAAACCACCACTATTCGATTCTCAAATGTGAAACGCAATGCCTCAATTGCCAGTAATCAATTTAGCTTCACACCTCCTAAAGGCGTTGACGTGATTAACCAGTAACTATTATTTGCATGAATTTTTTGAATGATTTTTGGCTAACAGACCCTGCAAATAGCAGGGTCTTTTTTTTAAAAGTGTTTGTATTTAATTGAAGATTGAACCCTGCTACTAGCATTTTTTACATAAAATGAGTAAACTATCCGTGTTTTAGCCAGTTAACAGCAATATATAGTTACTTTTGTTAAAATACGCATTTTTATAAAGTGATGTAATGCTGCTTTATATTAGAGTTTCATCGTGGTTTTAGCAATATCTCTAACTAGCCTGTTTAGTAACTAGCCAATCACTCACCGATTACAATAATGGTCAATGGATGTGCAGCCTTGTTAGCTGGTACGAGGTAATCTTAAGCAAAATAGTTCTTAAGAAGTTATCTGCCATCGTCTTTGTGATATTGCGCTTGAGCCAGACGGGCTTGGTGGAAGTATCAAAAATATCGTCCCAACTTGAATTGCTTAACCTACGTAACGGTTAGTCGTATTGCCCAGGAGTATCCTCATGATTCCAGTCATTGATTGGTCTGCAATTGTATTTATTTTAGCAGCCATAGGACTTTGTATTTTCATGCTTGTTGTACCAAGATTGTTAGGTGGTACTTCTAAAGGCTTTCAAAAGCAAGAGAATTTCGAGTCGGGTGTGGTCAGTGTTGGTTCTGCCAGAATCCGTTTATCTGCAAAATTCTATATCGTCGCTATTTTCTTTGTTATCTTTGACTTAGAAGCATTATACCTATATACCTATGCGGTATCAGTCAAAGAAGCAGGTTGGCTAGGATTTTGGACCGTTGTGCTGTTTGTGGTAGAGCTGTTAATCGGTCTATATTATCTGCTCAAACTAGGGGCGCTTAACTGGTCACCTGCAGACAAAAAGCCAAAACCAAAGCGTTTGGCTGCTGCGCCTGCGGGCTTTAATCTGGCGGATATTACCCGCTTTAATGGTATTGAAGAGTTAGAAGTAGACCCTACTGGTAAAATCCCTGCCCAGTTGTCTGGCGCAATGAACCAAAACCCAAACAATAACGCGGTAAAATAATAACCCGACTTTGCAATCTATGTTGCAAGGTCTTTTGCATTTGTAGTGACATAGAGCGAAATCCTGCTTTAAAAATCAAGGTGATCGAGCATTATGAAATATACATTAACCAAAGCCAATCCAGATGCCGACAGATTTCCAGACCAAACCCGTCAAATTATTGACGAAGCGGAAGTCAATAAAAACGTCGTCATGACGCGATTAGAAGATTTGACTCATAGCCTTGCAAACTGGGGTCGTAAGCATTCATTGTGGCCATTTAACTTTGGCACCTCGTGCTGCTATGTAGAGTACGCAACGACATTAACAGGCGTGCATGACTTGTCGCGCTTTGGCGCTGAGGTTATTCGCGCGTCACCGCGGCAAGCTGATGTGATGATTGTGGCAGGTACTTGCTTTATGAAGATGGCGCCTGTTATCCAGCGTCTCTACGAGCAAATGCTTGAGCCTAAATGGGTCATCTCAATGGGTGCCTGTGCCAATTCAGGCGGCATGTACGATGTATATTCAGTGGTGCAAGGCGTTGATAAAATCATTCCTGTCGATGTGTATATCCCTGGTTGCCCACCACGTCCAGAAGCCTTAATTCAAGCCATCATGCTGCTGCAAGAATCGATTACCAAAGAACGTCGTCCACTCGGTATTCATGTCAATGACCAAGGTATCTACCAACCTGTCATGCAGCCAGAACGTGACCGTAAACAAGCCGATCGCATTGCGGTCAAAAATCTACGCAGCCCAGATAACATTGATTAGTGATAGAGATTGATTAACGCTAGAGTCAATCTCTGGATAGATTTAGGATGAATTTTCGCTAAGTAAAAGCTTATCGAATTGCGTTCAAAACAAAAAAAGGTATTCCATTACCTTCTTAATAATTGTGAATGAGGAAAGTGCCACTCATGGTAACGGTAACTGATAATCAAGCACAAACTGATGTCCCAGCAGTGATTGCAGAATTAAATCGCAAGTTTGAGGGGCAGTTTGTTGTACAAAAAACCTTTGACGCTTTTCCCACTATTTGGGTGAGCCGTGAACAGGTCATCGAAGTACTTCTGTACCTTCGCACCTTGCCACAGCCTTACGTGATGTTACTGGATATCTCAGCGATTGATGAGCGCCTACGCCAACATCGTAAAGATAGGGATGGCAATGCCTTACCTGACAGTGATTTCACCGTGTTCTATCATCTAATGTCGCTAGAGCGCAACACAGACATCCGCATCAAAGTGGCGCTAAAAGAAGCTGATTTACACATCCCAACGGCGACCCGTATTTGGCCCAATGCCAACTGGTATGAGCGCGAAACGTGGGATATGTTTGGCATTACCTTTGATGGTCACCCCCATTTAACCCGTATTTTATTGCCAAAATACTGGGAAGGTCATCCACTGCGTAAAGAATACGCCTCTCGTGCGACTGAAGTACCGCCTTATTATCTCGATAAAGGCAAGCAGATGTTTGAGCAGGAGAACCTACGATTTGTCCCAGAAGAGTGGGGCATGAAACGTAGTGGCCGTGACGAAGACTTTATGTTCCTAAACTTGGGTCCTAACCACCCTTCTGCGCACGGTGCCTTTCGCGTTGTGCTTCAGCTAGACGGTGAAGAGGTCATCGACTGTATCCCAGACATTGGTTATCACCATCGCGGCGCTGAAAAAATCGCTGAACGCCAAACTTGGCATTCATTTATTCCTTACACTGACCGTATCGATTATCTTGGCGGGGTGATGAATGAATTACCCTATATCATGTCAGTGGAAAAACTGGCAGGCATTACGGTACCGGATCGCGCAAATACCATTCGTATCATGATGAGTGAGTTCTTCCGTATCACCAATAATTTGCTGTACTGGGGTACATTTATTCAGGATGCGGGCGGTATGACGCCAGTATTTTATATGTTCGCCGACCGTCAAAAAGCGTATGATGTGATTGAAGCGGTAACCGGTTATCGTATGCACCCAGCATGGTTTCGTATCGGCGGTACCGCGATGGACTTGCCAAATGGCTGGCACAAACTGGTTCGAGAATTCTTAGATTGGATGCCAAAACGTATCGATGAATACGTCAAAGCCACCATGAAAAACAAAGTATTACAACTGCGCACCCAAAACGTTGCCCAATACGATGCTAAATCTGCACTGGCTTGGGGCGTATCAGGTCATGGACTTCGTGCCACAGGTATCCCTTACGATGTACGTAAAGCGCGTCCTTATCTTGGCTATGAAAATTTTGATTTTGAAGTGCCAATTGAGTTTAATGGCGATGCGTATGACCGCTGTTTGGTCAAAATTGAAGAAATTCGTCAGTCACTGCGTATCATTGAGCAATGTCTTAACAACATGCCAATGGGGGCATACAAAGCCGATCACCCACTGGCTGTCCCACCACCCAAAGACCGCACCTTAAATGACATTGAGACCTTGATTAACCACTTTATTTCAGTATCTTGGGGTCCTGTTATGCCAGAAGGCGAGTCCTCCTTTATGGTGGAAGCAGTAAAAGGCATTACCAACTATTATATTACGTCTGATCGCTCAACCATGAGTTACCGTACCCGTATTCGTACACCGACCTTTGCCCACTTACAGCAAATGCCGTCAGTCATTAATGGTAGCTTGGTTTCTGACTTAATTATTTATCTAGCGTCAATTGACGTTGTTATGGCAGACGTTGACCGTTAGGAGAAAACCACCGATGAAGATTGTAACTGATAAAACCCCAAAGGTGGATGTCGCAAGCATTCTAACCGAAGCAGAAATTCACGATATTCATGAATTTATGCATCATTACCCACAAAGCCGCGCGGCATCCCTTGATGCGCTAAAAATTGTCCAACGCCGTAACGGCTGGGTGGATGATGCACAAGTTAACGCGATTGCTAATATCTTAAAAATCCCAGTCACCGATGTGGAAGGGGTTGCAACATTTTATAACCGTATCTACCGTTCACCGGTTGGTCGTCATGTGATTTTGGTCTGTGACTCGATTGGGTGTTATCTGGTAGGTGCAGAGAATTTAGGTCAAGCCTTTGAGCGCACTTTAGGCATTAGTTTTGGTCAAACCACCCCAGACAATCGTTTTACCTTATTACCCATTTGTTGTTTAGGCAACTGTGATAAAGGTCCAGCGGTGTTGATTGATGAAGATACCTACGGTCCTGTCCAAATTGAAGAGATTGCTGAATTGCTGGAGCAATACGCATGAATATAACCCGTCAAATTAATAATCGAAAAATTGGCAAATCACCCAGTCAATTGGGCGAGCAAAGCATTCCTATTTATGGTGATAAAGCAACAGCCACCAGTGAGACCAAGCCTCTGACTTGGCGTTTGGCGCATTATGACTCAGTGCTAGATTTGGCAACCTATGAAAGCCTAAAAGGGTTTGAAGGTCTAAAAAATGCCTTGGCTAAATCTGCCAAAGAAGTGGGCAACATGATTAAAGATGCCAACGTGCGTGGACGTGGTGGTGCAGGCTTTAATGCAGGTCTTAAATGGACCTTTATGACGCCACCCGATGGTGGACCCCGTTACTTGATTTGTAACGCAGATGAGATGGAGCCAGGCACATTTAAAGACCGTCTATTGATGGAGCGCCTACCATTTCAGCTGATTGAAGGGATGATTATCTCAGGTTATGCCATTGGTGCAACCGCGGGTTATATTTTTATCCGTGGTGAGTACATTGAAGCCGCTAAACGCTTAAATAATGCATTGGATGAGTGCCGTGCCAAAGGGTATTTAGGCGATAATATCTTGGGTTCAGGCTATAGCTTTGATTTACACGTGCATACCGGTGCAGGTCGTTATATCTGTGGCGAAGAAACTGCGCTCATTAACTCGCTTGAAGGTCGCCGTGCCAATCCACGTACCAAGCCACCCTTCCCACAAGTATCAGGGGCATGGGGTCGTCCCACTGTGGTCAATAATGTAGAGTCTTTAAACAACATGCCGGGCATCATGCTACATGGCGTAGAATGGTATAAAGGCTTGGCACAAGGCAAATCAGAAAACCCGGGCACCAAAATCATGGGTTGCTCAGGTCTAGTCAATGAGCCTGGTCTATGGGAACTGCCATTTGGCACCACGGCTCGCGAAATTATTTTTGATTATGCCAAAGGCATGAAAGACGGTCGTAAACTAAAAGCTTGGTTACCAGGCGGTGCATCAACTGACTTCTTAACCGCCAGTGACGAGCATTTAGACCTGCCAATGGACTTTGAACCTATCATGAAAGCAGGTAGCCGTTTAGGTACCTGCTTGATTATGGTAGTAGATGAATCGCAAGATATGGTGTCACTGTCGCTCAATTTGCAAAAATTCTTTGCCCGTGAATCCTGTGGTTGGTGTACGCCTTGCCGTGATGGGTTGCCATGGGGAGTCAAAACCTTGCATGCCATCGATACAGGCAATGGTCAACCTGTCGATATTGACGTATTGCGGCAATTGACCAAAGATTTGTGGTTAGGTAAAACCTTCTGCGCCCACGCACCGGGTGCGGTTGAGCCATTACAAAGTGCGTTAAAATACTTTTTACCAGAATTTGAAGCCAAAATTGGTAACAATGTGGCGCCTGAAGAACAATTGTCCCCAACGGGCGTGCCTTCATCTGCAAACAGCGGAAAAGTTGAAGTGTATCAACCCGTTAAGACCACCAATGGGCAATCAGTGTAAGGAATTAGCATGGCAATTATTCATATAGACGGTCAAGACGTCGAAGTTGATGGTGCCGATAACTTGCTACAAGCTTGTTTATCGCTTGGCATCGATATCCCTTATTTTTGTTATCACCCTGCATTGGGCTCGGTGGGTTCTTGCCGCCAATGTGCCGTCAAGCAATATAATAACAAAGAAGATTATGAAGCCGGTCGTGGTCGTTTGGTCATGTCGTGTATGGTCAATCCGACCCCAGACATGTGGATCTCAGTGACGGATGCAGAAGTCAAAAACTTCCGTAAAAGCTTGGTTGAGTTCTTAATGACTAACCACCCCCATGACTGTCCGACCTGTGAAGAGGGCGGTCATTGTCATTTGCAAGATATGACCTACATGTCAGGTCACAATCATCGTAAATACCGCTTTACTAAACGTACCCACCAAAACCAAGACTTGGGTCCATTTATCAATCATGAGATGAACCGCTGTATTGCGTGTTATCGCTGCGTGCGTTATTACAAAGACTATGCAGGTGGTGAAGATTTAGGGGTTTACGCATCAGCAAGCCGTGTGTACTTTGGTCGTGATAAAGACGGTCAGTTTGAAAGTGAATTTTCAGGTAACCTCACCGAAGTTTGTCCAACTGGGGTGTTCACCGACAAAACTCACTCAGAGCGCTACAATCGCAAATGGGACATGCAATATGCTCCAAGCATTTGTCATGGCTGTTCGGCTGGTTGTAATATCTCAGCGGGTGAGCGCTATGGTGAATTGCGCCGTATCGAAAACCGTTTTAATGGGGAAGTCAACGCTTACTTCTTATGTGACCGTGGTCGTTTCGGCTATGGCTATGTCAACCGCCAAGACCGCCCAATTCAAGCGATTGAAACACTAAACGGTAAACAAACCAATCTGAGCATTGACCATACTATCGATGCCATCAAAAACCGTTTGCAAGGTAAAAAAGCCATCGGTATTGGTTCACCGGTTGCCAGCCTTGAATCAAACTATGCGCTCAAACGCTTAGTCGGTGCAGAAAACTTTAGCATTGGTATTACCAAGCAAGAAAAAACCATAGTACAAAAATGCATCGATGTGTTGACTACAGAAAATATCCATAATCCAAGCATGCGTGAGATTGAGGATTATGATGCGGTATTGATTTTGGGTGAAGATATTACCCAAACCAGTCCACGTATTGCACTGGCAGTACGCCAAGCGGCAAAAAATCGCGCCAAACAAATGGCAGATGCACTAAAAACGCCAGATTTCTTGGCAGAGCCTGTGGCTCGTATCGGTCAAAAAGACTACAGCCCAATCTTTATTGTGGATGTTAAAGATACGCGCCTTGATGATATTGCCGAAGTAAGCTGCGTTGCTACCCCAAGCGATATCGCTGAACTAGGCTTTAGCATTGCTGAGCACATGAAAACGTTGGCTACCTCACAATTACCAAAAGATTTAGTCATCGATGAAGACGATAATGCTGATATGCAAGCATTTGCTAAACATATCGCGCAGACGCTGCTTAAAGCAACCAAACCCCTTATCATCTCAGGCTCATCACTGTACCACACTGCTATCATAGAAGCGGCGGCACAAATTGCCAATATCGCTGAGCAAAAACGCGGTGAAGTGGTCATCTATGAAAAAGGCGTGGTTGACGCCCACAACGTCCAAGTGGATGCAGAGATTGCCAAAATCGATGCAGAGCAAGCCAAACTCAAACAAGAGATGGATGAAGCGGCATTTGCTGAACAAGCCAAGCAAGTTAAACGCCCAAGCCGCATGACTCCCACCAAAGGCTATCAAGAAAAAGCCGGTTTATACTTGTCAGTACCTGCTGCCAATAGCATAGGCGTCAACTTGCTCGGTGGTAAAGCGATTGATGAATTAGATGATGATGCCGATGTGGTGATTGTCATGGAAAATGACATCAGCCGCCGCCTAACCGCTGAGCAAATGAACCAATTGGTAGCCAACAAATCACTGATTGTACTTGATCATGAAGCTTACCAATGGCATAACCATGCAGATGTGATGGTACCTGTAGCAACCTTTGCAGAAGCGGACGGTACACTAATCTCAGCAGAAGGTCGTGCACAGCGTTTCTTCCAAGTTTATGATCCTGTTTACTATCGCCCGCAAAGTATGGTCAAAGAAAGCTGGCGTTGGTTACATGCGGTAGAGTCTGAGCTCAATGGCCGTGCGATTGACTGGACGCAGCTTGATGATGTGATTACTGCGGTCGCAGATACCAATCCACAATTAGCCGCAATCAGACAAGCAGCGCCATCAGCCGATTACCGTATTACCGGTCTAAAAGTCGCGCGTGAGCCACGCCGTTATTCAGGTCGTACGGCGATGCGTGCACCGATTTCTGTGCATGAGCCAGAGCAGCCAAAAGATATCGATACGGGCCTCACCTTCTCACAAGAAGGTTATGTGGGCACCCAAACGGATTCATCAATGATTCCATTTGCTTGGTCAGCAGGTTGGAACTCACCGCAAGCTTGGAATAAATACCAAGATAAAGTGGGTGGTCATCTAAAACATGGCGATCCAGGGGTGCGTATTTTTGATGCGTTAACACAATTGCCAAAACGTGAGTATATTGCGCCTGCGGCAGCTAGCCAACAAGGTTCCACCCAGCTAGTCCCTGTGTATAATATTTTTGCTAGTGATGAACTCACTGCCCGTAGTGAAGTGGTCGCCTCACAATTGATGCCAGCTGCTTTTAGTGTATCAACGGATGATGCGGATAAATGGCAGCTGCAATCAGGTGATATGTTAACGGTCACAGTGAAGGGTGTAGCGACCACCTTACCTGTGCAGCTTGTCGACTACTTAGCCGAAAGCTGTGTGGGGTATCCTGTGGGTCAGGCGGGTGAATTAGAAGCCTTGCTAGCGCAGCCCTATACAGACATCAGTATCGTAAAATCAGCAACTACCAACACTGTCACCCAAGCGGTATCATCAGCTAATAATGGTGGCGTGACAGCTCAAGTAACTCGAGGGGAGGGGGTATAATGGATTATTCTGTTAGACAGATGCCCGATTTACCTGCATGGCTGGCTGGGGTAATGTCCCCTGAAGCTTGGTCAATTGTATTTTTGGCAGTGCAATCAATTGTTATTTTCTTGGCGGTGGTGATTTTTGCTGCATTGATGATTCCTTATGAACGTCGCATGTTGGCACTATGGCAAGACCGTTATGGTCCAAACCGTGTGGGTTGGCAAGGTTCGCTACAAGTAGCCGCGGATATGCTCAAAATCTTCTTTAAAGAAGACTGGACCCCCAAATTTGCCGATAAATTTATCTTTATCTTGGCGCCTGCGATTTCATTGTTTACCGCTTTAGCCGCTTATATCATTGTGCCCGTTACGCCATCACTCGGTGGCGCAGACTGGAGCATCGGTATTTTGTTCTTCTTTGCGATGGCAGGGTTGGCGGTTTATGCCGTGATGTTTGGTGGCTGGGCATCAGCCAATAAATATGCCTTGCTTGGTGGTCTACGCTCTGCTGCCCAAACCATTAGTTATGAAGTCTTTCTCGGATTATCGCTAATGGGTGTGGTGGCTTTGGCAGGGTCATTTAACTTACGCGATATCGTATACTCACAAGCCGGTGGTTTTTGGCACTGGAATGTGTTTGGTCAAATTTTAGGGTTTTTAACCTTTATGGTCGCAGGTGTGGCAGTAACCCACCGTTTCCCATTTGACCAGCCAGAAGCAGAGCAAGAATTGGCAGAAGGTTACCATGTTGAATACTCAGGTATGAAATTTGGTATGTTCTTTGTCGGTGAATATGTGAATATCGTGTTGGTATCATCGCTGATTACTATTTTATTCTTTGGTGGTTGGTTGCCATTATTTGATGGACTGAGTTTTATCCCGCCGATTATTTGGTTCATGTTAAAAACGCTATTTTTCATGACCATGTTTGTATTGGCGCGTGGGGCGTTGATGCGTCCACGTTATGACCAAGTAATGAACTTTGGCTGGAAAATTTGTCTACCCATTACCTTGATTAATTTACTCGCGACGGCAGCCTTCATATTATGGCGCACCCATGGTGTAGGGTAAGGTGGAGATTAACGTATGTATTTGACTATGGTAAAAAACACGATTACGGGTTTTGGCTCAATCTTGCGCACCCTAATCATGGTCGCAAGTCATGCGACCCGTAAACGTGATACGATTTTATACCCAGAACAACCTGTTCCTGTACCGCCGCGTTTTCGGGGGCGTATTGTACTGACACGTGACCCGGATGGGGATGAGCGCTGTGTGGCCTGTAATTTATGTGCCGTCGCTTGTCCGGTAGGTTGTATTTCACTACAAAAAGCGGAACGTGAAGACGGACGCTGGTATCCAGAGTTTTTCCGTATTAATTTCTCGCGTTGTATCTTTTGTGGTATGTGTGAAGAAGCGTGCCCGACAACGGCTATTCAGATGACGCCAGATTTTGAGCTCGGTGAATACAACCGTCAAAACTTGGTGTATGAAAAAGAGCATTTGTTAATTTCAGGCCCGGGTAAATTTCCTGACTACAATTATTACCGTGTGACTGGGATGGCGACCAAAGATAAACCTAAAGGGGCACACCAAAATGAGTCTGCGCCGATTGATTTACGGAGTTTATTGCCATGATAACCGGAGCAACGATAGGGTTTTATTTATTAGCGATTGTCGCTATTTTGGCTAGTTTGCGCGTGATTACTCGTACCAATCCTGTGCATGCGTTATTAAACATGATTGTCACGCTGCTGGCATTATCAGGTATTTTCTTTGCCTTAGGTGCGCCATTTGCCGGTGCGCTTGAAATCATCGTTTATGCAGGGGCGATTATGGTATTGTTCGTCTTTGTGGTGATGATGCTGAACTTAGGCACCCAAAGTACCTTAGAAGAAGAAAGCTGGTTGGCATCCTCAGCTTGGGCAGTGCCGGCAGGACTTGCATTTATTGTGGGTTTGACTCTGTTTAGTCTGATTGGCATGAAACATGGGTTCGAAGGAATGATGCCAGCGTTTATCGGGGTGGAGCCAGTCACGGCAAAAATGATCGGTGCCAAATTATTTACCGAATATTTATTGTTGGTCGAAATTGCAGGATTTTTATTACTAGCGGGTTTGGTGGCGGCTTATCATTTGGCAAAATCTGCCTTGGATGATGAAAACGAAAGTCATAACAGTGAGCTTGGTAATACCGTACAACCTGCCTTAACGAATTTTATTGATAAAGAGCCCAGCCAACCGGCTGTGTTACGCGAAGTTCAGGAGGAGAAGGCATAATGGGACACTTTCCATTAGAGCATGTGCCATTAGAGCACGGTCTAATCTTGTCAGCGATTTTGTTTGCCATTGGTTTTTGTGGTGTGATGGTACGACGTAATTTTTTGTTTATGTTGATGAGTCTTGAGATTATGATGAATGCTGCTGCCTTAGCATTTGTAGTGGCAGGTAGTCGCTGGGTCAGTCCTGACGGACAAATTATGTTTATTTTGGTGCTAACTTTGGCAGCCGCTGAAGTTGCAATTGGGTTGGCTATTCTTTTACAATTTTATCATAAGCGTGGTCATTTAGATGTCGATACGGCAAATGAGATGAAAGGGTGAAATCAAAATGAGTATGTTACCTTTAACCTTTATGCTGCCGCTGATTGGATTTCTGATTTTAGCGACCATGCGTGACCGCTTAAGCGAAAACGCAGCCGCAGTGGTCGGTGTCGGCAGTATGGGTTTGGCTGCTTTGTGTGCCTTGATGGCAGGCAGTGATTTTTTAATGAACCATCCACAAGGCGCTGTCATTAATCAGCCGTTGTGGACGTGGATGCAAGTCGGTAGTTTTGCCCCAAAATTTGGTCTCATGTTGGATGGTTTGGGCGTGACCATGATGGGCGTCATTACCGGTGTCGGTTTTCTAATTCATATTTTTGCGTCATGGTATATGCGCGGTGAAACAGGCTACGCAAGATTTTTTAGCTATATGAACCTGTTTGTCGCAAGTATGTTGTTACTTGTGCTTGCTGACAATTTAGTGCTGTTGTACTTAGGTTGGGAAGGCGTTGGTATCTGTTCTTACTTATTGATTGGTTTTTATTATCACGAGCGCGCCAATGGCCGTGCTGCGATGAAAGCCTTTACCGTAACCCGTGTGGGTGATGTGTTTTTAGCGTTTGGCTTATTTTTATTGTTCCGTGAATTGGGTACGTTAAATATCTCAGATATCAATGCCAATGTATCGCAAATGCTAACATCGGCAGGGTCAACGGTGACGATTTTTGGTCATAGCTATCCTACCATCAAAGTTGCGGCTGTGATGCTAGTGCTGGGTGCGATGGGTAAATCTGCACAGATTCCGCTGCATTCTTGGCTTGCCGATGCGATGGCAGGTCCTACGCCTGTTTCAGCCTTGATTCATGCGGCAACGATGGTTACCGCAGGTGTGTATTTAATTGCCCGTTTACATCCTGTGTTCTTATTGACCCCTGATGTATTGGCAAGTTGGGTGGGTATCGTTGGGGCAACAACATTGTTGGTTGCTGGTTTCTGTGCGCTGGCACAGACCGATATCAAACGTATCTTAGCTTATTCCACCATGAGTCAAATCGGTTATATGTTCTTGGCATTAGGTGTAGGCGCTTGGCAAGTTGCGATTTTCCACTTGATGACCCATGCGTTCTTTAAAGCTTTATTATTCCTAGGGTCAGGTGCTGTTATCTTGGCTTACCATCATGAGCAAAACATCTTTAAAATGGGTGGGTTGTTTTATAAAAATAAATTCCTATTTGCGGTGTTTGCGATTGGGGGTGGGGCACTTGCTGCGATTCCTTGGATTACAGTGGGTTATTACTCAAAAGATGAAATTATTTGGGAAGCCTTTGCATCAGGTCATATGAATTTATTTTGGATGGCAGTGGTAGGTGCGTTTTTAACCTCGATTTATACGTTTCGTATGATTTGGATTGTGTTCTTTGGTGAAGAAAAAACGCCTATTCACGATCTTAAAGGTTGGACATACTGGCTGCCGCTTGCGGTGTTGCTAGTGTTATCAACTGCGGTGGGGGCGATGATTCATCCACCATTAGCAGGCGTATTGCCACAGAGTTTTAGCGTGATTCATCCTGAGGTAGAACATGGTAAGCACACGGCAGAAATGATTGTGATGGCTGCGATGTTGGCGGGTTTGATTGTGGGTGCTTTCTTGTTTGCCCTAGATAAAGGTCGCATTGTGAGTAAGTTTAACCAAACAGGTTTGGGCCGTGCGCTTAACTATTGGTGCTATCATGGTTTAGGTTTTGATGCTTTGTATGACATTGTATTTGTTAAACCATTCTTATTGATTGGTAAATTAATTAAAATTGACCCGATTGACCGCACTTGGAATATTTTACCAGCACTATCGTTGGCAGGTAACCGAGTGGCGACATGGTTCCAATCAGGCTCGATTCGTGGGTATGCTGCTAGCTTCGGTCTTGGCATGGCAGTTTTGTTGGTGTTGGTAATGATGATGATAGGGAAGTAACAGTTATGCAAAATAATCTCTTATTACCCGCCTTGATATTTATTCCAATCATTGCAGGTTTTCTGTGCTGGTTGGTTGAAAAAGTTGATGAACGTTTTCCGCGTTGGATTGCGTTCCTTGGCATGCTATTAACGTTTTTGATTACGGTAGCTATTTGGCAAAACGGTAACTTTATTGGTTCAGCACAAACCATTGCTGAGGTGACTGCTAAACCGACTTGGTTGGCAGAGTTTCAATTACCTTGGATGCCCTCATTGGGGGTCAGTTTCCATCTAGCCATTGATGGGTTATCGCTGTTGATGGTGAGCCTAACAGCCTTCTTAGGTATGATGGCGGTGGCGTGTTCATGGGGTGAGATTACTCGCCGTGTGGGCTTCTTCCATCTTAATCTACTTTGGAGCTTGGGCGGTGTTATTGGTGTTTTCCTAGCAATCGATATGTTCTTGTTCTTCTTCTTTTGGGAGATGATGTTAGTTCCTGTTTATTTCTTGATTGCAATTTGGGGACACAATGCGATTGATGGTAAAACCAAAGAATATGCCGCAACCAAATTCTTTATTTATACCCAAGTATCGGGTCTGATTATGTTGATTGGTATTTTGATTTTGGTGATGATTCATGCATCAACCACAGGTCAAATAACTTTTAACTATATGGACTTGCTAGGTACAGATCTTGGTAAATGGCAATACCCAATCATGCTGATGTTCTTTATTGGCTTTGCGGTTAAATTACCAATTTTCCCACTGCATGGCTGGTTACCCGATGCGCACGCACAAGCACCGACTGCAGGCTCGGTGGATTTGGCTGGTATTTTGATTAAAACCGCGGCGTATGGTTTATTGCGGTTTGTCCTACCACTATTCCCGGAAGCCAGTGCTCAGTTTGCACCGATTGCGATTACTTTGGGCGGTATTGGTATTTTTTATGGGGCTTGGCTTGCGTTTATGCAGCAAGATATCAAGCGGTTACTGGCTTATACCAGTATTTCACATATGGGTTTTGTGGTACTTGCGTTGTATGCCGGTACGTTAATTAGTTTCCAAGGCTTGATGATTCAAATGTTGGCACATGGTCTTAGCTCAGCGGCATTATTTATCATGAGTGGTCAGCTTTATGAGCGTCTACATACCCGTGATTTGAGCCAAATGGGTGGTATGTGGGGTCGAATGCGTTATTACCCACCGTTACTTATGTTCTTTGCCGCGGCATTATTAGGTATTCCAGGTACCGGTAACTTTATTGGTGAGTTCTTAATTCTTCTAGGGTCTTTTGCCTCGCATCCTGTGGCAGTGGTGTTTGCTACCTTTAGCTTAGTCGTTGCCGGTTTATACGCATTAATTATGATTTATAAAGCTTTATTTGGTACGCCAACAGCGACGATTGAGAAAATGTCACCGATGCGTGATATCAATGCGCGTGAAGCGGCAATCTTGTTGGTGCTTGGGTTTGGCTTAATATGGTTAGGTCTATATCCGCAATCATTCTTAGATACCTCTGACCATAGTATGCACTGGATTAGTCAGGCATATCATGTCCAGCAAGTTGCACCTACTGCTCAAGAGCCATTTGCTCATATGGAGGTAAAATAGATGAATCCTATTATTCCATTTGCTAGCAATGTGCTCATGCCATTGTTTCCAATGATTTTAATTTCAATCACCACGGTGGTGGTGATGATTGCCATCGCCATGAAGCGTTCAAATTTTGTGGCAGGTACCATCAGTGTGATTGGACTTAATGCCGCCTTGTTTGTTGTGCTTATACAATTATTGGGTGGCAATGCTGATAGCATGTTTCATGGTCTGTATGAATTATTTACGCCATCGCAAGGCTTGATTGCTCCCTTATTTGTGGTGGATAGCTTTGCCCAGTTCAATATGGTGATTATTTTAATCAGCTCGCTTGCGTGTTTTACCTTGGCGTATGGTTACATTGGGGGCTATCGCGATAATAAAGAAGAGTTGTATTTGCTACTGCTTATCTCAACATTGGGCGCGCTGTTTATGGTATGCGCTGATAACTTAGCTTCTTTCTTTGTCAGCTTAGAGTTATTGTCGGTACCGCTATATGGTATGTTGGCTTATACTTATGCGCGTGGTAAATCGTTAGAAGCGGGTTTTAAATACCTCATTTTATCGGCGACAGCCTCTGCTACCATGTTGATGGGTATGGCATTAATCTACTCAAACACAGGTACTTTGTCATTCCGTCAAATTGGTATGGCAATCGTACCCATGTTTCAAAATGGTATCGTTATGCCGATTTTGGTGGTGGGGACTGCATTAATGTTATTTGGTATTGCCTTTAAACTCTCAGCAGTACCATTTCACACTTGGACGCCAGACGTTTACCAAGGTGCGCCTGCGCCTGTGGCGACTTTCTTAGGCAGTGTTTCCAAAGTAGCTATGATGGCGTTAGGGCTTCGTTTTTTACTATCGACCGCGACGTTAGCGTTACCTTCAATCAATACCTTGATTGTGGTGATTGCCAGTTTATCGATGATTATCGGTAACGTACTGGCGCTTCGTCAGCACAATATAAAACGTCTGTTAGCCTATTCATCTATTGCGCACATCGGCTATGTGTTAGCGATTATCAGCGCCGTAAAAGTTGAATCAGCAGGTTTTGTCAGCCTTTACATGGCAGTGTATGCGTTTACCACCATTGGTGCGTTTGGTGTTGTGACTATCATGTCAAGCCCGTACAAACGTCAGGGTGAAGCAGAGTTGGTTGAAAACTTCCAAGGGATTTTTTGGCAACGTCCTGTGCTAACCGCTGTATTGACTGTGATGCTATTATCATTGGCAGGTATTCCATTGACCGCCGGGTTTATCAGCAAATTCTTTGCGATTTTTGCTACCGTTTCTGCGCAAAGTTGGTGGCTCACTGCCATGATTATCGTGGGTAGTGCAATTAGCCTGTATTACTATCTAAATCTTATGGTCACCTTGTTTAGACGTCCCCAAGCAGTGCAGCCGCACGATGCAGTCAATCATTGGGGAGTTCAAGCAGGCGGCATTATGGTGTTGTTGGTGACGTTAGCGGTATTGTACTTCGGAATTTTCCCTGAAACGTTATCAAAAATTATCACGCTAGTTCGTCTGTATTAATCCAATTTTAGTACTGCGACATAAAAAAGCGTATCTTAGCTCATTAAGGTGCGCTTTTTTGTTTATAATGATGCAAAAAAATGGTCAAGATAACATGTCAGATGATAAAAGTATTCGCGTTAAAGTGATTGAAGTGACTCGTTGGGCACCCACTTTGCTAAGTTTTAAAGTCACGCGTCCCGATGGCTTTAAATTTACCGCAGGGCAATTTGTTAGGCTCGGTATCCATGGCAAAGATTTGCAATATTTTGCACAAAACCATGAGACCAAGCTAATAACTTCTGAGACGCAAGTTTATGAGGAGCAAGGTCATGAGGCGCAATTTCAGCCCATTGACCTTGATGGCTATGTGTTTCGCGCCTATTCCGTCGCATCTTCACCCTATGATGAATTTATTGAATTCTTCTCGGTGGTCATTCCTGAAGGGGAATTCACCAGTAAGGTTAATCATATCCAAGTGGGCGATAGTTTATTGCTTAATACCACGCCATTTGGCTATTTGACCTTAGCCCGCTACCAGTTACCCCTGCCCAATGATTTATGGTTGCTGGCAACAGGCACAGGTTTAGCCCCATTTTTATCGATTTTAAAGACCATTGATGTATGGCAGCAATATCAGCGCATTATTTTGGTGTACAGCGCACGCACCTCACAAGAGCTTGCTTATCAAGCGGAGATTGGGTCGATTAAGTCAATCTATGGCGACAATGGGGCGGCGTTTGTATTCTTGCCTATTGTCACGCGGGAAGCGGATTATGCCGGGGAAAAAGCGCGGGTTCCTAACTTGATATTGTCGGGCAAGTTAACCGAGTTGGTAGGGCAAAAACTGGATAAAGAGCGCAGTCACGTGATGCTGTGTGGTAATCCACAAATGGTCGAAGATACCAAAGAAGCCTTAAAATCGATTGGATTGACCATGAATCGGCGCGGCGAAGGCAACATCGCCGTTGAAAACTATTGGTAAGCATCTCGTTAATTGGCAAAGCACAATCGGTAAAAAAATTGTTGAAACAAAAGCGGTAAAGGATGAGGGTTGATATCCATGAAAAATACTAAGCCGCTTTTGTTGCGTTATTGGTCACTGCAGGATTATCCGCTTCAGTAATTAATTGGTCACTACTACCTATATTGAGAATTTCACCGATATTGGCATTGGCTCTCATTAGGAGCTGCTGTTCAGCAAGATAGCCATGATTCACCTGCACTTTGCGCAGCGTTGCCATGATTTTCTCGTTCTTCTTCAGCCAACGACCAATATCGAGATACAAGATATCATCTTTTTGGTGCACCAAATTGATTTTCTCCAAAATCATGCCGAGCGGGTCTTTCTTTAACACCCGTTTAAAAAACCAAAGCGCCGCATGAATCGCTTTTGATTTCAGATACGAATCTGAATACAAGGCAATGACATCGGTGTCAGTCAATTGCTGAAATACCAAGCGCTGGCGATAACGGTCAAATTGGGCATGTACCACACCTAAGTTGACCGCAAGGTCAGCGTAGATGCCACTATAGTTAACCGTTGCATACAGTCGAAGCCAGCCTTCATGAATCTCTAGATGCATGGCTAATATCGCTTTGACTTTTTCAACCACAAATTTTTGAATAGCATCATTCAGCTGTTTTTCGGTGGCGGGCACGATAAACTCTTGACCGGCAAAATCTTCGATTTTCTCATACCACATTTGTGATTTTTGCATCAGTTCACGTGCGATTTCTTCAGAATGGGTGGCAAAAAATTCATCCAGTTGCGTTTTGCTCGTTATCACTATCGTTTCTCAGTTTTTTTATATTTGTATTGAAAGCTATTATTGTAGTCAGTTTTTGGGCATTGTAAAGTTGCTAATCATAAAGTCATTAATCATAAAGTCACTGACCCGTCTACAAGAAATCTTTTACCAGTAATTGGTAAACATTGATTGCTATTTATGATTGCTAATGGCGTATGAATTTAGTTCAGCCAAGGTTTGATTTAATCTATAATATCTGCGCGTTATAATACATGAGTGATTTGTATTTTTTTAGCAAGGTTGTAGTGATCGTGTCCTAATCGTTCAAAGGGTTATATTTTGGTGTATAGCAAAGACAGCCACCGTGATGTTTTTCAAAAGTTAATGCCACATACTGCGGCTTGCAAAGACAGCGTCATGCTATTTGCTACCATTACGGCAGTGGCGATTCATGCGGCTGTTATTTTTGGTATCCAATTTGAAGATAAAAGCTCACCAACCGCAGCGGTGCAAGAAGTCACCACGGTGTTAACCGAAAATCTGCAAAAGAATGAAAAAGCCGATTTTATCGCCAATGCCGGCCAGCAAGGTGGCGGTGAGTCCAACGAAAAGCTACGGCTTGAAAACAATACCATGAGTCCTTTAGAAGACGAAGCAATCAATGAAACCGATGATATCGTGAGTCAAGAACGTCAAACGCGTCAAGAAGCGTTTCAAGAAAGTTATTTACGTACCACGTTAAGCTTTGAAAAAATCCGCAGAGAAAATAATAATAAAAAACAAGATGATAGCGAAAATATAGCCGCACAAGAACAACGGGTACAGGCACAAATCGCCACCCTTGAAACCAAAATCAGCAGTAACCGCCAATTATTAGCCAAAAAATCTGCGGTCAAAACTATCAGCAGTAACTTCACCACCACGGGTGAAGCCGCGCGCTATATCGAGAATTTTCGCCAACAAGCCTATCATATTGGCAACCAGCAATATCCCCAAGAAGCCCGCGCCAAAGGCATCAAAGGCGATGTCATGCTGATGGTGATTATCGAGCCTAACGGGCAAGTCAAATCCATCAAGGTCTTACAGTCATCAGGCGCTACCATTTTGGATGAAGCAGCAAAAAATTCGGTGCGTAAAGCCGCGCCATTTGGTAAGTTCTCAAAGGAAATGCAAGATTATTTGGAGCTGCGTATTATCCGTACCTGGCGATTTGGCGATACCTTAACCGTCGATGACCAAAACCCCGCAATTTAACTTTTCACTAACTATGCTAAAGGCTGTCCTATGTCAACCGTACTACACAAAGAATTGGCGCTATTTGACCTCGATAACACCCTCATTGATACCGATAGTGACTATATGTGGGGCGAGTTTTTGGTCAAACATCATCTGGTAGAAGAATCGCTGTATCGTGCTAAAAATCGGGAGTTTTATGAGCACTATATCGCAGGGACGCTCGATGCGGTCGTCTATAACGAGTTTGTGGCAGGCTTTTTAAAACAGCATACTTTAGCCCAGTTACATCAATGGCGTGAGCAATATTTGCAAGATGAAATCGCGCCAAACGTACGTCCAAAAGCGGTTAACGCCATCCAATCACATTTACAAGCAGGGCACGATGTGGTGGTGATTTCTGCCACCAATGCCTTTGTGGTCAAAGCGATTGCTAACAAATTATTTTTGGTAGCGGAAGATAATATTTTAGCCACTGAACTAGAAGTCACCGAGCAGGGGTACACGGGTAAGGTCGCAGGGCAGCCAAACTTTAAAGAAGGCAAAATCATTCATTTACAAAATTGGATTGCTCAAAAAAACGCCCAAGGCATAACTTATACCAAAACTTATGCTTATTCGGATTCAAAAAATGATTTGCCGCTATTAGAATGGGCAGATGTGGCGATTGCGGTCTGCCCCGATGATACTCTACACGCGCATGCCTTAGCGCATCATTGGGCAGTGGAAGATTGGTCGATGAAAGCACAGGCGTAGTAGGCAACAGCTAAGATGAATGGCGACAGCTAAGATGAATCCAGTGACAGATTCAGGTATAATGGCGCATTTTTCATAGTAACACGTTAAGGTAACCTCGCATGGAAATCAACCCGTATTTAGAGCATATCAAAGATTTAACTGACCGTGGCAACCAGCTTCGGGGGTATCTTTGACATCGAAGCCAAGCAAGAGCGTTTGGAAGAGGTCAATTTAGAGCTTGAAAACCCAGAATTGTGGAACGACCCAGAGCGTGCCACCAAAATCAGTAAAGAAAAATCGCAGCTTGATAATGTCATTGGCGTGATTACCGCTTTAGACGACAAGTTGGAAGACGCCAAAGCCATGATTGACTTAGCGGTGGAGGCCGATGATGCGACCTTATTGGCAGACGTACAAGCGGAACTCGATGAGGCCGAAGCCAAAGTCGCAGATTTAGAGTTTAAACGTATGTTTAGCGGTGAGATGGATGGTAACAACTGCTATGTTGATATCCAGTCAGGCTCGGGCGGTACTGAAGCCCAAGACTGGGCAGAGATGCTGCTGCGGATGTATTTGCGCTGGTGTGAATCACATGGCTTTAAAGCCGAAATCATGGAACTATCAGCAGGTGGTGTCGCAGGGATTAAAAGCGCATCGATTCATGTCAAAGGTGACTATGCGTTTGGTTGGTTACGTACCGAAATTGGTGTGCATCGTTTGGTGAGAAAATCACCGTTTGATAGCAACAACGGTCGCCACACGTCGTTTGCAGCGGTGTTTGTATCGCCTGAGATTGATGATAATATTGAGATTGATATCAACCCTGCCGACTTACGTATCGATACTTATCGCTCAAGCGGTGCAGGCGGTCAGCACGTTAATACCACCGACTCTGCGGTACGTATCACCCACCAACCGACTGGGATTGTGGTGGCGTGTCAAAATGAACGTAGCCAACATGCTAACAAAGACACGGCAATGAAAATGCTACGTGCCAAACTGTACGAGCGTGAAATGATGCAGCGTATGGAAAAGCAACAAGCGCTAGAAGATACCAAATCGGATATCGGTTGGGGTAGTCAAATTCGCTCGTATGTGCTGGATGACTCGCGGATTAAGGACTTGCGTACAGGGGTGGAAACTTCCAATACCCAAGCGGTGCTAGATGGTGACTTGGATAAATTTATTGAAGCGAGCCTAAAAGCAGGGCTTTGATTTAACTGCGCTGCCTACAATAACCCATTGCTAATTTATCCGTACTTGCTAAAATTAGAGGGTCAATTTTTTAGTTGACACTCTTTTTTTTTCATAAGGATTTGATATGCTGTACCAATGGCAAGACAAAACACCCACTTATCAGGCACCCTTCACAGGCTGGGTCGCAGACTCGGCTGAAATCATCGGCGATGTACATTTAGCTGATAACGTCAGTGTATGGTTTGGCGCGGTGATACGCGCAGATAATGCGCCGATTTATTTGGGCAAAAATAGTAATGTGCAAGAAAACAGTGTGATACACACCGATGAAGGTATTGCTGTCACCATTGGCGAAGGCGTGACGATTGGGCATTTGGCGATGCTACACGGCTGCACCGTTGGTGATAATAGCTTGATTGGTATCGGTGCGATTGTGCTCAATAATGCCCAAATCGGCAAAAACTGCATCATCGGTGCCAATGCGCTTGTCACCGAAAATATGCAAATCCCAGATAATTCCATCGTGATGGGAAGCCCAGCTAAAGTTGTCAAAACGTTACCAAAAGAGCGCGAAGTGATGCTTCAGCTATCCGCATTACATTATGTTGAAAAAGCAAATGCCTTTAAAACGGGACTTAAACCCATAGCGATTGAGTATTAAGTTTTTTGCGTATTAAGTTGTTATAAAGTAATTCAAAAAAAATTTGACCAAAAAAAAGGATAGTCAATTTACTATCCTTTTTTTATGCAATACATAATTAAGCAATACGTTGTCTTAACGCTGCAGCACGTTCTACCAACGCCGGGTTGTCGCTGTCTTTGATTTCATCAAGCAAGCGTTTGGCACTGTCATATTCCCCTAAATTCAAATACTGTTCTGCTAAATCTACGTTTAGCGTATCCGTGTCGATATCCTTAATCACATCGAGAATCGCTGATAAATCTTCAACAACTGGCGCAGTCTTTAGGCTTGCCTTATCTGCAATCGATGTCGTTTCAGGACTAGCGATTGGGGTCGTAGTTGTTTGTGTATTTGCTGGAGTAGCTGCCTGAGTAGTTGAGTCATCAAAAGACAAATCAAACATGTCATCTGAGATAAGTAGCGAATCAGATTGGCTAGGAGCGCTGACTTCTGCCAAGTCAACGACAGGCTCAGCGACCGATGGGGTAGCAGGCTTGGCTAGTGAAGCCGCTTCTGCTTGGCGTAGTAATTCATCATCCAAAGCAAACGATGCAATATCTGTGGCTTCATCACTGGCAACCGGTACAGAAGTCACCGCATCAGAAGTTAGATTGCTAGATGCTTTAATATCTGACGCGTCAAGGTTTAAAGCTGCTTCTGCAGTAACATCATTGGTTGGGGTCACCGTTGGCTTAACGTTCAACTCAAAGTCGAAATCAAAATCATCTGCGAGCTTCTCAGCGCTCGGTGCAGCCGATGTAGTCGCCATCGGTTCTACAGCAGTAGCGGCAGTCGTTGACGGAGTATCTGGCAAACTAAAGTCAAAGTCAAAATCGCTGTCGCTAATAGCCTCGTTATTGACGTTACTTGCCGAAGTGGTGGTTACAAATTCGTCTGTCACTGGGGCAACAATTTCGGTAGGCGATTCTAGGACAGGAACAGCGACAGTCTCAGCGGTCGCGGGCTGTTTGCTAGGTAGATCAAAATCAAAATCGTCAAAAGTGAACTCATTTGATTGTGATTGCGCCGCTGTAGTTTCAGTGGTAGGCTCAGTTGCAGTGGGGAGAGGGGCTATTTTGGTTTCAGGTACATCGAGTGCAAAGTCAAAATCTAATTCATTATCGGCATTGCTGCTAACACCATCAGACGGGGTTGCTGGCTGTGCCACTTGAGTGACGCTCGGCCTGACAACATGTAAGGTACTGTTGATTGCGGGTTTATCACTGTCTTGTTTAAACCCTGGCAAATCAAAATCAAGTCCATCAGGTTCAACCGCTTCAGCGGTATGGGTCATCGCTGTGCTGCGTGCGTTTATCGATTGTTCTTCATCTACCAGCGTTTTTAGGTTATTGGCTTGGGCGTTGAGACTTAGGGTTTGAGCAGCCTGCAAAGTCGATTGCGGCAGGTTAGGCGCAGCATAGGGACTTGGTTGCTGTGATTGACGTTGCAGTTCTAGTTCGCGTTGCTGTTCAGCCAACGTTTTTGGACGTTTGAATTGGGTCTGAGTGTCAACCGTCGTTTGGCTTTTACCTTTTTTCATCAAGAAAACGCCAGCAATAACTACCAAAATCACTACTGCTGCGATACCTATCATTATCGGATCCATCTTTCACCTCATCGTTACGGTAGAGAGTTATCATTAGGGCATAGCAAGATATAAGCTACCGCTTTATGCGACTAATGAATCACCACAAATTTGTTGTACGGTATGAAATGACACAGCACACAGGCAATATCATCCACGCGCTATATTATTTTTTGTTTAACTCTTTTAAGCGTTTTTCTAATTGGGCAAGCTTGGTGTTTTGTATCTTCAAGCGATTTTCAGCGCCCACTAAGTCTTGATTGAGTTTGTTAACTTTAGTGGCTTGCTGGGCGGTGGCTTGGCGTTTTTGTTGCACTTGAGCCGCCACTTGGGATGACACCCCTTTGCCCACCTTGTTCTTGGTGCTCTGACCTTGTACTGAACCATTGGTATGATTAGGTGCGATGATGGTCATTTCAGATTTTTTAGTTGCTGCGTATGGCCGCGGTGTTTTTTGTGCTTTAAGTGTCTTTTTCGTAGTCTTTGGGGTGGCTGGTTGTTTGGCAGCAGATTTTGGTGCGATGACAGATTTTTTGCTTGCGACACGTTTTTTGTTTTGACGATATCGTTGTCGCGCTTTATTGGCCGATTTTATCCCAATTTGTGAAGGGACTACTTTGTATTTTGGGATTTGTAATTGGGTATTGGCGACAAGTTTGGTTGGGTCATTATCGGGGAACGCGGTCGGGTTGGCTGCCATGATATCTGCCATCACTTGATCGACATCTTTGCGGTTTGCCGCTGCGATGTTACTGGCGATGGTCCAAAGGTTGTCATTGCGCTGTAGTGTATAAGTGGTTGTCTCGCCAATGATTTGCGGGTTTTTGGCGCTATACTTGGACTTAGATTTGTCTAAAGGTTGATTGCCATAACCAGCTGCTGGCCTTGGCAATTGATTATCAGCGGCGTTCGTTTGGATGGGGTTTTGCGTTTGTGGCACGGCTTGCGTATAGACAGTGCCATTTGGCTGAACAGATCGAACCGTTCGCGTCTCTTGAATACGCAGGTAGTCACTGTTTTCGCTAGCTTGCGTCACTGGGGCGGCGCCAGCGGGCATACCAGTCGTAGGTAAATTAGGCAGCTGATTGATGGTGGTTGATGGCAACGTTATCGGCTGCATGGGCATAGGGTCGGGCGACATAACAGGCAACTGCACAGGATTGGCCGAACCTATGACGATGTTTTGCGCAGGTGATTGCAAAGCCGTGGTATTGGCTTGCGTGGTGATTTTTTGTGCGCTGTCGATGGGCATCAACAAGGTCTTTGGCAGCGTTTTGGTCACGCCATTTTCCGTGATATTGAGCACCACATCGGTAAATGGGGCATTAATCGCACGGTTGGTGGTCAATATAATTTGACCGCCATTGCTACTGGTTGGGACAAATTTGATTTGAATATCGGCATCTTTTGACAAGCCTAGCTGGCGATACACATCAGCTTGGGCGACTGTGACAGAAAAAGTTCTTGGATTGATGTCACTGACATTAATACTGGCGTTTAAAGGTTGGTTTTGTTGAGTTTGTACATAAGTATCGCCAATATTGACGGCATAAGCGACAATGGGAAGCGATAAGGGAAAACCCAATACCAAGTGTACAGAGTATTTTTGCCAAGACATAAAAAATCCTTGCTGAAGGTATCACAGTATAGTTATGGGTGTTAAAAAATGCCTACTTGTGTGGTCGCATGGTAGTCAATATACTGACAGGCAATATTCAAACATCGAATTAATCGATAATCCAACAACTTGACAAAAGTTTCAGTCAAATTATCTGCTCAACTTTACACTTTTTGTCCAAAACTCTCAATAGTCTGACTCGCTTATTATTGGCATAAAGCTTGGGATAAAGCCGGCTGCTGATAGCACTTTATGGGTAGATTGATGCTTGAATAATGACGCTTTACTATGAATACCCTGATAATGGCAATCCCTGTCTACTGGTCGTGGCGTTTTTTAGGGGTAAATAACAAATTAACACTATCAGGTTTATCTACTCAGGCATAAAAAAACACGCCCTAGTCAGCGTGTTTTTTATAAATCCTTGGGTTTATAATTGATTGCGGATAATCGCAAGTGTGCGGCGTAGTGGCTCTGCCGCGCCCCATAACAACTGATCACCCACGGTAAAGGCGGATAAATATTCGCCACCTAGATTCATCTTGCGAAGACGACCTACGGCAACTTTTAACGTACCTGTCACTGCTACTGGGGTTAACCGCTCAACGCTTGCTGCTTTGTCATTTTCTACTACATCTAGCCACTCATTACCACTGTTACGAAGCGCAGCTTCAATTTCTTCTAGAGGGATGTCTTTTTTTAGTTTGATGGTCAAGCCTTGTGAGTGACAACGCATGGCACCGATACGCACGCAGATACCATCAATCGGCACAATGTTGGCATTCGTCTTGTCTGCATCATTGCCTAGGATTTTGTTGGTTTCAACACAGCCTTTCCATTCTTCTTTTGATTGCCCGTTTTCTAGCTGCACATCAATGTAAGGAATTAAGCTACCAGCAAGCGGCGCACCAAAGTATTGTTTTGGGAACTCGCTACTACGTTGTAATTCGGCTACTTTACGGTCAATTTCTAAAATTGCGCCTGCCGGGTTATTGAGTTCGTCTGCAACGCCATCATGGATGTAGCCCATGCCTTTGATAAGCTCACGCATGTTGTTGGCGCCCGCACCACTTGCCGCTTGGTAAGTCATCGCAGATACCCATTCAACCCAATCGCGTTTGAATAACTCGCCAATCGCCATCAACATCAAAGATACCGTACAGTTACCACCGATAAAGTCTTTTTGACCATTTTTGATAGCGTCATCAATGACATTGCGGTTGACTGGGTCTAGGACGATGATGCTATTGTCAGTCATACGTAGGGTGCTTGCTGCATCAATCCAGTAACCTTTCCAGCCTTTATCACGTAGCGGTTGATGGACTTCTTTAGTATAGTCACCGCCTTGACAGGTAATAATGACATCACAAGCCGCTAAAGCCGCTAAGTCATGTGCATCTTCAAGCTTGCTAGGGGCAATGCCATTTGGGGTAGGGGCATCGCCACCGGCATTACTGGTAGAGAAAAACACGGGGGTAATCCCTTCAAAGTCGTTTTCATCTATCATACGTTGCATTAATACCGAACCGACCATTCCACGCCATCCGACCAAACCTACGCGTAGCTGACTCATGATAACCCTTCCTTACTGTAAACAAAATAAAATAAATAGTGCAGAAAATCCACATTGATTTTTCAATTAGTAACCTGTTACCTTGCCTGTATTTGTCATGTTTTGCAAGTGAATTTTTTTTTACATGGGGCATCTATTTAGCTATAGATGGTAGGCTGATAGCGATGTCAGGGTGAAAATAGCGTTTGGCAACACAACTGCAATTTATCAGCCGTATTTTTGTGGCTACTATATCGCCATGCTAATGATCACAAGATAATGATAACAAGCTAATATTGACCAATGTGAACCGCAATATAACATGAAAGGATAGACAATGACGCTGTTGTTACAGTTGCTAGCAGGTTTTGTGGTTTTTGCAACTTTTTGGGCAACCATCCCTAGGTTTGAATGGTGGTTTAGGGTTGCTGATTTTCCCAGGAATCAATTGATTTTTTTGGGGTTGGTAGCGCTCATTGGCTTACTTTGGCTGGGCGCTTTTGACAGTCGTTGGCAAATTGGATTAATTTTGCTGCTGCTTATTGCGCTGGCTATGCAAGCGTACATGGTGTTGCCTTATACGTTTTTGTGGAAGAAACAAGTGCAAACGGCAAAGCCAAAGTCACGCGATTATCAAGTGAAATTATTGGTTGCCAATGTGTTGACGACCAATCCAAATAAACAAGCTTTGATTGACCTTATCCATACCCATCAACCCGATATTGTATTGACACTCGAAACTGACCAAGCGTGGCAAGACGCTTTAAGCGCCATTGAGGCTGACTATCCATTTAACGTCAAAGTGCCACTCGATAACTTATATGGTATGCATTTGTACTCAAAGCTTGAGCTTATCAATCCGCAAGTAAAATATCTGGTGGTTGATGATATTCCATCGATTCATACCCAAGTTCGCCTAGCCATGGGAAAGGTTGTTTGGCTATACTGCTTGCATCCCATGCCACCGAGTCCAACCGAAGCGGATAAATCGGTGACACGGGATGCTGAGCTGTTAATGGTAGGCAAACACATCAACGCCAACGACTTGACGGTGATTGTTGCAGGTGATCTTAACGATGTGGCTTGGTCGCATACCACGCGTATGTTTCAGCGTATCTCAGGGCTACTAGACCCTCGCATTGGGCGAAAATTCATCAATACCTTTCATGCCAGTTACCCATTTTTGCGCTGGGCGCTTGACCATGTTTTTCACAGCAATCACTTCACGCTGGTATCGATGGCGCGTATGCCGAACATTGGCTCCGACCATTTTCCCGTGCTCACTACTTTACAATATGAGCCTGAAGTCATGGATGAGCAGCCTGAACCTTTGCCAAGCATCGCCGATCACCAGGAGGCGAAAGAAACCATCAAAGAAGGCGTCAAAGAAGGCGAAAAGCTATCGGAAACTCAGAATGATAGCCCTAATGATGCTAGCAAATTATTAAAAGGCGCATTAGAAAGCTAGAAGAGGGCAAGGTAAAACGCCATGTAAGCATTTGCTTACAACAGATTCCGCCTTTTGCGGCTAGTAACCAATCGTGCAACAACCTACAATGAACTCATCAACACAAGGATGATACCAAGGAATGGTAGTGTTGAGACGCTCAGGATGAGTAATATCATGGAAAGCCAATAATAATAACATAGTTGACATGAAGTGCCCTAAAACCCAAGTCTATTGCCCTAAGACTTGGGTTTTATCTTTTTTGTTACTTATCAATCATAATCTAGCATAGTCTAGTTAATTTTTCTTGACTACTTAAATGTAAATTCTGCAAGGCTTGTGGCGGTATTTATTTTCACGGGCAGCAAATAGTCGCTGTCGGTAGTCCCAGTTAACAAATAATAACCACCAAATAATAGCCACCAAGTAATAGTCACCAAATAGTCGAAGTTTTTTAAAATAATCTTTGCTAAAATATCCGCACTTTTTAATCAAAGCTGACGGACAATGATGATGAACCAGTCTGAAATTCTTGAAGACTCACCTAAACAAGCCCCTAATAAATTTGCCCATCCGAATAATTATAGCCAATTTCTGATTGCCCCTTCGATTTTGTCGGCAGATTTTGCCCGTCTGGGCGAGGAGGTCGAGAAGGTTATCGCCGCAGGTGCAGACGTGGTGCATTTTGACGTGATGGATAATCATTATGTCCCAAATTTGACCTTTGGTAGCATGATTTGTCAGGCGCTGCGTGATTATGGGATAACTGCCCCGATAGATGTGCATTTGATGGTGTCACCGGTTGATAGTATGATTGAGCAGTTCTTAAAAGCGGGCGCCAGCATCATTACCTTTCACCCAGAAGCCACGCAACATGTCGATCGCTCGTTACAACTCATCAAAGATGGGGGTGCTGACTGTGGACTGGTGCTCAATCCCGCCACGCCGCTACACTATCTAGACTATGTGATGGATAAAGTTGACCAGATTTTATTGATGAGTGTTAACCCAGGTTTTGGTGGGCAAGCATTTATTGATGGTACCCTCAAAAAAATAGAAGCGGTGCGCGAAATGATTAGGCTATCGGGTCGCAATATTCGCCTTGAAGTCGATGGCGGTATCAAAGCCAGTAATATTCGTGCGGTTGCCGAAGCAGGGGCTGATATGTTTGTCGCAGGTTCAGCGATATTTAACCAACCTGATTATCGCCAAGCGATTGACGCGATGCGTGCCGAACTGGCTTTGGTCGGTCGCTTGCCAGCGTAAATGCGCCACAAGCAATAATACACAAGGAAATTGGTATGGACGTTCAATCCCCGTCTTTAGTACCTAAAGGTCTGACAATTGGACTGGCAATATTTGCGGTGTTGCTAGGGTTGGCAGGTTTTGGGTTTAGGTTGATGTTTGGCGATAGTTTATCATCAATGCTGCCCTCACTGGTGAGTACCATTGCGATTTTTTGGCTGGGTATCCCACTGGCTTTTGTCGTGGGCTCAAAGGTGTTAAATCGCTATTCAGGGCGCGCACCGATTCAAAATCGCAATGCGTTAACCTTGGGTTTGTTATTTAGCTGTGTGGCGATGCTATGGATGATGGCGGCATATTCGTAGCGGTTCGCTCGGCGAGTCGGCACCCGAAGACATTAACGCTAAAAATTGATGCTACACATAACACCAATCATCAGTAATTATTTAGGAATTTATTGAATGGCATTGCCACATTATACTAAGCAAGAATTATCGATTTATCCCAGCAATCTTCCAAAAGGCTTAATCAACACACTGATAGTTGCTTGCTTGCTGTTAGGGTTGGCGGCTTTACGCAGTAGCAAGGGAATGCAAGGCTGGCTCAATGTCATCGAAAATTGGGTGTTTATGCTATTGTGGATTCCGCTTGCCGTCACCCTTTGCGCATTACCTTTTAAGTTACGGGATGACAGTTTTGAGCTTAAACTGGCGTATTATCTCGGCATGTTTGTGGCATTTTTATTTGAAATTAATAAACTTCGCTATTGGCATACCATGTAAACATGACGATTTAGGACAATAGTTAATAGCTAGGTTCTGTTGAACATTCAAAGCTTCAGCCAATGATAAGCAAAGGCTAGAGCGACCAAATTCTCATAATTACGTTTAAGCTTCTCATACCTTGTCGCAATACCCCGATAATGCTTAATACGGCAAA
>BMPS01000019.1 GCA_014647715.1 Streptomyces cinereus
GACTGTCTGCTAGGGAGAGTTGCCCTGTTTGTTTCCATGCCATAGTCGTGTCTTTTGCTAGGTGATTGATTTTATTGTATTATACCAATTTAATGAACTTTTGTGTGTTTATTCGTGCAAAGGTTTCTTTTTATCAATCAACGTCATAAATTCTATAGCGGCTCAACAGCCTACCCAATATCAGCCGTTAACGTTTATGAGTGTTATATCAGTTATTTTGGGAAGATGACCCATGCCAAATCAGTCGACTAAATCCGCAGTTTCTACTTCAGACGCTATCCAAGCCCAGACTGGATTGGTAAATCATAGCCCACTCCCCCTATCTGCTCAAACTAGCCCAGTCAATGGTCTGATGGTTTATACCACAGGTTTACTACTGTACCCCACCCAAGCGCCCGATAAAAAAAATCACCGAATATTATCGATGATTTTCTTTGTGCTCGGGGTGTTAGTGATATTTCGCTTAACACACGGATAATGCGCGCAATATCCTAAATTATTTGATCAGCCCGATTACACTTGTGTATTGGCTAAGATGTCTTTGAAAAGCTGTTTTTGCTCAGCGCTTGGGCTTGCAGTTTGGATAGACATTAATTGTCCCATATCGCCTTCGACGCGGATTTTGCCAGACATAAAGGCTTCCATCGCACGGTTCATATCACGATCTAAAAATATCGCTTTTAAGGTATCGGCATCAAGTTTTAAGGTGGTTAAAGCGCCATCTTTCAAACCTTGATGAATTGTCCCATCATAAAAAGCTGCATTGACTTCTTGATTGTCGCTATCGGTGACTTGTAAATTAATCGACATATTTTTAATCGCGGGTGGTAGATTTAAGTCACCTGCTTTGTTGGTTAATTCGTCAACTTTATCAAACCATTCTTGTGTTAAAATTTTAGCCATTTTAAATCCTCATTATCGTTAGTTGTATTAGAACTTGTGCATCTTACCGAGATTTTGTATGAATGACAATTCTCTAAGGCATAATAAACCCATTTATAGAACAACGATAATGGCGCTCGGTTAACCATTTTTACCATTGTTACTAGATAGTGTATGGGATGTTAAAAAAATCCCCACAATTTACATGGTTTTTTTTATTTTTCATATTATAATAGTTGGTGTGTAATTTTTTTTTGCGCTATGAACGTTACATTAGATGATATTTAGCAAAGATTAAGTTACAATACTTGGTGAGAATCGTGAGTTTGAGCCTATTTTACTGCTTGTAAATTTACTGTTTTGCGTCAAGATTTAGCCGCTAATTTCTTTAAAATTCATCGTGAAACTAGCCACTAAACAGTTAGCCTATCTTATAAAAAAATAACTAGTGCCAACGTATCTGACCGGATAGTTTTATTGACAGGCACAAAGGAGATTTCTGCTTAAACTTGTTGATAATATAGGCTGTAAAGGAAATCATCGAATGAATTTACAAAACACAGCAATACCTATTACCGATGATTATGAAGTGGACATCATTAAGTTGTTCTCAATCATGGCGGTAGTATATGGTATTATCGGTATGGCAATTGGGGTGTTCATTGCATCACAATTGGCATGGCCTGCCCTCAATTTTGGTATCCCTTGGCTAACATTTAGCCACTTGCGTCCATTGCACACCAACGCGGTGATTTTTGCATTTGGTGGTTGTGCGTTATTCGCAACTTCATATTATATCGTTCAAAGAACGTGTAAAACGCGTTTATTCGCACCTTATCTAGCCTGGTTCACCTTTTGGGGATGGAACCTTGTTATTATTGGCGCAATTATTACCCTACCCTTGGGTTTAACCTCAACTAAAGAATATGCTGAGCTTGAATGGCCCATTGATATTTTAATTGCCGTGGTGTGGATATCTTATGCTATTGTGTTTTTTGGTACGTTATTGAAACGCAAAACCTCGCATATCTACGTTGCTAACTGGTTCTTTGCTGCATTTATTTTGACCATTGCGTTACTGCATATTGTCAATAGTATGGCAATCCCTCTGAGCTTCTGGAAGTCATATTCCTTGTTTGGCGGTGCGACTGATGCTATGGTGCAATGGTGGTATGGTCACAACGCCGTAGGTTTTTACTTAACAGCCGCTTTTTTGGGTATGATGTATTATTTTGTGCCTGTACAGATCGGTCGTCCTATTTACTCTTATCGTTTATCTATCATCCACTTTTGGGCGTTAATTTCGTCTTATATGTGGGCGGGTGGTCACCATCTTCACTATTCAGCACTCCCTGACTGGGCACAGTCTTTAGGGATGGTATTTTCTATCATTTTATTTGCGCCTTCATGGGGCGGTATGATTAATGGTGTACTTACCTTATCTGGCAGCTGGGATAAACTTCGCACAGACCCTATTATTCGTTTCTTGATTGTTGCACTGTCATTCTATGCGATGTCAACGTTTGAAGGTCCGATGATGTCAATCAAAACCGTCAATGCGTTATCCCATGATACTGACTGGACGATAGGTCATGTGCATTCTGGTGCGTTAGGTTGGGTTGGTATGGTTACGGTTGGTTCATTATATGTATTAATTCCACGTCTTTGGAACAAACAAAAAATGTATTCAACTGACTTAATCACCACGCACTTTTGGCTGGCTACCGCAGGTACTATTTTCTACATCGTATCGCTTTGGATTTCAGGTATTGGTCAAGGTATGATGTGGCGTGCTACAAATCCAGATGGAACGCTGGTGTATAGTTTCGTTGATACTGTCTTGTTCTCGCACTATCCTTACATTGGTCGTGCATTTGGTGGTTTATTGTATGTCACAGGTATGGTCGTTATGGCTTACAACGTCTACAAAACTATCACGATGCCAAGCACTAAAACTGTTGAAGTAGCGGATACCACTACACCTGTAGTAGAAACTGCTACCGCAAAACAGATTTAAGGAGAGACTCATGCAAATCAATCACGAAATTATTGAAAAAAACACGGGTCTTCTACTTATCCTAATCGTTGTAGCTATTAGTTTTGCGACTTTGGTAGAAATCGTGCCATTGATTTATACCAAAGAAGTTAACCAGCCTTTGCCCAATATGAAGCCATGGACTGCCCTTGAATTAGAAGGTCGTGATATTTATATTCGTGAAGGCTGTCACGTCTGTCATACCCAAATGGTTCGTCCTCTTCGGGCTGAAGTGGAACGTTATGGACCTTATTCGCGAGCTGCTGAATCCGCTTGGGATCATCCCTTCTTATGGGGGTCCAAACGTACTGGACCTGATCTTGCGCGTGTCGGCGGACGCTATTCTGATGACTGGCAACGTGAACACTTGATTAACCCACAATCATTGGTACCTGAGTCTGTGATGCCATCATTTGCTTGGTTAGCAAAAAATGAAGTTAACGCTGACAAAGTACAAGCAAAAATGCGTCTATTCCGCGACCATTTCGGCGTGCCTTATAGCGATGCTGATATTGCAGGTGCACCCGATGCGGTACAAGGTAAAACTGAGCTCGATGCTGTTGTTGCGTATTTACAACAACTGGGCACTGCAATGAAAGGTCAACGTTAATGTTGGGCACATTACACAGTATCGCAACGGTCGCAGCGTTTATCGCTTTTATTGCGATTGTTTGGTGGGCTTACTCGCCAAAGAATCGCAAACGGTTTGAAGAAGATGCAAAACTTGCGTTAGATGACGAAGACCTAACAGAAGCATCACAACGCAATAAGGATAAAAAATGAGTGGATTTTGGAGTTTTTGGATAACCCTATTTTCCATCGCTTGTTGGGCTTGGATTTTGTGCTGGTTAGTCGGTGTATTGGGTTATCGCCCAACCATGTCGGATGACGGTACCACAGGCCATGAATACGATGGTATCCAAGAGTTTGACCGTCCATTACCAAAATGGTGGTTAGCAATCTTTTGGGGTACATTAGCTTGGGCACTACTATACATGCTATTGTTCCCATCAGTAATGCCAGGCTCATGGAAAGGTATCACTACGGTAAAAGTAGATGGTCAAGATGTTCCTTGGACCAGTGCTAATGAATTAGCATCCGATCTTGAGCGCAATAATGCGGTATTTACTGGCACGTTCAATGATAAAATCTTAAAAGACAAAGCGGTAACGGCGCAAATTGATAGCCTTGCTAAATTACAAGCACAGCAAGCTAAAAATGCACAGCCCAATGCCGAATTAAAATCGCAAATTGATAAAGGTATCGTAGGGCTGGCACCTGCCGTTCTAAAACTTTCTCAAGATCCTCAAGCGATTAAAATTGGTCAGCGTTTGTTCTTACAAAACTGTTCAGTGTGTCATGGTTCACAAGCGCATGGTGCACCCGGTTATCCAAACTTGACGGACAATGACTGGATTTATGGCGGTACACCCGATAAAATCTTGTTAACCCTTAATCATGGTCGCGTCGGTGGTATGCCAGCTTGGAAAGCGCAGATTGGTGAAGATGGTGTTCGCGCTGCAGCTGAATACGTTTTGTCACTATCACCCGGTCATGGCTCAAAAGAAAATGGTCAGTTGAACCAAACTTTGGTTAATCAAGGCAAGGCTATTTTTGATACCAACTGTGCGGTATGTCACGGTAAAGATGCCAAAGGTAATCATGATGTCGGTGCGTTGAATCTTACGGACGACACGTGGTTATATGGTGGCGACCGTGAAACGGTTCGTACTACGTTACGTAATGGTCGTGCCGGTGTGATGCCACATTGGGATACCAAACTGGGTAACGAGCGTATTATGTTATTGGCAGCGTATGTTTATTCATTAAGCGATCACAAACAAGACGCTTCTGTGATGACCCCACAAACTATCGTCAATAAAGAACGTGGTGCAGCTTCTACCCCAGTTGAAACTGCAAATGCGGTAAAATCTGCGGTGGCTAGTGCGGTAAAATAATTTTTACCCGCCACTTAAAAAAGCGAGTTTTAATCACTCGCTTTTTTATTGGCGATTGATTTGTCCCTATTTACTTGCCTAGTTTTACATGCCTAGTTTTTCAAAGGCAGTTTCATCAAAACCAATGATTAACTCATTGTTTGAGACGACAATCGGGCGCTTAATCATACTTGGCTTAGCTATCATCATATCTAACGCAGCATCCACATCTTGCTTTATTTGGGCTTTTTGCGCATCGCTAAGTTTGCGGTAGGTTGTGCCTTTGGTATTCATGATTTTGTCGATACCAACTGTTTCGACCCAATGTGCTAATGTCGGTTTATTTATCGCCTGTTTTTTATAGTCAAAAAATTCATACTCCAAACCCAGTGCAGTTAATTTATCAAACGCCTTTTTCATGGTGCTACAATTTTTGATACCGTAAATGATGATGCTCATATTGACTCCTTTTTTTATCGCAATTTTTACGGTTTTAGGCTATGCTATGGGGCTTAATATACCTTCCCATTCAAATACTGCAAATTCAGACCATTATGAGTAATTCAGCTTTAACCAGTCAATACCAACCCCAAGTTATCGAGCCCGCCCAACAACAAAAATGGGAACAGCAAAATCGCTATCAAGTGAACAATGCCGCATCAGATAAGCCGTCACGTTATTTGCTGTCTATGTTTCCTTACCCCAGTGGCAAACTGCATATGGGGCACGTGCGCAACTACACGATTAGTGATGTTTTGAGTCGTTACTATCGGTTAAAAGGTTATGAAGTGTTGCAGCCAATGGGCTGGGATGCGTTTGGTATGCCTGCAGAAAATGCGGCGATTGCCAACGCTGTCGCCCCTGCTGCGTGGACGTTTTCAAACATTGACAATATGCGCGCGCAGCTCAAATCATTAGGACTGTCGATTGACTGGTCACGTGAATTTGCTACTTGTACGCCAGAATACTATAAGTGGGAACAATGGCTATTTGTACAACTGTTCAAAAAAGGCTTGGTATACAAAAAACTCTCAACAGTGAATTGGGACCCTGTTGATAATACCGTCCTTGCCAATGAGCAAGTGGTGGATGGCCGCGGTTGGCGCTCAGGTGCGCTAATTGAAAAACGCGAAATCCCCATGTACTACTTTAATATCACCGCATACGCAGAAGAGCTGTTAAATGATTTGGATAAGCTGGAAGGTCATTGGCCACAGCAAGTGATTACCATGCAGCGCAACTGGATTGGTCGCTCTGAAGGCATGGAAATTCATTTCCCTTATACCTTAAATGGTGAAGAAAAAACCCTAGATGTATTTACTACCCGCCCAGATACCTTAATGGGTGTGACTTATGTATCGGTGGCAGCTGAGCATCCACTAGCAAAACACGCTGCCGCGACCAATCCTGCCCTACAAAGCTTTATTGAAGCCTGCAAAAAAGGCTCAGTTGCCGAAGCAGACTTAGCCAAAGCTGAAAAAATGGGTATGGATACGGGTCTGACTGTCACCCATCCGTTGACCGGTGAGCAAGTGCCTGTTTGGGTCGCGAACTACGTATTAATGAGCTACGGCTCTGGCGCTGTCATGGCAGTCCCTGCGCATGATGAACGCGACTTTGAATTTGCCAATAAATACCACTTACCTATCAAGCAAGTGATTGACCTAGAAGAACCACACAAACAAGGTCAACAGTTTGATGCGACCACTTGGCAAGACTGGTATGGCGATAAGCAAAATGGCGTGGCTATTAACTCGGGTGAGTTAGACGGTTTAAATTTTAAACAAGCCTTTGACAAAATTTTAACCCAACTTGAGCCAAAAGGCTTGGGTAAAAAAACCATCAATTATCGGCTACGCGATTGGGGAGTATCTCGCCAGCGTTATTGGGGTTGCCCAATTCCGGTCATCAACTGCGCCGACTGCGGTACAGTACCTGTCCCAGAAAATCAGCTGCCTGTGGTATTACCTTTAGATGTGGTACCCGATGGACGTGGCAATCCCCTCAACAATCTTGCTTCATTTACCGATGTCAACTGCCCATGTTGCGGCAAGCCTGCCAAACGTGAAACCGATACCTTTGATACTTTTGTAGAATCAAGCTGGTATTACGCGCGTTTTGCCTCACCCAATTATACCGATGGGATGATTAATAAAGTCGCAGCCGATAAATGGCTACCTGTAGATCAATATGTAGGCGGTGTTGAGCACGCCGTGTTACATTTACTATATGCGCGTTTTTTCCACAAACTTATGCGTGATGAAGGCTTGGTGCAGGGTGATGAACCCTTTGCTAATTTACTCACCCAAGGCATGGTCTTGGCGGGTACTTATCTTCGCGAAAATGCCGATGGTAGCAAATCCTATTACTTTCCAGAACAAGTTGATATCCGCTACAACGACAAAGGTCAGCCCATCGAAGCGACCTTAAAAGCCGATGGTCAGCCTGTCAAAATTGGCAAAATCGAAAAAATGTCGAAGTCAAAAAACAATGGTGTCGACCCACAAGCGACCATTGATCAATATGGCGCAGATACGGTTCGACTTTACACCATGTTTACCGCGCCTGTCGACCAGACGCTTGAATGGATTGACGATGGACTAAAAGGTCCGTATAACTTTTTGAAAAAAGTATGGCGTTATACCATCGAGCATGCCGAAACCTTGGCACAACAATCTTTAACCGCATCAACGCTATCGGTGAGTGATGCCCAGTCGCTAAGTAAAGCCGCTAAAAGTCTACGCCGTAAAACACATGATACGATCGGCAAATTAGATGACGCCTTTGGCAAAAACTTGGCGCTCAATACGCCCGTGTCATTTTTAATGGAATTGTCGAACGAACTCACGGCGTTTGAAATCGCTTCTGATAGCGACTTGGCGGTAGCCAATGAAGCACTCATAACATTATTGACCTTGCTCACCATGTACGCGCCGCACATGGCAGAAGTCCTACTTGAGCAGTTAGGGATTGATGTGATGACACTAAGCTATCCAGCCGTTGATACTTCAGCCTTGGTACAAGACACTATCACCATGGTGGTGCAAGTCAACGGCAAAATCCGTGGTCAAATGGATGTGGCGCCAAACAGTGACAGCGATTGGTTAAAAGCCGAAGCGAAACAACTCGACAGCGTCGCTAAATTTATCACCGGCGATATCGTCAAAGAAATCGTGGTGCCCAATAAACTGGTCAATATTGTGGTAAAAGCCTAATTGATTACAAGGGCTTATTGGCAACCTAAGCCCTTTTTGACCTTAAAGCTTTATAATAACCTGAAGCTTTATAATAAAGCGTTATCACAAGCAATACCGACAATCATAGACAGGTAACTAACAGACAGGTAACTATATGAATAAGCCATTTCTTCGTATCCTCCTAAGCAGTGTGTTACTGACGCAGCTACCTGCCTGTGGTTTTCATCTACGCGGGTATGATGCGCCCATGTCACAAAATATCCCAACCACTGAGCTGATTTTTAACAATAGCCCAGAAGCCTATGCGGTTAAAAATTCGTTAAAAAAACAACTCCACCAGCTGAGCATTAATACCCAAGATAGGGTGATTGATAAAAATGCAACCACCCAATCAAATGCCACCTTGCCTGCCAGTATTGAAGTCAAAAACATTCGCCTGCAAAACTACCAGCTACGCGGTATTTTGACCGAAATTCGCATGGTGTTAAGCGCAGAGGTCACTTATCGCGCCATTGAAAATGGTCAACCCCGCACGCTGACTAATACTATTCAAGTACAGCGTAGCTATCAGTATGACCAAGGCGTGGTAGCCACTGACAACCCCCAAGCTGAGCAAATTAAAGTATGGTTGTATGACAACCTGGCGCAGCGTATTGCTGACCAATATGTCGCACTGAGCCTTCCTAAAATCACCAAAGTGCCTACCGCAACTACCCCCTAACCTAATTGATACCTAATTGATAATACGCTGATGCAGTACAATTTTTTAAATGCCTTTCAACATCTCAAAAACAGGCAAGCCCCCGCCACTGGGGTGTGGCTAATGCATGGCGATGAAGATTTGCTGTCACAGTGGCTGATTGAAAAAATGTCGCCCAATTGGCGGCAGCATAATATGGCAATTTCGCACATGGATATTACCAGCGCCAAATCATGGCAAGCGGTTTTGGCAGAGCTGAACAGTCTGTCACTGTTTGACGACAACAAAGCCATTATCGTTCACGGCAATCATAAGCCCGATAAAGAGGCGTTGGCAGAATTAGCGCAATTTGCGACCAGCAATTCGAGCAATTGCTTAGTCATTATCAGTGATAAATACGATAAAAAAAGCCAAAACAGTGCGTTTTTTTTGCTTTGCGACAAATTTGGTCAGGTCATTGAATGCCATCTTTATCAAGAGCAGCAACGCGAACAATTGCTACAGCAACACGCCCAAGATTTTGGGCTCGAACTTACCAAAGCCGCTTGGCAAATACTGATGGCACAAACTCAGCATAATTTGCTAGCGGCTTACCAAAGTCTGTGGCGGCTCTCCTATCTCTATGCTACAACAGATGCGAGTCCTCCTACCTATTTTGTGACCATCGATGAGTCTCAGCTGTTTGATGGATTGGTGAGTCAATCTATGTTTACCACCTTTGATTTATCGGATGCGATGTTGGCAGGTGATACCGCGCAGGTTGCAAAAATCTTGCAGCAACTCAAAGCCAGTGAAGAACCAGAGAGTCTAGTGTTATGGATGATAGCCAAAGACATGCGCAATATTTTAAGCTTGCAATCAGGGGCAAGTTATCAAAGCCTCGGCATTTGGCAAAGCAAGCAACAGCTGTATAGTAAAGCCCTGCATCGTCATTCCCATGACGCAACCCGAAACTGGTCGGATGCACTGTACCAAGCCGACCAAGCCATCAAAGGTCTGGTGCAACAACCGGCTTGGGAGCTCCTCTACCAACTCGCTTTTCGCCTAGCGGGTCAACCGCTATTTCACTAATTGCTTTAAAAGTTACTTTTAAATTTGTTTTTAAAAATGCTCCGCAACCTTTACAGCTTTTCAAACAACCCGACCATCAAAACACCATACAATCCACTAACCTCAAATTTTTAATGCGTTTTTCTTACTCATAACATTTATTTTATAATCCAGCAAGATTATGTGGTTAAAATTAAAAATCCTTGCGACTTCCCTATTTTTATTGCAATTTATTCTCATTTAGCTTTTAATACTCCCTGTTAAAAAGCTGTATTTATTTAATTTTTTTCAATTGTTTATTCCTTGATAAGGCTTGGCACGATGACCGCTACCCAAAAAAAATGGCTCAAATGGGCAATCTTAAGTTTGATCGTTATTTCGCTGGCAGCGTTAGCTTATTGGTACTTTAAACCCAAACCGCAAAAATCCAATTACATCACCGCCAATGTCGAACGTAGTGATATTGAGAACAGTGTGATGTCCACGGGCAAAATTGAAGGCATTAAACAAGTGGATGTTGGCGCTCAGGTGTCAGGGGAAGTGACAAAATTGTATGTCGAGGTGGGTGATACGGTCAAAAAGGGCGATGTCATTGCTCAAATTGACCCAGTTACCCTGCAAAATACCTTAACCACGCAGCAAGCTACCTTACAGCAAAGCAAAGCGAATTTGGAAAGTACCAAGTCCGCCTATCAGACCAAACAAGCCGCGCTTGCCACAGCGCGAGCCGACTTGAAAGGTAAAATAGCAACCTTGCAACAATCGCAAACAGAATACAATCGCCTAAAATCCTTGCTTGCCATGAATGCCATCTCCAAACAAGAGCTGGAGCAAGCAGATACCGCTGTCAAAACAGCCCAAGCCAATGTAGATAGCGCCAAAGAAGCGATTGCGACTGCCCAAGCAAATATTGCCTCATCGCAAGCCGATATTGTGAGTGCACAACAAACCATAAAAAAAGCACAAACTGATGTCAATACCGCTGAAAAAAATCTTGGATATAGCCAAATTGTTGCCCCGATGTCAGGCACGGTGATTTCTATCACCACCAAACAAGGGCAAACGGTGAACGCCAATCAATCAGCCCCCACCATTGTGACATTGGCAGATTTGAGCAGTGTACGCGTGAAAGCCAAAATATCAGAAGCCGATGTCGTCAATCTCAAAACAGGACTGCCGGTTTATTTCAATATCATTGGACGCCCAGATAAGAAATACCAAGCTACACTGTCAACCATTGGACCTGCGCCCGATGGTACTACCGCCAGTGACTCATCTACGTCAACGGATTCGGCGATTTATTATATTGGTTATTTTACCGTCCCCAATCCCGATGGCGCGCTACGTATCAACATGACAGCACAAGTCTATATTGTTGAAAATAAAGTCAGTAATGTGCTTAGTGTACCCGCTGCGGCAATCAAAACTGACCCAAAAATGGGCAGTTATGTTGAAGTCGTACAATCCGATGGTACTACCAAAAAACAAGCGGTCAAAACAGGTGTCACCAATCGTATTACCACCCAAATTCTTAGCGGCGTCAACCAAGGTGATAAGGTGGTTGTGGGTCAAGCAGCGGTGAGTAAATCAAGTTCATCGTCTAAAAATAACGGTGGTCCGCCGATGATGTAATTATCGGTAGATGATAACCCTAGATTGTAAACGTTGATTGTAACCTATGACGCATGCTAACCCTATGACGCATGCTAACTGTGAGACACACGGCTGATGATAACGCAAGACACCAAACAACCTGTCATGGAAGTGAAGGATTTAATCCGCGAATTCCCTGCAGGTGATGAAAAAATTCGGGTTTTACATGGGATTGACTTGACCATTTACGAAGGCGAAATGGTCGCAATTATCGGTCAATCAGGCTCGGGTAAATCCACCTTAATGAATATCTTAGGCTGCCTAGATCAGGCGACTGCGGGCAGTTACCACATCTATGGCAAAGCGGTGGACAAACTCACCGCAGACGAACTTGCCGAGCTTCGCCGTGAGCATTTTGGATTTATTTTTCAGCGCTATCATTTACTCGGTGACATCAATGCCCAAGACAATGTCGCTGTCCCTGCTGTATATGCAGGGATGCCTGTGCGGCAACGTGAAGCGCGCGCCACCCAATTGTTAGAAGACTTAGGTCTTGCGGCAAAAACCCAAAATCGCCCTAGCCAACTCTCCGGTGGTCAACAACAGCGTGTGTCTATTGCTCGTGCGTTAATGAATGGTGGCGATATTATCTTGGCAGATGAACCGACTGGGGCTTTAGATAGCCAATCGGGTAAAGACGTGATGGCAATTTTGAGAAATCTAAATAGCCAAGGTCATACCATCATTATGGTGACCCACGATCCTTCCATCGCTGCCCAAGCCGAACGCGTGATTGAAATCAAAGACGGACAGATTCTTAAAGATTATTATACCGATAATAGATTTGATAAAACCAAAGAGGTTCAACACCTAAATTTTGCCAAAAAATCTGGTGTTACCGCGTTTTTGGACCGCTTATCTGAAGCCTTTAAGATGTCCGTTTTGGCGATGAAAGCGCATAAAATGCGGACATTGTTAACCATGCTAGGTATTATTATTGGTATTGCCTCTGTGGTATCGGTAGTGGGTCTAGGACAAGGTTCTCAACAAAAAATTCTCAATGATATTAGCTCCTTAGGGACCAATACTTTAACCATACGAGATGGCTATAAATTTGGTGACCCTCGCCGTAAATACCATGATGATAATCTAACAGATGCCGATGCGAATGCTGTCGCAGAACAGCCGTATGTGCAAAGCGTCAGTCCACAAGTCAGCAGCAATAGCACCACTGCTCGTTACCGTGAAACAGAAGTTTCGGTGAATGTCAGTGGCGTGGGCAAAGATTATCTAACGGTGAAAGGGGAAAAACTGGCGCTTGGGCAAACCTTTAATGACAATAGTATCACCTCCATGACCCAAGATGTGATTATTGATAATAATGCAAAAACCGCCTTTTTTGCCAATGTCAGTGACCCCATTGGTGAAGTGATGTTGGTGGGTAGTGTGCCCGCTCGTGTCATCGGTGTGCTGCAGCCATCTGAGCAAGCTTTTGGTCCAAGTTCAGACACCCCTACCCTGTATATGCCTTATACCACTGTGATGCGTAGAATGGTTGGTACGAGTCATGTAGATAGTTTTATTGTGCTACTAAAAAACACTATCTCGTCTAGTGCCGCTGAGCAAGCTGTTTCTGATTTGATAGAGCAGCGCCATGGCACCGATGACTTTCGTATTCAAAACTCTGATTCAATCCGTCAGACGATTGAATCTACCACAGGCACGATGACATTACTGGTATCATCGATAGCCATTATTTCTTTGATTGTGGGGGGTATTGGCGTTATGAATATTATGCTCGTCTCAGTCACCGAGCGCACCAGTGAAATTGGTGTGCGTATGGCAGTGGGCGCAAGACAATCTGATATCATGCAGCAGTTTTTAATAGAAGCGATTTTGGTGTGTATCTTGGGCGGGATTTTAGGCATTAGCCTAGCGTTTGCCATTGGTGCTTTAATTAACAAATTTGCAGGGGGTAATTTCCAAGTGGTGTATTCAACCACCTCTATTGTAGCGGCGGTGGTGTGTTCCACTCTCATTGGTGTGGTTTTTGGGTTTATTCCTGCGCGCAATGCCGCGAGACTCAATCCTGTTGATGCCTTATCAGGTGGTGAATAAAAGTTTTATCACCTATTTAGTCATCATCTAGCTCGTCAATACCTATCTAATTAGACTTATCTAATCAAAGCTGAATAAGTTAAAGGTATGATAAGTCGATGAATTTACGCTTCTATTTTGATGCCAATCTTTAGTTAAAAAATTTGTGCAAAAAGGCTTGCAAACTAAGATTTAATGCGTATAATATGCACTCACTTAACGGCAATAGCCAAAATAAAAACGTGAAAAATCGTTTTGTATTGCCTTAACAGTTTTGGATCGTTAGCTCAGTTGGTAGAGCAGTGGACTTTTAATCCATTGGTCCCGCGTTCGAGTCGCGGACGATCCACCATATTGTAAAAGTTTGACAATGTCGTTTTATGAATTTGACTTGTGAAATCAAAATTGCTTTGCAATTTTTTAATGCTTTAGCAAATCATAGATTTGCTCTTGCGAAGCTAAAAACGTCTCCCAGACGTTTTCTTAACGCTTCTCAGGATCGTTAGCTCAGTTGGTAGAGCAGTGGACTTTTAATCCATTGGTCCCGCGTTCGAGTCGCGGACGATCCACCATATCCAAAGCCCTTATCGAATTGATAAGGGCTTTTTTTATACCATTGATTTTATAACGCTATGATTTAGGCTAGCAGTTTATCTAGCTTATATTAGGCAAATAAAAATTACCTGCGCTACTTCAACGCATCTTTGATTGTATTAAATGGTCAGCTTAGCGTTTAGTAAAGAAAAAAGCCAAACCTTTAACTTAATGGTTTGGCTTTTGACAGTATCGCTGTCGGATGCTGTCGAGATAAGCTATGACTTTTAGAGTAGCTTATTTTTGGTATGGATAGTTAGGTGATGTACTTAATACATAGCCTGTTGCACCACCCGCTGCTGCACCGATTGCTGCGGCTTTACCGATGTCGCTACGGTCGCCATCTGATTTTGCCAGTGCACCTAACGCTGCACCCGCTACCGCGCCTTGCATCGCCGCGCGAGAAGAACCTTGGGTAGTGACGCGGTTGCCATAGGCATCAGTGGTAGCACACGCTGTCAATGCTGTTGAACCAACAAGTGTCGCAAGTACCGCAAGTGTTTTAAGTGATTTCATACTTTTCTCCAGTAGGGTTTCCATTTGCTAAAATGTCAGATTCTTTTAGCAACTTACGGAAGTTATATTAGCGTAAATTTTTCACCCTATTGTTATGAATAAAGACTGATTTATACGTGTTTTGTAAGTAACCTTGCTATAGTTTGGGCAACAAATAGCTTACTCAAGGTTGCGTTAACTTATTCTACAATACTAGTTCTAATACATTAGCTATGCATTAGACATGATAACTGTTCAATAAATCGATGAATTGCGCTTCAGTGACCACTTTTACCCCCAGTTTTTCGGCATTGGCAAGTTTACTACCCGCTTTTTCGCCTGCGAGCAGTGCGGTGGTCTTGGCAGAAACGCTGCCTGAGACTTTTGCCCCTAATGCTTGCAGTTTGGCCTTGGCTTCATCGCGTCCCATGCCTTCAAGGGTGCCTGTAATGACCCAACTTTGACCTTTAAGCGGCTGATTGCCTTCAGGTACTTGGCTGACAGGCTGCCAATGAATACCGGTTTGTAATAATCGATTGATGACTTCGATATTGTGCTCGGCACGAAAAAACTCAAAAATCGAGTTTGCGGTTTTTTCACCGACATCGGGGGTTTTTTGTAAGGCTTCAATACTCGCTGCCATGAGCGGCCGCAAGTCGCCAAATTGCATGGCTAAATTCATCGCCGTACTCTCGCCTACGCCACCAATACCCAAGGCAAAGATAAACCGCGGTAAGGTGGTATCTTTACTTTTTTCAATGGCGGCTAGCATATTTTCGACAGATTTTTCCCCCAATTTTTCAAGGTTGATGAGCGCGTCGCGGTGATTGTTAAGCGCATAAATATCTGCGACATTTTTAACAATACCCTGCTCAAAAAAGTTAATCAACCAGCGCTCACCGAGCCCGTCGATATCCATCGCTTTACGACTGACAAAATGAATCAGTGCTTCTTGTTGCTGGGCTGGGCAAAATAGCCCACCGGTGCATCGTGCCAGCGCTTCGCCTTCTGGCATGATAACGGGTGAATCACACACCGGGCAATGCGTCGGCAGGCTCACCACTTGGGCATTGGCGGGGCGTTCATCTTGCCAAACGCGCGTAATTTTGGGAATGACATCACCGGCACGGTGTACGCTGACCATGTCCCCTGCTCGAATATCTAAACGCTGAATTTCACCGATATTATGCAGAGTCACATTGCTCACAGTGACGCCACCGACATTGACAGGTTCAAGCTTGCCCACGGGCGTCAACTGACCTGTGCGCCCCACTTGCCATTCAATCGCATTTAGACGCGTCATCACGGTTTCGGCAGGGAATTTATAGGCAGTTGCCCAGCGTGGCTCACGGCTTAAAGTGCCCAGTTGCTCTTGCAAGGCTAAACTATTAACCTTAATCACTGTGCCATCAATTTCAAATGGTAAGCGACTGCGTTGTTCAATCACCGATTGATAATACGCTTGTAGCTGCGCGGCTGTTTGCACGATTTTGATATCGCTGATGCTAAAGCCCAACGCTTGTAGCCAAAATAGCGCATCGGATTGGGTGGTAATCTCTGCGGGCAAGCCTTGATTGACAGAATAGGCATAAAACGCCAGCGGACGACTTTTGGCGATATTGGGATCAAGCTGGCGCAAACTCCCTGCGGCAGCGTTACGCGGATTGGCAAAGGTTTTCTCCCCTTTTGCTTGGGCATCACGGTTGAGCCTTGCAAACCCTGCTTTGGGCATGAGTACTTCGCCGCGCACTTCTAGCCGTGGTATATCAATCGCTAGCTGCAGGGGTAGATTTCGAATAGTACGCACGTTTTGGGTAATATCTTCGCCCGTTTGACCATCACCGCGCGTGACCGCTTGGGTAAATTGCCCGTTTTGGTACAACAGTGAAACCGCAAGCCCATCAAGTTTGAGCTCGACTTCATATTCAGGATTTTGCTGATGGTCCGCCAAACGGTCATTGACCCGTCGCATAAAGTTCTGTAAATCGTCAAAAGTAAATAAATTACCCAGTGACAGCATGGGTATTTGGTGGGTGACTTGGGTAAAAAACGGCAACGGCTTGTCACCTACTTGGTTGGTAGGGCTATCGCTTTGTACCAATTCAGGATTCGCAGTTTCTAGTGCCACCAGTTCTTGGCGAAGTTGGTCGTATTCGCTATCTTCTAACAGCGGATTATCTAAGACGTAGTAAGCGTGGTTATGTTGTTTTAGCTGTGTAATGAGTTTGCGCATTTGCGCAGTAATGGCGGCTGTGTTCATAATCATAATGAATTAAAAAAGATAACAGATATTTTACAACAAAGTGATGGTTTACTTGGTCAATTTTTTCAGTCATCAGGTCAGTCAAAACAATAAAACTTTTAACCATAAAAAAAGGCACTCACGAGGAGTACCTTGTTTCATTTTAGTAAAATCTATCGACCAAAATTAATGGCAAGCTCGCGCATGGCTTGGGTGTTTTCTTTGTTAATCGGCTCGCCTGTGTCGTCATATACCGTGGCATTTAAGTCATTGGCAAGCAATCCTGCGATACTCATCATGCTATCAAAGCCTTGAACAGGGCGTGGGTGTGGTAGCGATAAAAATAATACCAAGCCTTTCATGGTTTGCGTCGGTAGTCGATTGAGATCGAACGGTGAAATACCCTCATTGTCAATCATCATCAGACTAAACCACAATAAGCCTGTTCCGTCTTTGTTTTCGTAGCGATGGAACATATTCATCGCACCAAACTTCAAGCCATATTTGTCAATCAGCTCTAACAAATAATCGCCTTTAATGTCGACAAACTGCTGATTAGGAAAAATACTGATGTTGATATTTTGAATCGCGTTGTTGAGTGGGCTGTTTTGTTCTTCGTCAATTTGCGCTTGGATATGGGTGTCCAAAATTGGGCTGTTATCGGTAAAGCTGTCATTTTTTAGCTGATTTTCATCGAAAGTATGCACAACAGGGCTGATAGTCTCTGTGGCATTGGCGAGCATGCTAAAAGCGTCGTTTTCGTTTTCCACAAATGTATTAGTTTCTGCCAATAATTTGTCATTGGCAGATTTAGTGGCGTTGGCAAAACCGCCACTGGCTGGATAGTTGTCTAGGTGTAACTCGGTATCGTCCGCGCTTAGCTTTACTTCGCCTTTAGGATTGTCGGATGTAATTTCCGCTTTAAACAACTGGCTTTCTTCGGGCTCAGGGCGCTGATGGCGTGGAATAATAGGTAGACCATCTTTATCATGTTCAATCGCGTCAGTCGCTAATACATCTTGGTTTTTTTGACGAATGGATTTTAGTAGCGTGTAAATACCCCAAACGATAGCAACAACCGCAAGAATGATAAGAATAAGCTGAGTGATAGACATAAACAACGACCTTTGAGAAAGACGATAACGACCCTGTTTGTAGTGTAAAAATTTTTACATCGGTATTTTTGCCGTTATACTATCATGACTTCATAAAATCAGCTAGAAAAAACCGTGACAAGGCTTGACTTTTTGCGTATTTGACAGGTGAAAATCGCTTATGCCAAATAAGCTTCCACCTCAGTCATATCCACACTGACCAGCTTGGACACCCCTGCCGTTGGCATGGTCACACCTTTGAGCTCATCGGCAATTTGCATGGCAAGTTTGTTATGACTGATGAAAACAAACTGTACGTCTTTGGCAAGCTGCTCAATTAAGCGAGTAAAGCGCGCGACATTGGCGTCATCGAGCGGCGCATCGACTTCATCGAGCACACAAAATGGCGCGGGCTGCTGTTTAAAAATAGCAAAAATTAAACTTAACGCCGTTAAGGTCTTCTCACCGCCCGACAACAGGGCTAGCCGGCTGTTCTTTTTGCCTTTCGGCTGCGCCATAAGCTCTAGCCCTGACTGCCAGCCTTTGCCGCTGCCATCTTTGTCATTGGTATAGTCTGATAACACCAGCTGCGCTTGCCCGCCGCCAAACACTTGGGTAAATAGCTTGTTAATTTCGATATTGACTTGGGTCAACATATCCATAAAAAGCTGTTTGGTCTGACTATCAATCTGCTGGATAGCAAGTTGTAATTTGTCAATGCTTGCGGTCAAATCCGAGATTTGCTCAGCAAGGGGCGCCAATCGGCTGTTCACTTCGCTGAGCTCGGCTACTGCAGCATGATTGACTGCCCCAAGATTAACCACCTGTGATGCTAACTGCTCGAGTTGTCGTTGTAGTTGCTCGCGTTTGCTGCTACCGATTAACTCAATATTGTCGGTTTTTGGCACGGCGATTTTGCGACTAGTCAATTGCTCACCAATCAATGCCACGTTTTGTTTTGCTAGTGCCAATGCGGTGTCGTTGGTGTGATATTGCTGTTGTAGTTGGCTTAACTGCTGCTGAGACTCTTGCACACCCAATTGCGCTTGATGTAGCTCGGTTTCCATGGTTTTCAAGGTCATTGTCAATTGCGTAACGCTGTCATTGGCGGTTTGCAGTTGCGTCGAGTCCACCGTGAGTTGATTTTGTAGCTGTGGCAAGCGTGCCTGCTGCTCGCTAATTTTATGACTCAGCAGCTGCTGCTCACTGGTGAATCTTGCTTGGTCTTGGCAAGCTTTGGCAAGTTGCTGCTCACTTGCGGTGATTTGCAATTGTCCGGTTGCCAGTGTTTGGGTGATGCGATTTTGTTGTTGTTCTAGCTCGCGCTGCTGACTGGTAAACTGGTTTAAGCGCTCATCGAGTGACTGGCGTTCGCTGATTTGTTGCTGTAATTGCGGTTGTAAACGCGAAAGCGTGTTGCTTAGCTCATAAGTCCGCTGTTGCTCTTGCTGCAATTTGTCCGCAAAACCTAGCCCCTCTTGTTGTAGACGCTCGCTGTCATTGTCGAGGCGTTTTTTATCTTGATTAAGTTTATCGAGTGCGGATTGATAGTGATACTGCTGTTGTAGTTTTTGTTGCTGGCATTGCTGTTGTTGCTGGGTTAGGCTGAGCAGTTGATTACGCGCGGTTCGGTCTTGCGCTTGCCATTCTTGCAGACTAACTCTCGCTTGTTGCAAGCGATCGGCTAGACGCTGCAGTTGAGGTTGTTGCTGCGCTAAGTGTTCATCGAGCTCTTCAATACGGGCTTCATTCATCAACTGCTGGCTAAAACTGATAACCTGCTGACCCTCAGCTTGCAACAAATGGCTTAGGTTAATCAGCAGCTGCTGATTACAGAGTATCAGTTGTTGCGCTGAGGTATGCACCAGTAACCAATCGCCCATTGGCAAGCTATCGAGTAGCCCTTTATCCTGCACATCTGCCCAGTCAAGTGGCGTCGCACTGATCCAAACCTGCTGAAAAATAGCCAAATTGGGCGCCGCAATCAAAGCAGACAGTGGCAAACAACCTTCTATTAGCTGACTGTTCAATGGGTTATTTTTCGAGGTGTGATGTAAAGTTGATTGATTATCAATAAACACCGCATGGTCATGGATGATTTGGGCAAAATCTTGGTCAGCGGCGATAGACCATTTGGCAAATACCGTAACTAGGGTATCAAAAATATTGGCATACCCCTTACCTGTTTCGGTTAATTGCAGTTGACTGATAAGTTTTGGCAAACTGCTATTATTTTCTTGATTGGGTGACTGGTGGCTAACTTGGGCAAGGGCAGTTTCTTGTTGTGCTAGCAAATTTTGTAGCGTCGCGTGCTCGGTTTGCCACGCTTGGTACTGCTGCTCAGCTTGGCGATGCTGACGGGTCAAGCTGTCAACTTCATCAGCTTGGTCAGCGATAGCTTCTTGACGGGCGATGATATTGGCTTCAAGACGTTCAATCTCATCACTGAGTTCCGTCATTTGCGTGTCTAGCTCGTTGTCATCAAACGCTGCAAATTGCTGATCAAATGCGGCCTTAGCAGTCTGCCATGCCAATACGGCTTTGTCATGTTCGCTTTGGCGTTGTTGTTGGCGCTGTTGTTGGCTGGCATGGTGTTTGAGCGCATTTTCACTGACGGCAAGATTTTTTTCTACGTCTTGCTTTTGCTTATTTAACGCCACTAAATTTTTTGCAATGTGCTCACGCTGCTGTTTGCAATCATCTTGTTCATCGCGCAATTGGCGCAACTGTGCGGTGAGCTGTTCAAGCTTTGCAGGTAAGCCTTCAATACGTGTTTGCGCTTGCTGTTTTTGTGCTTGCAACGCTTGTTGATACGCTGCAAAACGACCCAGCTCAACATTGAGGACATTTAGGCGTTGTTGGTCATTGGCTAGGGCTTGTTCAGCTTGTTTCAGTAGACTTTGCGTTTCATGCTGCTGCTGCCAATAATCTTTAGCAAGATTTTGCTGGGTTTGTAGAGTCTGCTGTTGCTCAGTCAGAGCCTGCTGGGCAAGTTGCTGCTGCTCGATTAATCCTTCAATCAATACTTGCTGGGCGTCAACGCGCTCACGCATCGCTTGAAAATCTGCCGCGAGTGTTTGCTGTTTTTGCCATGCCCGCCCATAGTCATCAATGAGTAGCTGCTCACTGATCGCTTGCTGCGCTTGTTGCCATTGCTGCGCTTGTTGTGCCGTTTTGGCTTGTTTTTCTAGGCGTTTTTGTTGGCTGGTCAGTTCGCTGACCATATCCTGTAGCCGCGCTAAATTATCGCTTGCGGTATCGAGCTGTTTTTGGGTGTCATCACGCCGGCTTTGGTAGCGCGACACGCCCGACGCCTCTTCAATAAACTCTCGTAGCTGCAACGCATTGGCATCAATGATGCGCCCTATCATACCTTGCTCAATCACCGCATACGAGCGCGCGCCAAGACCTGTGCCCAAAAAAATATCAACCACATCGCGGCGACGCACTTTGGTGCCATTGATAAAGTAATCGGATTTGCCTTCTTTATTGATTTGCCGGCGTACCGATAATTCTTGATACAGATTGAGCGCGTGGTGGATGCCGCTGCTACCATCTTCGCCGCGGGTATGTTCAAACACTAATTCCACGCTTGCCAAGCTTTTGGCGGACTTATCTTGCGTGCCTGCAAAAATGACATCACTCATCGCGCCGCCGCGAAGCTGCTTGGCGGAGGATTCGCCTAGCACCCAGCGGATGGCATCAATCACGTTGGATTTGCCGCAGCCGTTGGGACCGACAATCGCGGTAATGGTTTTGGGGAAATGAAACGTTGTAGGGTTGGCAAAGGATTTAAAGCCTGCCAGTTTGAGCTGTTTTAACCGCATGTTGCTAGAGTGTAGGTATCAAAAAAAGGCGCTTATTTTAGCAAAATTTTAGCGATTATTCATTAAATCTATGCTGACTTGATTTATGCTAACTGGGTACACAGAAATCAGGCTAAACCTGCTAAAGCCTTAAGTTGCTAAATCTGCCATGGCATAAAAAAAAGCATAAAAAAACCGCCAAGTGGATTAGCGGTTTTATCAATCATGTTTTCGCCACTATTATTTTGCCGGTGACGCAGTAGCAGTCGCTGTATTTGCCGTTGCAGTTGCTGTATTATCGGGTGCAGACGCTGTTGTGGTGGTCGTTGTCGTCGTGGTGGTGGTTTCAGTTTTGGCTTCTTCTTTTTTACCACAGCCCACAAGGCTGATGACCGTCACTAATGCGATTAATAATTTATTCATAGTTTTCTCCAAAAACGGTTAATGTAATCATCCATCTGATAACTTGATAGTCCGATAACTATATGATCCCAATAACTATATCACTAGGTCAATCAGTATCACTGGGCTAATCAGTTTATAAAATCTCAACTTAATTTTATCAATAATGTTATCAAGACGTCATGGCATTTTATGAGTTTTCTGACCGTTTGGATAGCGGCTGTGACGATTTTTTTAAGGGTTTTATGTAAATATTTATGCGTATCATCAGTCAATACGCCCAATACACTAAATTTTACCCACGCGATTGTGTGCTACAATAATCATTAAAAATTAACCACTAAAATTTAATCGCTAAAAATTTTTAAAAGAACTATTGCTATGTCTATGCTGCTCTCCTCACCCAATGTTCAAGCCGTTCGCACTTATTTACTTGATTTACAAGACCGTATTTGCCAAGCGTTAGAACACCAAGAAGCCACTGGCGGTTTTAATCTATATGCCGAAGGTGCTAGTAACGCCAAATTTGTCGCTGATGTTTGGGAGAGACCCACTGAGCAAGGCTCTCATCAAAATTTGGGCGGTGGTCGCTCCAATGTACTGCAAGGCGGCAAAGTGATCGAAAAAGGCGGGGTGATGTTTAGCCACATTGTTATCAACCATCTGCCAGCCACTGCCACCGCTCGCCACCCTGAACTTGCCGGTCGCCAAGCACAAGCACTCGGTGTCTCGCTGGTGATTCATCCGACCAATCCCAACGTGCCAACCAGTCATGCTAACGTGCGGATGTTTATCGCGGAAAAAGAAGGCTACGAGCCGATTTGGTGGTTTGGTGGGGGCTTTGATTTGACGCCGTTTTATCCCGTATCGGAAGACTGCGTGCATTGGCACCAAGTGTGTCATGATTTGTGCGCGCCGTTTGGGGCAGACGTTTATCCCAAGTTTAAGACGTGGTGCGATGAGTATTTTTATTTAAAGCATCGGAACGAACAACGTGGCATCGGCGGCTTGTTTTATGATGATTTGAACACGCTTAGCATGGGTTGGGATTTTGATAAGTGCTTTGCGTTTATGCAGGCGGTAGGCAATGGCTACCTTGAAGGTATTATCCCGATTTTTGAGAAACGCAAACACACGCGCTATAGCGAGCCGCAGCGTACTTTTCAGTTATATCGTCGCGGTCGCTATGTCGAATACAATCTGGTGTATGACCGCGGCACTTTGTTTGGCTTGCAATCAAACGGGCGCATTGAGTCGATTTTGGTTAGTCTGCCGCCGCTCACCGGCTGGGAATATCGTTATGAGCCTCTCGCAGGAACGCCCGAATTTGAACTCACGGATTTTTATCTAAAACCCAGAGATTGGTTGAACCTCAAGGCTTAATAAAACACAATCTTAATAAAACACAATAAAAAAGGGCAATCACAATTGCCCTTTTTTTAATGGGCGATTAACCCATTAGATTTGGTTGTACGATTTCTATCCAGTAACCATCTGGATCCAAGATGAAGGCAATATCTTTCATCGCACCTTCTTCAGGGCGTTTTTTGAAGGTGACTTGATGTTGCTCAAACCAAGCAACCGCTTCTTGCAGATTTGGCACGGCAAAACAAATATGCCCGAATCCTTGTGGTTCGCTGTTGCCACTGTGATAGTGAAACTCTGCATCAGACTCAGTGCCATAATTATGGGTCAATTCTAGCACCCCTGGCTGACTAAAGGTAAATGCGGCTAAAGCGGCGGTATCGGTCGGCAAATTTGCCACCTGTTCATCGGTGAGCTTTGCCAAAAAATACAAATCAAATTCCGCTTGTGGATAGCGTTTGGTTTGTAATAGCGTCATGCCTAATACATCTTGATAAAAAGCCAAAGACACTTGCGGGTCTTTCACCCTAAGCATGGTGTGATTAAAGATAAACCCATTGGTAGCGGACAAGTTTGACATAGTGATCCTTATTGTAATATGCCTCTAAAAGAAAAAACCTTAAAAGAAAGACGTTGACCAAAATTCATTAATAGCGACAGTTTGCCAAAAATTCAATACTGTTTAATTTTACTTAACTTTTGGATAAAAATATAGCCCTCATTGCTAATAACATCATGGTTCATAACATCATGGCTAATAACATTACGCTTAGGTAAGCTGCTCAATTCACTATTTACTATTCGCTATTCAATACTCGCTACTCAATAAATGTCACTTTACCGGTGTCCAAATCATACACCGCCCCAACAATAATTAAGCTACCATTATTAACCGCATCTTCAAGAATACGAGAGCCATGTTTGAGCTGGGTGACTGACATACGCACGTTGGCTTTAATGCCTCGATTAATCAACTCTTGCGCGTCAATGTCTTGTCCATTGGCGGTATAGATTTCATGCAAGTTGTAAACACTGGGACGGATACGGTCAACAATCGAACGTAAATTGGGCGAAAACTGCTGATCAGGATTGATCAGTGTCTCTACACAAGCCGTCACCGCGCCGCAATGTGAATGACCCAACACCACGACTAACTTGGTACCGAATTTTTCAGTGGCAAACTCAACCGAGCCAATCTGAGACGGCGCGACTACGTTACCTGCTACACGAATGACGAATAAATCACCCAAACCTTGATCGAAGACAATCTCAGCGGGCACGCGCGCATCAGAACAACCCAAAATAATCGCAAACGGTTCATGCACATGGGTAAGTGCATTAGACGCTAGCAAGGTTGATTGGGGGTTTTGCAAATTCTCTACGAATCGTGCGTTGCCTTGTTTTAGCATCTCGAGCGCTTGCTCGGCAGTTTCTGGACGCGGTAAGTGACTGTTTGGCATTTGGTTTTCTCCTTTCACCCTATGATAATAACGAACTTTGTGATGATATAAAACGCGATATTTTTTATCATTTTAAATTTTTTAAAACTCAAAATTTTTTTCAAGACGGTTGTATAGCTACTATAATACCTCATCGCCTGCCACAGCAATATGCCCATCGGCTATTTGGTTCATAAATTGCGCATAATCTTGGGCATTGCGAGCGGCAGTTTGCTCGGCATACGCTTGCATGACAGGGATGATTTCATTACCATTGCCCAGATAGCCCATAAGTGTATCGGCATTGCCCGCTTTGGTATGCGCATGCGCCAAGGCATGGCCACAGCTTTCAATATATTCGTAAAAATGGGCAGCTGCCATAGTCTCAAGAGACGCCGAATACTTCATGTCCCGCAGCTGCCTGACATAAAAATCCATCTCAAAGTTATCAAGCGATGCGTAGCCCAAAAAAATATCGCTCGATGCCTGCATCAATTGCTGCCCTTCAACCACGCGTTTGCCTTGATGGCTAAATTGTTTTGCCAGTAAGGGTGTCAAGATAGACGCTTTGGCTTGCTTCATTTGCAATATCAGCGGCTCATGGTCGGCATCTTGGAATAATGCCACCGCACACACGGTACCGACACTCCCCACCCCAACTACTTTGAGCGCCACATCGGTAAAATCGTACCGGTCAAACAACACCTGTCTATCTGACTTTAGGGTATCTCGATAAGCGTTAAAAAAAGCGAGGCTACTACCAAAAAATGGCTGTCCTCGGCGTGGTGGCCGTTGCAACTCACCATCCGTTTTAAACGCGCGTAACCCTGTGACAGTATCACGCTCAGTCAATTTTGGCAGCATTTTTACCGCATCATTTTTTTTGGCTTTTTCAAAATCGGCATGACGGCGTTTACGAACAGTCACGTCTTCGGTATTTGCCAATACTTTATGGGTGTCGATTTTTTCATACCACACTTGTAGCGGTGACAAGCTGCAATGCGCTTCTAATCCATCAAGGTAACTGGTCAGCAGTTTTTCGATGGCCTTATAGCCCACCGATTCTACATACTTAAAAATTTGACTGGCGATTAAAATACTGGCGACCAGTCGCTGCAAATCCCATTCAAATGGCGCAACGATGGTTTCATCAAAATCATTGATGCCAAATAATAAATTGCGTTCAGGACTGGCATAACCACCAAAATTACTGACATGACAATCGCCGCAAATCTGCTGAAATAAGCCAGAATGCTGCCCCTGCCATGCTTGGTCAAACAGCATCAAAGCGGGCATCCCGCGAAAAAAAGTAAACGGCGATACACTCATGCGCTTGGCTCGTATGGGTAGTAACGCTGTCAACCGACCTTGATTGGACCAATGATAAAGACTGAGCGCGTCGATGGAAGCCGGACGTTGGCTGATGGCAGCCAAGGTTTTTAATGGGTACGCCTTACGCTGCTGTTTGCCAAGCGCAATACTATCTGCTTGGGTTAGTAGCTTGCCTTGGTAGCGATGGCGCGTCAAATCCACACCCTGAGCATGCTGTAAGGATTTGGGCAGCGCAATAGCGATGGGCAGCGCGGCTGTTGTGCCCATTGCTGTTTTTTTGGTAGATGTTTTTTTTGCGGCTGGTTTTTTTGCGGGTATTTTTTTAGCCGTGGTTTGAGAAGCCGTATTGTTTGCACCTGTTTGACTGGTTGTTGTTTGGGCATTTGTTGTTTCAGTCGCTGGGTTTTGAGGCTTTTTTTTGCTAGGCATGGCGTGTCTCTTAAATTTTCAATAGGTAAATATTCAATAGGTAAATGTTCAATCGGTCACTGGCTAAATTATCGTCACATCAAAGTCATTCAAGCTTGCTATTTTAATGGCTTTGGTAAAAAGTTACGTTGCTTATTTGTGCCAAATCAACCCCTTATTCGCCACTAAAATTTTATGAACAGTAGGTCAATTTTCAGTAACATTTTTTAATTTTAGCCGTTATACTGAACGCAACTTTTAACTGTATTTTCACAGGTGAAACTATCGAAAAACTCTGTATTTATGTTGTCATGCTGATTGCGCTTTGACCCTAGCATAAATATGCCATTTTAGCCCGCTATTTTAGCCTTGCCGTGAGATTGTGCCTATGTCTGCATCAACGTCCGCATCAACGCCACAAACCACCCTAAACGCACCATCAGCTATGCCTGATAGCGCCCAGCCGACCAACCAAAAACCTGTACTACTACAAATCCGTCATTTATCCAAATCTTATGGCGACACCCAAATTTTGCAAAATATTAATCTAGATATTTATGATGGGGAGTTTTTGACGCTGCTGGGGCCTTCTGGCTGTGGTAAAACTACCCTGCTACGCTTAATTGGCGGATTTGAGCTACCCAATGCCGGTAGTTTGTAGTTAGAAGGGGTTGATATTGCAGGCTTACCTGCGGAAAAACGTCCGATTAATACAGTGTTTCAGCAGTATGCCCTGTTTCCGCACATGAATGTGTACGACAATATCGCTTATGGACTAAAACTTAAAGGCGTGCCCAAAACCGAAATCGACCAGCGCGTGCGTGAAGCGCTGGCAATGGTACAACTTGACCATACCATCAATCGTCGTCCGCAAGATTTGTCGGGAGGTCAGCAGCAGCGTATCGCCATCGCCCGTGCTGTGGTCAATCGCCCAAAAATGCTGCTACTTGATGAACCTCTATCAGCGCTCGATGCCAAACTACGTGAGCAAATGCAATCAGAACTCAAACGCTTGCAGCGTGAACTGGGTATTACCTTTGTGTTCGTGACCCACGACCAACAAGAAGCCTTGTCGATGTCTGACCGGATTGCCGTCATGAAAAACGGCGTATTCCAGCAAATTGATACGCCCATTGGCATCTATGAATCGCCTGCCAATTTATTTACCGCAAGCTTTATTGGCGAAACCAACTTGTTTAAAGGTAACGTGCTAGAGGTCAACCCAGCCACCATCAAAGTGGAAGTGGTCGAGCAAAATGACGGCTTTCATCCGATTCGTGAATTACCCCGTCCAAAATTTGACGTGCAAGTCGGTCAAAATGTCAACTTACTGCTGCGTCCTGAAGATATCCGCGTGTACTATACCCATGAAGGTCATGAAGGCTTAATCGGCAACGTGGTAGACAGTGCCTACAAAGGCAGTACCCTAGATTCTGTGATTCAATTAAAAAACGGCAATATCGTCAAAACGTCAGAGTACTTTAACGAAGACGATCCAAATTTTAACTATAAGCTGGGTCAAGAAGTGCGTATTGACTGGGTCGATGGTTGGGAGTGGATTTTGCCAGATGAATAATACTACTTCACCCTCGACCGCTAGCGTTTCGACTGCTACCGCGCCTGCCCCTGTTATGACAAAGCAAGGCGGGCGCGGCTTTCAGCGTGCGACCCTGTTTGTGATTTGGGCATGGTTGATTATTTTTGCCCTGATTCCCAATATCTTGGTGATTGCCGCCAGTTTTTTGACCCGTGATGAAGATAAGTTTTTAACACTGCCGGTCACCATGGGCAACTATATTCGATTGATTGATCCGCTTTATTTAAAAGTGTTTTTGCATTCGCTGTCGATGGCAGGGATGACGACGATTATCTGTTTACTGCTCGGTTATCCATTTGCCTACCTGGTCAGTAAAGCGGATAAAAAATGGCAGTCAGTGTTGATGTTATTGCTAGTGATTCCGTTTTGGACCAACTCATTGGTGCGGCTGTATGCGGTGAAACTCATTATGGCGGCCAATGGTCTACTTAGCACCCTGCTGATTAACCTTGGGCTTATCAACGAGCCACTGCAAATTTTATATACCCAAAAAGCGGTGATTGGCGGTTTGGTGTATTTGCTGTTTCCGTTTATGGTACTGCCCCTGTATGCAGTATTTGTGGATTTGCGTGACGATTATATTTTGGCATCCAAAGATTTGGGCGCGAACAAGCTACAAACCTTTTGGCACGTGATTTTACCGCTCACTACGCCAGGGATTATTTCAGGGGTATTGTTGGTGCTGTTGCCTGCCATGGGCATGTTTTATGTGGCGGATATCTTGGGCGGCTCACGCAACTTGCTAGTGGGTAATATCATCAAATCGCAGTTTTTGGATGCCCGTGACTGGCCATTTGGTGCCGCGGCGTCCGTGCTATTGACGCTTGCCATGGCATTGCTGATTATGGCGTATCGAGCCAGTAGCAAACGCATTGGCAAAACTGACTACAACGAAGTGGCATAAGGGGGACGCTATGTCTAATACTATGAAATGGCTGTCTCGCCTGTATTTGACCATCGTATATCTGCTGATGTTCTCGCCGATTGCAGTGATGGTGATTTTCTCATTTAATGCCTCGAAAGTCGGCTATCAGTGGGGCGGTTTTAGTACCCATTGGTACAGCGAGTTATTTAGTAATGCCGCGATGGTACAAGCTGCCATCAACTCGGTCATATTGGCGGTAGTGGCTGCGACGATTTCCACTGCCATTGGCGGTTTGACGGCGTTAGCGTTACAGCGTTATGACTTCAAAGGTAAATCGATACTACAAAGCTTGCTATTTGTGCTGATGATGTCGCCTGAGATTGTCTTGGCGATTTCGCTATTGGCGTTATTTTTGATTGTGGGGATACAGTTGGGTTTTGTGACCTTGCTAATTGCGCACATTACCTTTTGTCTGCCCTTTGTGGTGATTACGGTGACTGCGCGTCTATCTAGCCTTGACACCCGCGTATTGGAAGCGGCGCGTGATTTGGGTGCCAATGAATTTACCATGATTCGTACCGTGCTTGTACCGATTATTTTGCCTGCGATTTTGGCGGGCTGGGTGCTTGCCTTTACCCTATCACTTGATGATGTGGTGGTATCGACGTTCAATACAGGACCTGAATTTGAGATTTTACCATTACAGATTTATTCGATGGTACGTGTCGGGGTAAAACCTGAAGTCAATGCCGTTGGTACAATCTTGCTCGTAATCTCACTACTGGGTCTGATTATCTCGCAGTTATTACTTGCCAAAAAGTCGATGAATTTACCATCGACCCAAAAACGTTAAGGAGACTTATATGATTTCTCGGATGCTCAATAGAAGACGTTTTTTAGGGTATGGCTTGGGTGTTGGCGGCGCCGTTTTAACAGGGGGTCTGGCAAGTAATCTAACGGGTTGTCAAAAAGCGAGCGAAACCGCGACTAGCACTGCGGCGTCTGAGCCTACTGCCAGTCAAGGCGGCAAGGTCGTCAATGTTTATAACTGGACGGAGTATATCTCTGACCAAATGCTTAAAGATTTTACCGCAGAGACAGGTATCGACGTTATTTATAGCACCTTTGATTCTAACGAAGCCATGTATGCCAAACTCAAACTGATGAATGGTAGTGGTGAGTATGATGTGGCGTTTCCAGGGACGGATTTTGTCGACAAAATGCGTAAAGAAGGGATGCTTGAGCCGCTCGACCATGCCAAATTAACCAATTTTGGCAACCTTGGCAAAACCTTTATCAATGCCCCTTTTGACCCTGAAAACAAGTTTAGTATCCCCTATCTATGGGGCTCATCAGGCATTGCAGTCAATACCAAACGCATTGCTAAAGCAAGCTTGAGCAGCTGGAATGACTTATGGCAACCGCAATACGAAGGGCGCGTTATGCTAATGAATGACATCCGTGACGTGTTCACCATGAGTCTATTGACCCTTGGCTATAACGGCAGTACCAAAAACCCTGAAGCCATCAAACAGGCTTATGAAAAACTCACCAAACTGATGCCCAATGTGCGTACCTTTAACTCAGATGCACCGCGCATGCCGTTTATGGAAGGGGAAACCTACTTGGGCTTGGCTTGGAACGGTGAAGTCATCATGGCGCAAGACCAAGGGATGCCAGAGCTCGATTTTGTGTATCCAAAAGAAGGCGCTATTATGTGGATGGATAACATGGTCATCCCCAAAAAATGCCAAAAACAACGAGAACGCGCATAAGTTTATCGATTTTATCTTGCGACCCAAATACGCTGCCATGATTAGCGAAGAAATCGGCTACGGCTCGCCCAATGAGGCGGCAAAAAAAGAGATGCCACCTGAGCTTGCCAACAATCCGATTGTGTATCCGCCAGCTGATTTGCTAAAACATGCCATGTTTCGTGAAGACGTTGGCGATGAGATAATGGCGCTATATCAGCAGTATTGGGATAGGCTCAAAGTGGATATGTGATTTTTCAATAAGCGGTCATTAAAAAACTATAAAAAAAGCGGGCTTATGATTAAGTCCGCTTTTTTTACCTTAAAATTCGCTTAGCGCATGGTGACAAACTCTTCTGAGCCAGTCGGATGAATCGCCACCGTGTCATCAAAATCGCGTTTGGTTGCGCCCATTTTGATAGCCACAGCAAAACCTTGAATCATCTCATCGACGCCAAAACCTACACCATGCAAGCCCACCACTTTTTCTTCCTCACCTACACAAATCAGCTTCATGTGGCACGGCTCACGGTGCTTGGTCACTGCACTATACATCGGGGTAAAACTGGATTTATAGACTTTAACCGCATTGATGCCATAGCCTTTGACCGCCTCTTCTTCACTCAGTCCTACAGTACCAATCGGTGGATGGCTAAAAATCACGCTCGGCACTAGGTTATAGTCCAAATGCTCATTGGGTTTGTTGTTAAACAAGCGCTCAGATAGTCTGCGACCTGCTGCCACCGCCACTGGGGTCAATTGAATACCATGTTCGATAATATCGCCGACGGCATAGATACCTTGGACATTGGTATTTTGATAGGCATCGACTTTAACAAAGCCTTGCTCATTGAGTTCAACGCCCGCTTTATCAAGATTGATGGTATCGGTTGCAGGTACGCGACCCGTTGCCCAAATCAAACAATCCACCGTCAAGGTCTCATTGTTTGACAATTCAATGCTCAATGAGCCGTCCTGATTTTTGCGTACTTGTTGTGGCAACAATCCATAATGAAATTCAATACCATCATCTTGCATGATATGGGTGAGCGTGGTGACAATGTCGGCATCAAAGTTTTTGAGCGCCCGCTTGCTACGCACAATCAGATAGGTTTTTGAGCCCAATGCATTCATCACTCCTGCAATCTCGACACCGATATAGCCTGACCCCACAATCGCTACCCGCGGTGGCAACTCGGTCAAGTCAAAAAAACCATCCGAGTCAATACCCAACTCTGCCCCTTCAATCGCTGGGCGAACAGGTCGACCGCCCATCGCTAGCAAAATATGGTCAGCGGTAATGGTCTCTACCGTGCCGTCATTTTTATACACCTCAACCGTATGTTTATCAGCAAATTTGGCAAAACCATGAATCACATCGACTTGGTTATTTTTAAGACTATTGTTGTACGACTGATGAATACGGCTGATATAAGCTTGGCGACTTTGTACCAATTTGGCAAAATCAAATTGTTTAACCTCCAAATCAAAGCCATAGTCAGGCGCATAATGATGGATCGCTGCTGCCATATTGGCGCCATACCACATCACTTTTTTGGGCACACAGCCCACATTGACGCAAGTACCGCCTAGCTGCTTGGCTTCAATCAAGGCACATTTTTTACCATAACTGGCAGCACGGTTGATGGATGCAATGCCCCCTGACCCACCACCAATCGCGATATAATCATAATGTTTGCTCATAATTCTTCCTGTTTTTTGGTTATCTTCAAAGTTACATGTGGTTATTTTACCAAGTTTTGGCGGCTAGAAAAGTTGTTAATTCTCACCTTTCTCATTGATAAAATAAAACAAATTAGCTTTTTTTTGAATAATTTTAATGAAAAAGGTTTAAACACCCTTGCCTCACCGCAAAAGGCATCAGATAAAATCGGGTTTTTTTGGGTTGACAAAATTCAATCGGCTGTGCCAGCAATTGCGTGCTTAGTGTTGGCACAATCAGCCAAGCTTCGTCAGCATCAAATTCACTGGCGTAGGTAAGCAGTTGGTACATGTCTGCCAAGCTTATGTCGTTAAAAGTAGCCGTTTTTTTCCATTTTACATCGGCGATAATGAGTTTATCGGCAGACTTTAGCCAAATATCGGGTTTGATGGTTAACCCCTGCTGCACGGTCAATGGCTGTCTTTTTTGCTCAACTAGCTCAAAATTCTGCGCTGCAAATTGTTCTTGGATTTTCCTGCCCACCCATTTTTCAAAGGCAAATGGCATATTCACCAGCCAAGTTGGGGTCAAAAACTGCCCTTGGCTACTGGCTTGTTGTAGCGTCAGCAGCGCATAACAAAAGCTGATAAAAGTATAATTACGCTGGGCAAGCAGACTGGGCAAGGCGGTCAACTCTTGTAGCGCTTGAGACAATAAGGTGTCGTATAAGTCGTTGGCAACTGTACCCACTGCCTGCCACTGCGGCAGTAATGGGCTCGACAATGGGCTGCTAGCCATGCTGCCTATCACCCGCTCGATGGTGGTTTTTACCAAACGATTGCCAGCGGTATCCATCACAAAATTTTCAGTCTGATGATAAAACTTATGCGGCTGGTGGAAATTATGCTGCAATTGCTCTTTGACCAGTAATTTACCCTGCAGATAGGGCTGATTTTGCTCAAATTGCTGATATTGCTGATTGGGCACATACTGCGCAAATCCCTGCCAAAAATACGCTTGCAGCCACTCGCTAAGCGATAGCGAATGATTGCTAGCTGGAGGATTGATGGGTAGTTGATTGGCTAGATTGGGTAAGGACTTGGGCAATAAGGCTTGCCACACCGCTGTCAGCATCTGTTGCACCCATTGACGGGTTTGGGTAACTTCATCAGCATGAGTGATTTGGCTTTGTGCAAGTTTTGGCAAAATCTCAACTTGCCCGCCACTGGGCAACCCGATCACACCGATATAGTGGCTCACTTTGAGTTGCCACTGCTGCTGTTTACGCTCAATGCGAAACACGTCAAAATTTTGCTCGATAAGCCAGTCAAAATCCTGCCCATCGTCAAAATCTGCCGCAGTCAGGTAACTATGTTCAAACGTGATGGTGGCTTTCATTGGGCGCTTTGATAGATTGCAAGATAGCTATTTGGGTCACCAAGCGCATGGGTATGGATGTCGAAACCCGCTTGCTGCGCCATAAATCCAGTTGCTTTTTTGTTATCAACTAGCCTGATAAAGGTTTGCCCAAAGACTGCTTGCAAGATTTGTCCATGGTGTTGGCAGGCTTGCGCAACTTGTGGGATGATGGATTGGCTAAACGCAGCGCTTAACGCTTGCAGCGAATCAATACCCCACAAAAAACTATGCCCTAACTGGCTGTCTTTTGCCAAATTTTGCGAGATTCTTTCATTGAGTGCAGTCAACAGTTTGGCTAAATCAATCTCAATCCCATTTGCCATCACTTTACCCAACAACTGTGGCTGCGGTCGACACTCAATAAATTCAAAACGGCGGCGAAATGCCATATCGAGCGGCGATAATGAATGATCTTGGCTGTTCATGGTGGCGTAAATATCGACATTGCTAGGCACACTAAACGGCTGACGCGAATACGCCAAATTCACCGACAGGCTATCTGTCTGTCCTGCGCGTTTGGTCGGTTCAATCAAACTCATCAACTCCCCAAACACGCGGGCGACATTGGCGCGGTTGATTTCATCAATCAACATGGCATAACGGTGGCTAGGGTCATGTTTGGCTTGTTGACACAGTCTAAGAAATGCCCCTGACTCAATGCGATAGCTCATCTGTCCATTGTCCGCGATGTGGGGACGAATGCCTTCGACAAATTCTTCATACCCATACGCTTGATGAAAACTGACAAAACTAAAGCGTTCTAGCTTTGGCTGTAAATAGTTGGGCTGAAACTGGCCGTGAATCGCCGCTTGGTAATCATCGAGTTTGGTTTGTAAATCGCTTAACAACGGCAAACTGTCTGCTAATAAAAACCAATTACTGCTATCGTCTTTATCAAAATACGATTGACTAGCGCGGCTTGTTTGCTTCACCGTCAGAGAGTTTGGATGACTAAATCGCTGTAATGTTCCCCATACGGTTTGACTCAAATTTTCATTACCCTCTCTTAGCGCGGCTTTTTGTAAAAAAAATGGATGCTGCATGATTTCTGGTACTTTTAATAGCAACTTACCTTTTTTTCTTTCATCTAAAAATACTAAGGAAATCACCTCTAGCCAATTCATAGGGTTAACTAATGCTTTGAGCAAATCATCCGCATTGGCTACTGGCAATAGCTCGGTATATTGTTTGGCGATTTGTTGCAGTTGATAGGTCTTACCTGTCCCTGCTACGCCCGTATAGATAATATTTTTTGCTAGCTCACTCATGACAGATTATCACTCACGATGGTCATACCTGCCGCTTTTGCTGCACGCGTACCACCCGTCAAATGGACGATATCCCGATTTGGGTCAATTTCATTGAGCAAAGCGACAGCTTTGGCGGCTTTGCTGCCGCCACCGCATAGCACATAGATAGTGCCATCCGTGGTGGCCAATAACTCTGCCGTCAGCGTATCCAAGGGTTGGTTTTTGGCACACTCAATATGTCCTTGCGCAAACGCTTTACTATCCCGTACATCCCAAACGGTATCGTTTGCGGTGGCAGAAAAATCGGTAATGGCTAGCTCACGAATCATGGTTACCTCTTAATTTTTAATGTCTATTTTGTGATGGCTTATTATGGATAAGCTGACGAAATTTATCAAATCAGCGATTAATAACCAAATGTTTGCATCACCTTAACTATTTTTATCAAGTCTTTGACAAATTATGATTTATAATTCATTCCAATATTTTATGTATCTGAATTTTCACTTAAACTTTTATTATCTAAGGAGGGATGACATTATGACAACCGCTTCAACTGCGCACCCTGATCATCAGCATACCGCGCTACGCAATGACCCAAAAAAGGTCGCCGTGGCATCCATGATTGGTACGGCTATTGAGTTTTATGATTATTATATTTATGCCGCTGCGGCGGTATTGATTTTTAATACCCAGTTTTTTGATAAAACCGATGAAAAAGCGGCGATGCTTTACTCGCTTTCGACATTGGCATTGGCATTTATTGCCCGCCCTTTCGGTTCAGCGTTATTTGGTCACTTTGGTGATAAACTCGGTCGTAAAAAAACCTTGGTGGCCTCTCTGCTCACCATGGGTTTGTCAACCGTAGCGATTGGTTTGCTACCAACTTATGCCCAAGTAGGCGTCATTGCCCCATTATTGTTATGTTTACTTCGTGTGGGTCAAGGGATTGGGCTTGGCGGTGAATGGGGCGGTGCTGCCTTGGTCGCCACCGAAAATGCGCCAGAAGGCAAACGTGCTTGGTATGGTACTTTCCCGCAGTTAGGCGCGCCGATTGGGTTATTTTTAGCCAATTTAGTGTTCTTTTTACTCAGTTATTTTTTAGGAAAAGATGCCTTGGTCGAGTGGGCATGGCGCATCCCGTTTCTCATTTCAATCGTGCTTGTGGGTGTGGGTCTTTGGGTACGTTTAAGCCTGCATGAAAGCCATGTATTCCTTACCGCTGAAGCCGAAGGCAAAAAAGTTAATGCCCCTGTGTCAAAAGTCATTACCCAATATTGGCGTCCGATTATGCAAGGCACATTCTTGATGGCGATGACTTATGTGATTTTTTATATCATGACTGCCTTCGTACAAGCCTATTCAAAAAGCCCGGCAAAAATATCTTCTTTTGGCTTTCCAACCGGGTTAGGTATTGCCCCAAATACCTTTACTGGCTTTTTATTGGTGGCTGCGATTGTGTTTGGTATTTTTACCAGTATCTCAGGGATTGGTGCGGACAAAATCGGTCGTAAAAAATGGCTGATTGGCGTGACTATATTATGTATGGTGTTTGCCTGCTTTATGCCAATGCTGCTCAGCAATGGCACGCCAACCACGGTATTTATTTTCCTCATTTTGGGCATGGCATGTATGGGTATGTCGTTTGGTCCAATGGCAGCATTATTGCCAGAGCTGTTCCCCACCGAAGTACGGTATTCAGGTGCGTCACTGGCTTACAATCTAGCAGCGATTGTGGGTGCATCGATTCCTGCGATTTATGCCATCAAAATCAATGAGCAATATGGCATGAAAGGTGTGGCTATATATATTGTGATTAACGGTTTGATTTCTCTCATCGCGTTACTCTCAATTAAAGAAACCAAAAATATTGATTTGATGGATTAAAAGATAGACTAAAAACTAACACCTAAAAAACGCTGGCAAATGCTGGCGTTTTTTTTGCCCAAGGCGGTTATAATAAACCTTTCAATACCATGAGACCTAGGATGAAAGCCTATAATCGCTGTGAATGGTGCGGCACGGACCCACTTTATCAAGCTTACCATGACAATGAATGGGGAAAGCCCAGTTATGACGACCGCCATCTATTTGCCATGCTGTGTTTAGAAGGCATGCAAGCGGGACTCAGCTGGATTACCATACTCAAAAAACGCGAGTGTTATTACCAAGTATTTGCTGATTTTGACCCTGCAATTATCGCGCAGTTTGATGATGACATGATCGATAGTCTCATGACCGATGTTGGCATTATTCGCCACCGCGGTAAAATCAAAGCCATCATCAACAATGCCAAATGCTATCTAAAAATCACCCAAACGCAATCTTTTAGCGATTATCTTTGGAACTTATCGCCTAGCGGCGTGGCAAAAATACCGCAGGATAACCACCCAAAAACCTTTGCTGATATCCCCACCAACACTGAATATTCAGATAACATGTCAAAAGCGCTTAAAAAAGACGGGTTTAAATTTGTGGGCTCGACGATTTGCTATGCGTTTATGCAAGCAGTCGGTATGGTGAATGACCATGTAGCGGCGTGTGATTTTCGCTAAGCGGGTTCAATAGTCAACAGCGGATAACATATTCCTCGATGCTACAGATTTCTCGGTGCTACAGACCCCAAAATAGGCTAAAACTAATCAAAATCAATACCAGTAAAATGCTCTGAACCAATAAAAAATGCTGATGCACTTTGAGCAATCCGCGCAGACTGACCCCATAATGACTGACATTTTTGAGAGAATAACTTTGAAAATCCACCAAGCTACGGCGATGATATTGTGACCGCATTACCTCAACAAACTTATCAGCCGCTGCCGCTGTCGACCCAGCTGGCAATACAGGTAAAAACGCATTGATAACATCTTCATGCGTTTCTGGGTTATTGATATTGACCATCAACATTTGCCAATCTTGAAATAGCCGTTGTTCGATCACCCCTTTAGACTTGAGCGTGACATCGCGGTTGCGCCCATCATGCTGAATGTTACCAAATAATTGCTCAATCGCTGATTTTTCGCCTTCAATGTACTGAAAAAAATAGCCATTACCAAAGCACAAAAAACCGGTAATCTGATGGGCAAGGTTCTCACGCTGTGCCACCGTCATGATATCAGACAGCGTTCTAGGGGTTACGCCAGCTTTCAACGTCATGCGGCTCACATAAGTTAGATAATGAATTTGCCCCAAGCAGCACCTCAGTCTTTATGGTTGTACAATTTTTGTTCAGCGCAATTTTAACAATTTCTTACATACTTATCCATCCATTAAATCAAGAATATTAGCTTACCTAGTCACAAATAGCGATTGAGTGGTTATTTTTGGACGCTCGTATTGCATTTACGATCATCAGCAATACCCCTACCCAAATTAAAGCAAAACTGGCAATCATGGTACCATTGACAGCTTCATGCAGCACAAAAATGGACAATAAAAACATCAGCGCAGGTTCAAGATAACTGAGCATACCAAAGGTGTTCATCGGCAATACCTGACTGGCTTTAAGATTGGTCTGCATGGCAAGCGCACTAATCATACCCAGTCCAATCAATAGCAGCCCCATTGTCATTGACCCTGTCACTATCGATATACTGCTGTTTTGCCATAATAAAAAACCTAGGGCAATCGGTGCAATCACTGACAAATCAACGAACAGCCCCATCAGTGCCGGCACCCCTTGCCAGCGGCGCAGTCCATAATAAATCGGATACGTCAAACACACCCATGCAGTGACCCACGATACACTCCCCGCGAGCCAAAATTGCAATCCCACCCCTGCTGACGCAGCGATAATCGCCGCCCACTGCAATCGATTTAAGATTTCTTTAAACACCACACAGCCCATCAGTACCATCATCAAGGGAAGCAAAAAATACCCCATTGCGGTATTGACCGCCTGTCCATTGATAGGCGCCCACATAAACAGCCACAGCTGACTTGCCAAAATCGGTGTCGGCAACAGCAATAAAACCCATTGTTGTTTGTTTAATCCCATCAAAAATGCTTTGAGTTGTCCAAAACTTTGCGTCATTGCCAACAAACCCACCAACCCAAACCACATCGCCACCATGCGCCACAAAAAAACTTGCGTCCCTGACAACGGCGCAAGCCAGTGACTATACAGATACAGCACGCCAAACAACACATTAGAAATCAATGCCAACACCACCCCAAAACGTAACTTTCTGGCAGCGGTAGCGGGGTGAGAAGTTGTTACCTTGGGCTGGACAACGATAGACGATGGTGATAAAACGCTGGAAACTGACATAATTGACCTTGTTATATTTTTGCTTTTGCGGTTAAATTGCCAAGCAGTATAACAATTATCTTTGGTAAATTATTTCAAAATACCGCTATTTATGATAAATTAATATTAATATAAGATAAATTTGCTATATTTTTCTCAATTTTTCTTATTGTATATTTTTAGAAGGACATGGCTATGATTCATGAAATCGATGATATCGATAAACGTATTTTAAACTTATTGCAAGAAGATGCGACGCTACCGCTTAAGAACATCGCCGAAAAAGTGCATGCATCGGTAGCGACCTGTCAGCGCCGTATCCAAATGATGACAGAGACTGGGGTGATTACCCGCCAAGTGGTGATTGTCAACCCCACCGAATTGGGCTTTGATTTAAGCGCGTTTGTGCTGATTGAAATGGAAAAACAAAATACCGCGCTGCAGCATGGCTTTGAGCGCCTGATGAGCCGATTGCCCAACGTGATGAGTTGTTATGAAATCTCAGGGGATTATGACTTTTTGCTATTGGTACATGCCAAAAATATGGCGGAATATCACCGTTTTACCCGTGATAATTTAACTTATGAAAACAATGTCCGACGCTTTAAAAGTCAATTTGTGATGAATTTTTCCAAGGTAGGCACTAAAATCCAGTTAGATTAGTTAGATTACTGCGCCATCAGACAATGGGCTCAAACAATGGGCTTGGTGCGATACCAAAATGACGTCGGCAACGAAATGCCAAACACCAACGCAGCGGTCACAAATATCGCATTGAAGCTAAAATCCATCATTTGGGTAAATACTTGTGGATTGTAGCCATAGTAGCCTAGCTGTACAAAGCTAATCATAGCTTTGTACGCGGTAATCCCTGGCATCATACACAGCATGGCAGGCACCAAAATCATCTTTGGGGTGAGTAAATATTTTTTTGCCAAATAAATTGCCACAAAGGATGAAATACCCGCTGCCACAAATGTCGCTAGTATCAAATTGACTGACAGTTGTTTTAAGAGTTCTCTAAGTCCGTAACCCAGCACGGTCAACAATAAGCATTGCCAAATATAGCGGCGCGGCACATTGACAAGCAGTGTCCAGCCAAGCGTCATCAAGCAAGCAAAAGTTGCTGCGCGTATCAAGGCAATCGCATCAATCGCCATTTTTCACCCTACCCAATATTGGCAATAGAATTTTATCAAACGCTTTCATCAACCCACGCCCCAATGACTGATATTTAGTAGTAACAATGACAGCACGATGCCGATACAGCTCGATAACGTCAAGATAATCACAAACATAAAGCGCCCGATACCGATATTCATATAACCCTTGAGCATATCCGATAATGAATTTATCAAAGGAAAACTGGGAACCAACCAAAGCACACTTGATGCCATAGCAATATGCGGGTCGTTACCAATCCCCAATAACAGCGCGGTACTGGCGAAGATAGAGCCAAAACACGCCGCTATGAGCGCGGATATAAAGGGATTAAAATTGCGGTTACTCAGCCATAGCCGCAGCGAATACCCCATCATGCTCGCAATAAAAGTCACCAAACACACCAGTATATCGCCTCCTGCCAAATACGCAAAGCAGGCACACGCCACACCGACCATCGGCGCGACCATCTTGGCAGGATAAGTTTCCCGATCAATCTCATCAAATCGATAGGTCGCGTGCTCTAGGGTACTCGTCACCGGCATACTTTCCAAATCCAGTACAATTCGCTGAATTTGCACAATGATATTGACATTGATGGCATGGGTGGTTGACGCGCGCAAGGTGGTAATACAGCGGTTATTATAAATTGTGGTGATGGTCAAGCCATTATAGGCAATCCCACACTCCACGCTAGCCAACCCCAACGCTAACCCCAATCGGCGGCACAAATCTGTTACCGTTGCCGATTCTGCCCCATATTGCATGAGTAGCAGCCCACAGCGCACACACAGACGGGTGATTTGCTGCTGGTGTTCATACGCCATATACGGCAACCGCCGTCTAGGCTTCGACTCTGTCGGGGGCGAAAGCTTGGCAGGTTCAGGTGTTAGCGGATCAAGCGCTTCTAGGGCATCAGCAAAAGTATCGGTCATAGCATCATTTTAACAACCTTGATATCTCATTTTAGCATTAAACTAGCATAAAATCAGGGTGAATCAGTATTGGTTTATTGATTAAAAAGTTGATTAAAAAGCTGAATAAAAATGAGCAAAAAGTTGAAAACTACCCGTTATTTAAAAAGCTTCTATCTATTTAACAAGCTGCGATTGGTTTATTTTGGTTTAAATACTAGGTCGATATTCAATACCTTCCATTACCCTCCATTTTAATCACCATCTAGCCATTTGACAGTCATTTTTTCCGTTAATTCTTACAAAAATACTGAATCGCCTTACCCTTTAATTAAACCCGACTAATTTAATCAGGTTTTTTTGTTATTTCGCCCCATAAACCCCCATCGCAAAATTGATTCATGGTAAAATGAGCCATATTCATTTTATTTAATATCCAAGCCTATGTCCGCCGAAACTATTGCCAACAAAGCCTTTAAACAAGGCACCAAAGCCCTATTTGACTATGACAAACACTGGGCAAGCTGCTTTGAGCCTGCGCCATTTTTGCCGATGAGCCGAGCCGAAATGGATGCCCTTGGTTGGGATGCCTGTGATGTCATTATCGTCTCAGGCGATGCCTACGTTGATCACCCAAGCTTTGGTATGGCAATCATCGGCAGACTGTTAGAGTCGCAAGGCTTTCGCGTCGGTATCATCGCCCAGCCAGACTGGACGAGCAAAGACGCTTTTATGACACTTGGCAAACCGACCATCGCGTGGGGCGTCACCGCAGGCAATATGGACAGCATGATTAACCGCTACACTGCCGATAGACGCATTCGCAGTGACGATGCCTACTCGCCAGACAATGCCCCCGACAAACGCCCCGACCGTGCGGCCGTGGTATATAGCCAGCGCTGCCGTGAAGCCTATCCCGATGTGCCCATTATTTTGGGCGGGATTGAAGGCTCGCTGCGCCGTATCGCCCATTATGATTATTGGTCAGATAAAGTGCGCCGTAGCATTTTGATGGATAGCCGCGCTGATATTTTGCTGTATGGCAATGCCGAGCGGGCGATTGTCGATGTTGTACATGCACTTGCCAAAGGTTACCGTTTTGAAGACCTTGCCAAAGTGCGTGGCACCGCGTATCTGTCGACACAAACCAAAAAACACTGGCAACGCGATATGATAGAAATCGCCAGTAACGACGTCGACACCGTTGGGCGCGTTGACCCGATTATCAATCCGTATGTGATGATGGAAGATGTGGGCGACTGTCACATCGAACAAGAAAAAACGCTTGAGAGTCAATATAGAGGGTTTGTGGCGGATAAAGTCGAACACAAAGTGCTCAATGCTGATAAGGTCGCTGAAAGCCAAGACATCCAAGTGGTCAACCTCAAAGACCCCAATAAAAACGCCTTAAAACACAAACGCCCGTTGCCGCCCCGTGACAAAACCGTGATTCGCTTGCCCGACTTTGAGCAAGTCAAATCCGACCCGGTACTTTACGCCCATGCCAACCGTATTTTGCACCTAGAAACCAATCCGCACAACGCCCGCGCCTTGGTGCAGCGACATGGCGACATTGATGTATGGCTCAATCCGCCGCCTATTCCACTTACCATGGAAGAGATGGATTATATCTTTGATTTGCCGTATGCCCGTTTGCCCCATCCTAGCTACGGCAACGCAAGAATTCCTGCCTACGACATGATTAAATTATCAGTCAATATCATGCGCGGCTGTTTTGGCGGCTGTACCTTCTGCTCGATTACCGAACATGAAGGACGCATTATCCAAAACCGCTCAGAAGAGTCTATCTTAGGCGAAATCAAAAAAATCCGCGACACCGAGCCGTCATTTACCGGGGTAATTTCTGACCTTGGTGGACCGACTGCCAACATGTACCGTCTGCATTGCAAAGACGATACCATTGAGAAAAACTGCCGCAAACCGTCCTGCGTATACCCCGATATCTGCGACAACTTACTCACCGACCACAGTCATCTCACCCAACTGTACCGTAAAGCTCGTGATATCAAAGGGGTGAAAAAAATCCTGATTGCATCAGGCTTGCGCTATGATTTGGCGGTCAAAGACCCCGAATATGTCAAAGAATTGGTCACCCACCATGTCGGCGGATATCTCAAAATCGCCCCCGAACATTCCGAAACCAATGTACTCTCCAAAATGATGAAACCGGGTATGGGGACGTATGATACTTTCAAGCAGATGTTTGACAAATACAGCCGTGAAGCAGGTAAAGAGCAATATTTGATTCCGTATTTTATTGCCGCGCACCCTGGCACCACCGACACGGACATGATGAACTTGGCAATTTGGCTCAAGCGCAATGGCTTTCGTGCCGACCAAGTGCAAGCCTTTTACCCAAGCCCGATGGCAACTGCTACTACCATGTATCATACTGCCAAAGACCCGCTGCATAAAGTCACCCGTGACAGCGAAGGCGTGGAAATCGTCAAATCGGGTAAACAGCGTAAACTACACAAAGCGTATCTACGTTACCACGACCCCAAAAATTGGGCACTGCTGCGTCAATCGCTCAAAGACTTGGGGCGTGAAGATTTGATTGGGCATGGTAGTCAGTGTTTAATTCCGCCATACAATCCTAAACTTGAGGGCGAGGAGGTGTACCAGTCGGCAAGAAAGAAAAACAGCTCAGCAGGCGGTGATTCGGTCAAGCGTAGTGCTAAGGATAACACGGCTCAAAAGTCGGGTAAAAAACCAACACCGACCAGTTTTGGTAAAAAACCAAATAAACCGAAAAAAGGCAATTTCCAAACGCAACATACGGGTTTGCCACCGAGAAAGCAGAAATAATATGATAATTCTAAAAATTTACCTATTTTCTAAGGAATATTATGTCAACCGTAAAATTTAACGCTCTTGAATGCACTCAAAATAATCAAACATTCTTTTTAACTATACTTCCAAATGATATTCTTAGAGAGATTTGTTTTGTTTCACGAAGAGATGAAGATCCCATAAAAGGCTTTCAGAGATCATTAAACGAAAGTAGAGCAAGAGATATCGCTAAATATTTAGATACTCTGAATGGAGTAATTCCTTCAGCATTAATTTTGAGTGCCCAACGCAATGCAAAATTAATTTACGATAAAAAAAGTGGACAACTTAAATTTGAAACACATCAAAATAGTTTCATGGTTTTAGATGGGCAACATAGACTATATGGACTTATTAAAGCTGAGAAAACATATCAGATGCCTGTTATCATTTTTAACGACTTGAATGCTACTAAAGAAGTTACATTATTTATTGATATAAATACCACACAGAAAGGTGTCCCAACCACCCTACTTCTTGACATCAAAAATTTATCAGGTAGAGAAACAAAAAAAGAAGATTTACAAAGACAATTATTTGATAAGTTAAATAATGATAGTGTTTTAGCTGGGTTGCTATCTCCCGCTAAAAGCAAAGTAGGCAGAATTACTAGAGTTTCTTTTAATCAAGCAACAAATGAATTATTTGAAAATGGTTTTTTTCATAATAAAGATATTGAAACTATATTTAAAGGTGTCAGAAATTTTCTTGAAGCTGCCGAAATAGTTTTTAGAAATAGTAAATCAGAAAAGGCAAAACTCACTAATTCTATTCTTTTTAGAGCATTATTTGCAATTTTTAATGAAGTAGTTGATAAGTGTTTAAGAAGCTATAGTGACTTTAAAGTTGACTCTATTGTAAATATATTAGATCCAATCTCGAAGATAAACTTTGATAGTTATATAGGCACTTCTAATGCAACTTATTCAAAAGTTGTATCTGATATGCGGAAAGAATTAAATGAATATAATAAAAGATATATTAACCTAAATAGTGAAAGTATTTTCTAGATGAATTTTTTTGATGGTAATTTTTATTTTATAAGGAATAATCATATTATTCCCAAGGTTCATTATGGTATCAAAACAAATAAGGTAGATCATTGGAATATTAGAGATGTCTTAACTACTAAATTAATTACTCTGAATAAGTTATCAGGTAATAATTTAGAAATTGAAATTTCTCAATCTGACTATTACAAATCAATCTTTTGTGAAATCGAATTATTCTATACCAAGCTTTTAATTCACTACAGAGATTTTAAAAATTTAAAGAATATTTCAATGTCATGGAAATATGTGACTTTATATTATTTATCTTTTTTTTCTCTTACATTACTTTATAGGTTTCTTGATTGTGGCTTCATTTATTTAACAAAAGCAGATACAAAAAAGCTTAATGATTTCAGCATAGTCACACAATCTCAAGCCATTAACTTACCTACAGGTAATTATTATTTCAATTTAAAAGGAATTAATGAGTATGGTAATCTAATATTAGATCTAAGTTCAAAAGATAAATCAGTACATATAGCATCTTGGGAACATTTTGATTATATATTGAATCAGTTTTATATAAATTCTACTAATGAAGAAAAATTAATCATTAATAAATTTTTAGATTTATTTAAATTTAATGATGTTCAATTTCCCTCTACCATGAGAAATAACTTAAATTATAGAGGTATATCATCATTTTTTGATCTAAAAAATGAAATAGATGAGTGTCAAGTTTTACCATTAGATCAATTATTTTTAGAAAAATTATTGAAATTAAAAAAAGTAGATAGTTTAAATCATAAAATTGAGATATTTAACTTCATTGCTTCGTATCTATTTAACTTAAACATATATCTCTACTCTGAACTTAGCTTAAGAAATGATTTCTGTAAAAGTTTCCAAAAAGTTAGAAAAAAATCTTTAGCTGATTTAAATAATAGAGACCTTTGCACGAAACAGCCCCTTTGCTCGAGGCATACCACCAAACCAAAAATAACAAAGAATGGCAATGAAATAAGCAAAACAATGGCTAAATCATGGATAAAATCTCCAAATGGTTGTTAAA
>BMPS01000020.1 GCA_014647715.1 Streptomyces cinereus
CAGTGGATGCGTGATTTTGATGACGTTGCAAAAGAGCATTTAACAACACTAACCCAAGACATCAAAGTTGAAACTGATTTGGACATCTTAAATGCCAAAATTGAGCATTACTTCCCTAAAAAGCATAAGCAAAAATTTTAAGTTAGCTAAATATCAGTAGTCATATTTAAAAATACTTTTACAATGTTCCAAGTTTGATATAAGAATATTTAACATTTTATACAGCTTATTAAATAACAAAAAAATAGAGAGATGAGGCTTGGCTAATTATTTGTTGATAGGGTTTTATTGAATCTAATAATACTGGTTATTATTGAATGCCAAATGAGATAAAACCACTGAACAAGTTGGTGGTTTTCATTTTAAACGATAACAAGGGTTTACATTTAAATTCAAAGCTAAGCCCAAGCCCAAACTTAAGAAAGCAATAGAATCACGAAGAGATGGTGATACTGCTGATATGTTTACTATAGACGGTTTGAATGACAAGCAACTTGGCCGTATTGCTCGAAATCCTCAGTTTATGACTGATTACAATCATATGGTTAGCCCTACCAGTCCAGCAGGCCAGAACAAAGAAGATTGGGAGTTTGAAATGGTTAATCGACTGAAGAAAGATGCTACGCAGTTTAAAAACCGTCCTATCAAAGAGTATCTTGATTACTGATTTGATAGTATATGCACGCTCAAGCTCTATGCTTGTCAAAGTTGTTAGTTAATTGGAGTTAGAAATGATTAAGAAAGGCCAACCCATGAAGCCACCGGTAAAGACGAGCTTTCGCGGCAGGGACGTCGCCTACCTGGTAATTTCCATTGTTTTAGTGGGCGTAGGTTACGCAGCCTACCGCGGCTTATACTTTGTTGGTGAAAACGTTCCTTTTGCCCAAGAGATGATCCTAGTGTTCCTGGGTGCAGCTGTCACTATCTATCTGACAGCTGTGCTCCTCAATCGCCAGACTGAGCTTGAGTTAAGAAAAGAAGGGCAAGTTCTTCTTTTTCAACAAAAGCATGACACATATATGCGCGTCATCGAAAAGGTTGCTGAAATCGTGGAGCGTGAACGTTATGATTCTGCGCTCATTGATGAACTCAGGGTCATCAGCCACAGGCTTGCCGTTGTCGGCAGCGCGCCAGTTGTCGAAGCGTTCCGACGCGTTCTTGATCTGCTTGTTGATGGACTTGAGGATGGCCAGTTGAACGGCAATGACGCAGAACAGGTGATGCATGCCGTAGCTGAAGTCACGATTGCGATGCGTTCGGACATCAGCAGCGACAACGACCCTGAAGCGCTTCGGTCGGCTGCAGAAACGATCATGGCGAACTCACGCAAGATCGAGCGGCTGGACGACATCGAGCACTCAAAGTCCAAGCCAGACGCAAATGCAGCCAACAATAAACAGAAGAAAGGAGATTCGAAAGATGATGCAAGGACATAACCGCCCGCCATTCGCACCAACAATTCCCGGAACCAACCTTCGTTCTCATGATGTGCCAACCGCCATCATTTACCGACCCGCGCGCGCGGCCGCCACGTCCGCGCCACGATCCCGACACTGGGTTCTGGAGTTCGAACCGTCACGCCCGCAGAACCTTGAGCCCTTGATGGGATGGACGACGTCTCCCCCCACTGTCAGAATAGTTGTCACCCCCACCTAAACAACCCAAATGGGGGAAAAGGAGACAACCATGGCACAATACAGTGCAGAACGCAAGCAAGCCATACTAAACAAACTTTTATCACCTAACCTTATTAGCATAGCAAAGCTTGCGAGAGACGAACACATCGCCGAACAAACCCTATATAATTGGCGTCATCAAGCTAAACGCCAAGGGAAAGCCGTGCCGACCAACGATAAAACCAAAGAATTAAGCCCTGAGACCAAGCTCACCATCATTATTGACACCGCTAGGCTTAATGAGACTGAGCTTGCCGAATACTGTCGCAGCAAAGGGCTCTACCCTGAACAAATCGCCCAATGGAAAACACAGACCCTCACAGGCTTTAGCACAAGCGAACAACAAACCAGCCTAAATCGCAAACAGCAGCAAGCAGACCAAAAACAAATCAAACAACTCAAACAAGAAATCAAACGCAAAGACAAAGCGCTTGCGGAGGCAGCCGCCATACTGATCTTGCGAAAAAAGCTCAATGCCCTATGGGGGGAAGACGAGGACGAATGACCCTACTTGATGAAGGCATTTATCATGCCTCAGAATCAAGCTTTTACCGTGTTTTAAAGGCGCACAACCAACTTAAGCCTCGAGGACGTGCCAAAGCCCCTAATCCTCGTAAACCGCCAGAGACGTTTATTGCCACCAAGCCTTGCCAAGTGTTTTGTTGGGATATCACTTATTTACCAAGTACGGTACGCGGACAGTTTTATTATCTGTATATGATTGAGGATATCTACAGCCGTAAGATTGTAGGTTTCGAGGTGTATGACAGGGAAGCGGGTGATTTAGCGGCTAAACTGCTAGAACGTACCCTGCTTAATGAGAAAGCGATTGGGACAGGGGTGATACCGCATTCGGATAATGGGGCGCCGATGAAGTCGCAGACCCTGCGAATGAAAGCCTATGAGCTTGGGGTGTTAACCTCTTATAGTCGTCCTCGGATGAGTAATGATAATCCGTTTGCTGAGGCGCTGTTTCGTACTGTTAAGTATGCGCCAAGTTTCCCTGAGCATGGCTTTGATAGTTTAGACAATGCTCGGGTGTGGGTGAATGGCTTTGTGGGTTGGTATAACGCTGAGCATAAGCATAGTGGGCTCAACTTTGTGACGCCAAACGAGCGTCATACGCTTAAAGATGGTGATATTCTAGCAAGACGTGAGTCGGTGCTGGTGATGGCAAAGCAGGTGAATCCTGCTCGCTGGAATGGTAGAGCGGTGAGAAATTGTTCGCCTGTTGAGCCAACAGCCCTTAATCCTGTGCGTCTGTCTAGTCGGGTTAATGCCACTGAGGTTTTAGTGGCTTAGTCTTACATTGGGTGACAACTATGTTGACAAACACCGATCACAGCAGGGTATTTACTGCCCCAAAGCCTATCAAATTCATCAAGGGCTAACTCAGCAGATTCCTTATTCACTGCCTTATAGACAGGCTTTAAATCACGCATGAAAGCTTTCTGATCTTTACTTGCGACATAACGAATACTGTTACGGATTTGGTGAATCACACACAGTTGCACCTCGGTGTTAGGGAAGATAGCCTGTATGGCTTCAGGGAAGCCTTTAAGCCCATCAACGCAAGCGATGAGAATATCTTGTACGCCACGATTGTGCAAATCAGTAAGCACCGACAGCCAGTAGTTTGCTCCTGAGCAAGGAAATAGCGAAGCATCGCTTCGCCCGAGCGCAAGGCGAGAGCTATGCTCGTAGTGGATGCGGAAAATATCTACTATTGTTCATTAATTTCGTCAGGCTATGCTGCCTGACTCAAGCAAACCTGTCTCCGATAAAACCAGGACGGTTCAGTAAAGTTCTACAAGATTGTCCATGTAAGAAGTCCTGGTTAAAGGTGTTTGTGGTGAACTTACTTTAGCATGTTGGACTTCTTTTTTTTATCATTTCTTATGTCGAATTCAGGTTAATTTAATTATTGGCGTACCGTATTCTACTTTATCATTGTCTTCTAGCAATATCGAATATACACAGCCTGCTTTATCAGCAATTACAGGTAACAGCTGTGCCATACATGCCACATAAGCCACGGTATCACCTTGTTGTACTTTATCACCAACTTTTACCAAAGGCTCACTAATGGCATCGGCTGATAGCTTGAGTCGTCCGATATGGGTTGATTTGATGACATAGGTATTATCATTTGTAACCTCATCAACATCTTGTTTGGCGGTATCTTTGACATTTGAACGCGATAACTGATTATTGTGCAAAGTAGCATACTGGCTGTTTTTAATACGGATGCTATCACCTTGTACTGTGATTTCGACTTCAGCAAGTTGGCTATGAGCGACCAGGCTGACCATATCTTGAATATGTTGAATGTCCATAATGTATCCGTAAGTTATGTTTACTTGAGATTAGATTTCGCCTGAATAGCAATGCCCTGCTGTTGTAATTCAGCTTGGATACGCTTGGCAAATTGTACAGCATGTTCACTATCGCCATGCAGACAAATACTGTCAGCTTGTACTTTTATGGTTTTGCCGTTGACGCTAGTGACACTACTATCTTTTATCATTTGTAACACTTGAGCAAGGGCTTCATCATCGTTGTCAATCACCGCATTAGGCTGACTCCGAGCAACCAATGCCCCATTTTCTTCATAACGGCGGTCGGCAAATACTTCTGATTCGGCAACGATGCCATGTTGCTGTGTTGCCTTAATCAGCTCACTACCCGATAAACCCATGATAGCTAACTTTGGATTAAAGCCTTTGATGGTTTCTACAATAACATTGGCTAAATGGGCATCTTTGGCGGCTTGGTTATATAATGCCCCATGCGGTTTAACATAATCAAGGGACACACCCACCCAATCACACAGCGATTGAATTGCCCCCAACTGATAAAGCAACACCGCTTTAATCTCATCATCAGGTAATTCATGATTAGTGCGTCCAAAGTTTGCTCTATCATCAAAACTTGGGTGGGCTCCAACTCGTAAGCCTTGCTGTTTGGCAAGTTTTAAAGTTTTGAGCATTTCGCTGGGTGAACCTGCGTGCAATCCACAGCAAATATTGGCAGAACTGACGATGGTGAGCAGTTTGTCATCTTGACCGCAACCTTCGGAGACATCGGCATTTAAATCAATCGTTAAAGTCGCTGTTGTCATTGTTATTTCCCCTCTGCAAAATTTTTGACACGCTGAATATGGCGTTCTCGTGCTTTTTTGCCACTTATAACTTCATCAAGTGTTACCCACTGAAACTGACAAGACTGTCCAAAGCGTAACTGGGCAAATTTGCCAATATCGGCTTGAATAATACTGGCAATTTTAGGATAACCACCTGTGGTTTGGGCATCTGCCATCAAGACAATCGGATGACCTTGCGGTGGCACTTGTATCATACCGATATCCACCCCATGAGAATTCATTTGTAGCGGTTCGGTCAACGCCAAAGTTTGCTCCCCTTCTAAGCGATAGCCCATGCGATTGCTACTGCTTAGTAATTTATAGGGTTGCTTAGTGAGTTGTAACAGCGAATCACGGGTAAAATAGTCCGTTTCACTATTTTTGACAATACGAATTATTGGTTTTGCGTTTTTATATAAATCATGATAATCATCTTCAAATTGCGCCATGCCAATTTGAGATAGCTTGGGACGTTGCGTGTTTGTGACGCTTAACACGTCACCCACTTTTAACAAGCGACCATGATAGCCCCCAAATTCTGCTTTGGCATTGGTGCTTGCTGAGCCTAGCACCTGTTCAACGGCAAGACCACCTTGGATACAAATATAGCCGTGCATGCCTTGAATCGCTCTTACCAGTTCCAAAGTTTGCCCTGCCTTGATGGCAATTCGCCAACCATTGGGTACTCGCTCTCGTGTTTGCTTGGCTGTATCAGTCACATAGGCTTCGTACAACGCCCCAGTTAAGCAGACACTAATCTCCCCTGTAGTCGCATCCACATCGCTATCATCAAATGCAAGTGTCATACCGCCCAATGTCACCTCGATTGCCACCGTATTATCTGGATTGTTCAATAAAGCATTGCCTGCCTTGATTGCCCAACTATCCATCGCACCACTTGTGCCAATGCCAAATCGTCTGTGACCAAAACGCCCCATATCTTGCAAGCTTGCCATCGCTGTCATTGCGGTGATTTTCATAAACGCTCCTCAATCACGTCAATGGCGACAAAGCTTAAGGTATCGCCTGCTTGGAGCAAGGTCGGTTGCTCATTTTTTAAATTAAATAGAGGCAATTCGGTACGCCCAAGCAACTGCCAACCCCCTGGTGATGCAAATGGGTAAATACCTGTTTGTTCACCACCAATGCCGACTGAGCCTGCAGGAACTTGTAGACGTGGGACCGCATGACGAGGCGAATACAGTTCGGGCGATAATCCGCCTAAATACGGAAACCCAGGTTGAAAACCCATAAAATACACGGTATAAATCGGTGCAGTATGACGTTCGACCAATTCACGCACGGTCATGTTTTTTTGTTGGGCTAAATCCAATAAATCAGGGCCATACTCACCACCATATCGCACAGGAATTTCGATATGCCGACCGTCGATTTTTTTGATAAATTGGCTGTCATGACTAATTGTTTGTAGAAAATATTGCAATTGAAGTAGCTGACGGGCAGTCAAGTCTTGGGTATAGACACTTAGCGTGTTCATACCGACTACCGTTTCTTTTATCCACGCTTTGATATCATCGAGTTGGGGAATTTTTTCTGCCAATCCCCAACATAATTGCTGTTGCTCAAGGGTAACAGGTTTGGGCAAAAACAAAGTCAAACATCGCTCGTTGCAGATTTGCCATGTATGGGTTGCGGTGGATTGGGTTGTCATTGATTGTTGTTGGGTCATAACCTTATATTATTTAACCATTGGTTTATTGAAATTCGTTACTCATTTAAGAATTTGGTGCTTGTAGTTGGTCGGCGGTAACTTGTAGCGTGTTTTGATTATTCTCAAGCCATTGGCTTAAATAGTGAATACTCGTCCCACCCGCTTGAAACCCTGTATCCGCCAAAAAGCGTTGATGTAATGCTTTATTGGTCATAATGCCAGTCACCGTCAGTTCATGCAGAGCAGACTGCATTTTTTGCAGTGCCAAGCCCCGAGTCTTCGCATGGACACACACTTTGGCTATCAAGCTATCATAATGGGTTGGAATCAGATAACCTGATTCGATATGACTATCCACACGCACCCCATTGCCCCCTGGGAGATGGCAATAGTTGACTTTGCCAGCACTAGGCATAAAGGTAAAAGGATGCTCAGCATTGATACGGCATTCAAACGCATGACCTTGTAGCGCAATATCTGCTTGGCTAAAACCAAGCTCAAAACCAGCGGCCACTTTGATTTGCTCGCTGATTAAATCTATGCCTGTGACTAATTCGGTGACAGGGTGTTCCACTTGAATACGGGTATTCATCTCAATAAAGAAAAACTCGCCGTTTTCATACAAAAATTCAAACGTACCCACACCCCGATAGCCCATGTACTGACATGCATTGACACAAGCTTGTCCGATTTTTTGGCGTTCGGTCTCAGTGATGTGCGGTGCAGGAGATTCTTCCACCACTTTTTGGTGACGGCGTTGGCTAGAACAATCTCGCTCACCCAAATGTACCGCATGACCGTAGTGGTCAGCAATCACTTGAATCTCAATATGACGGGGCTGTTGTAAGTACCGCTCCATATATACCACAGGATTGCCAAAAGCAGCATCCGCTTCTTTTTTGGTCATAGCAACCGAGCTAATCAAATCCTCTCGTCGGGTTACCACTCGCATACCACGACCACCACCACCGCCTGCTGCTTTAATAATCACAGGATAACCGACTTGTTCTGCAATTGCCAAAATTTGGTTATCATCGTCTGGCAACGATCCATCTGAGCCTGGTACACAGGGTACACCTGCGGCTAGCATAGCTTGTTTAGCAGCAACTTTATCGCCCATTTGGCGGATATTGTCGGCACTAGGGCCAATAAACGTCAGTCCTGCTTGCTCGATACGCTCGGCAAAATCGGCATTTTCTGCCAAAAAACCGTAGCCTGGATGAATGGCATCAGCATGGGTTAAGTCGGCGGCTGCCAGAATTGCTTGTTGATTGAGATAACTTTGAGTGGCATTGGCAGGACCAATACACACAGTTTCATCTGCAAGACGGTTAGGCAACGCATCTCTATCAGCTTCTGAATGCACCAAAACGGATGTAATGCCCAGTTGTTTACACGCTCGGATGATACGTAGGGCAATTTCCCCACGATTGGCAATCAAAATTTTGTCAAAAAGTTTTGGCGTATTTAGCTGGGAAAATTGATGAAAACTTGTGGTTACGGTCATGAAGAAAGTAGTCCTTACGACAAAAATTTATAGGTTAAACGAATCAAACAATGCTAAATAATGGCTGGGCATATTCCACCATATCACCATCATTCACCAAAATCGCTTGAATCGTACCTGTTTGCTCAGCTTTTACTTCGTGCATGATTTTCATCGCTTCCACAATACACAAGGTATCACCGATTGCTACGCTTTGCCCAACTTCCACAAAGGCTGGACTTTCTGAACTGGATTTGCGATAAAACGTACCAACCATTGGCGATACGATAGTCTGGGTGTTACTCTCGCTTGGGTAAGCGATGGCTTCCGATTTGTTTGCACCGTTAGCCAAAATACTTTCATTGCTATTTAACGTAAAGGGTTGCGGTGCTACTGAAAACATAGGCGTAGCAACCTCCTGTAATACTCTATCTGGTTGATAGGGTGTCTGATAAGACGCATGACGACAAGTAATACGAATATTGGTTTGCCCTTCTCGTATCTCAATTTCGTCAATGTTGGCTTGTTCAGCGATTTTAATCAGCTTAGCCAATTGGTTGATATCAATATTCATATACGTTTATCCTAGACTTATCCTGCCAAATATTTACTGATGGTAATGACGCTCAATATCGACATGGCAATTGCTACAATCCATCCAAAGATTGCCATCCACACAGGGTGACGATAGTTTCCAATGATATTTTTGCGGTAGGCAGCAAGCAAAATAATCACCAACGCAATTGGCAATACCAAGCCATTGAGCGTACCTACCAATACCAAAACTTGAGCAGGTTTACCAACGGTCATAAAGATAAGTGTCGAGATAGTGATGAAACCAATCACAAAAAAGCGTTTATTGCGTTCAATAAAATCACTAAAATTGGTCAAAAACGTTACCGAAGTGTATGCACATCCAATCACCGAAGTAATCGACGCTGCCCAAATTACCATACCAAAAATTACCTTACCTAGGTCACCTATACCATATTGAAACGGTGTTAATGCAGGATTATCCTTAATTAATGGGATGCCTTGGCTTACGACACCAAGTACACCTAAGAATAAAAAGATACGAATAAACGAAGCAATCAAAATCCCTGAAACTGAGCTACGGTTAACTGAAGGCAGATTCTCTTCCCCTGTAATGCCTGCTTCTAGCAAGCGGTGGGCACCCGAAAAAGTGATATAACCACCAACCGTGCCACCGACCAAAGTCACAATTGCCATAGCATCTAGCTTACTTGGGGCAACTGTTCTCACAATCGCTTCGCCAAATGGTGGATTGGTTTTAAACACCACATAAAAAATTAAGATAATAAGCACAAAACCCATCAATTGGGCGAATTTATCGATGGCTTTTCCTGCTTCTTTAAACAAAAACAGACCAATCGCAATGATACCGCTAATCATAGCCCCCAACACAGGCGACATGCCAAACATACCTTGAAAACCCAATCCTGCCCCACCAATATTGCCGATATTAAATGCCAAGCCACCCATAATAATTAAAAAGGCTAATACATATCCCATGCCAGGAAATACCAAGTTAGCGATTTCTTGAGCCTTCAACTTAGAAACAGTCACCACTCGCCAAACATTTAGCTGTACCCCGATATCCATCAAAATTGAGACTAAAATAACAAAACCGAAACTTGCCCCAAGCTTTTCGGTAAAAGTGGCGGTTTGGGTCAAAAATCCTGGACCCACCGCAGATGTTGCCATTAAAAAGGCAGCACCCAAAATAGCAGATTTTTGCACGGTTGTTATTGATGGGCGATGGGTTGTTGATTCTTTATCAGATGGGGTGCTCATGTTTATCCTTAAAAAATTAGGTAAAGAATTTTCCTTTTTACTGTAAATTCTATGTATTTTACTTTTAGCAATTTTATCAATATAAAATTTCGCTATCTTTAATATCAGTAATGAACATAAAGCCAGGGGCGTGGGTAATCATTAATTCTGGTTTAGCACTTAGGCACACGGATTGCGGTGTTACACCACAACCCCAAAATACAGGAATTTCTCCCGCTTGTATAGTGGAAGCTTCACCAAAATCTGGACTTGAGATATCTTTAATACCAATATATTCTGGATTACCGATATGGATAGGTGCACCATGGGTAGCTTTAAAATTTGAGGTTATTTCAGTGGCTTTGATAGCTTGTGCCATCGTCATAGGACGCATGCTGACAGTGGTTGCTCCATGAAAAATACCTGCGGGTAATGTTGGTATATTAGTGATATACATAGGTACATTATGGTTTTCCTCAATATGTCTAACGGGTAAACCTGCTTCAAGCATCGCATGCTCAAAGGTGAAGCTACAACCAATTAAAAAAGACACCATTTTTTCATCATATAAATCACTGATATCATAAGGTTTTTCAACCAATTTTCCTCGTTTGTAAACAAAATACAGACCTACTTCATTTCTAATATCACCCTGTGGAGCGTATTTTGGGAAACTAGGTTTGCCTACATCTGAAACATCTAAAAGTGGGCAAGTCTTTGGATTTCTTTGGCAGAATAGTAAAAAGTCATAAGCATATGTTTGAGGTAATATAACTACATTAGCCTGAATATACCCTTTTGCCATACCGCTCGTTGGTGCAATAAGTTTTTGTTCACGAATTGCTTGACGAATAAGATTAGGCGGTGTGTTTGTCCATTCCATCTCTTCAACCTTTATAGCTCAATTAACTACACATGTATTTATTAACAGCCCATAAATTTTATTAGACTCCACCACTCTCAACGCTTAATAAGCTATTCATTCTAGTAAACTCAAAACTCAAAATTCAAAAGCTAATTTTATGATAAATTTAAAGCTAGTAATATCGGTGATTTATAAAAATTAGTCGAGAGTATGAACCGTCCCGAGTTTATCGGAGACAAGTTTACTTGAGTCAGGCAGCATAGCCTGACGGAATTAATGAACAATAGTAGATATTTTCCGCATCCACTACGAGCCTAGCTCTCCGTCTTGCACTCGGGCGAAGCAGTGCTTCGCTAATCCTCGTTCAGGCGACANTGCTAGAGCAACATCATTTACGCCATCCCATTCCTGTTCCAAATAATCAATCACCTCCGCTTTATATAGCCCATTCACACTTTCAGCTAGGGCATTATCTGAGCGAGGAATAGCAAAGCACTGCTTTGCCCGAGTGCAAGACGTAGGGCTATGCCCGAAGTGGAATCGCCTGTCGTGCCGACTGATGCAGCAAGCCCCGATTGTTTAAGCCGTTCACCATATTTAATCGATAGATACTGACTACCTTTATCAGAATGATGAATTACCCCGCTTGGTCTACCTCTAGCGTCTAAGGATTGATTTAGGGCATCTAAGACCAGCTGAGTGTCCATATGATTCGATACTTTCCAACCCACGATAACTCGCTTAAATACGTCAATCACAAAGGCAGCATAGACCCAACCTGATTTAGTTTTAATGTAGGTAAAATCAGCGACCTGAGGAGCACTGCTCCGCAAGCGTCTTTTCTTGTTTGGGGCATCTGCGCTAAAGTTGCGTTTGACCAAATCATCGGGACTTTGTTGTCCTGGTCGCTGTTTGGTGGTAATTTTGCCTTTGCCCCGCCATACGCCTTGTATGCCTAGCTGTTTCATCAGGCGTTCAACGGTGCAACGACCTAATTTGGGCATACAATCCTGCTTAAGCTTATGCCAGACTTTACGAATGCCATAGCGACAGCCACTGGCTTGCCAAATCTGTTTGATTTGTGCCATGAGGTGCTTGTCGCTTTGTTTACGTCGGCTTTGCTTTTCTGGGTTGTCTTGTGCATCTTTGATGCGATAGTAGGTGGATGGGACAATTGGCAGTATTCTGCAAATCAGCTCGATCCCATATTTTTGTTTTTCATCATCAATGAATTTGACCATCACTTGGGTTTGCGGCCCTTCTCCGCCTGGGCTTCAATACCGGCTGCCTTGCGAATGATTTCGTTCGCTTGTTTGAGTTCTCGGTTTTCTCGCTCAAGTTCAGCGATACGAGCAGCTTGGCTTTGAGTAGTAACGGTCACAGGATTTTGCTTAGGTAGGTGCTTTTGATGCCATGAGCGTAGGGTTTCAGGGGTACACCCGAATTTGGGGGCGATGGCTTGGATGGCCGCCCACAGTGAGGGATAATCTTTTTGCGATTCGATGAGTAATTCGATGGCTCTTTTCTTAACTTCTGCCCTGTATTGTTTGCTTTTCATAAGGGTACTGTCTCAGAGTTTTGGGTCTCCGACAATCCCGGGACGGTTCAATCAGCGTGCATCTCAGAATTCGGATTATATAGGGGTTAGAACAGAAAACGGAGAAAATAATATGCTAAGGTAAATTAAGGAATTTTGTCGATAATTTATCAGCTTGATGATAGGAAACCTATCCAAAAAACGAGCGTTTTTTTGGACATTATTAGGGTATCTCAAATATTCGACACCATTTCTTAACGCTCGATTTTTTGAATTTTGGGTAAAAGTTAATGCAATTATCATAAATAAAAAATAAATAGTTGAAGAATTAAATGATAATGATTATCATTTGAAAACTAAAAATCATTATCATTTAAATTTTAGGGAAATTTATGTTGCAGACTGAGATTCAAAATCGGTTGGCTTTACAAAATCTAATCAACGCTTATTGCTATGAACTTGGGGTCGGGCGTTATATAGAGGTTTCAGAGCAAAATGAAGCGTGTTTAAATTTTTCACAACGTCAACCCTTACTTGAAGTGCCTTTGTTGCCTACGTCAATGTTATTACGAGTGCCTATTGACAAGGTAAGTCAGCTAGGTAATGTACGATTTTCGGAAGAGCCGACGGTATTTTTGAATGGTCAAAGCTGTGATTACACTGCATCAACAGTGGCAACATTGGTATTACAAAGTATTGCTTATTATCAATTATCATCTAACACCCAATCCACTACTGATAAATCACATGAGGTGTTAGGGCGTTGGTTACAAAGTTATGAAGGGTTAGGCAAGATACTTACCCATCGTTTAGATAATATTGATGATATTGTCAGTGCAGAATTAAATTTTGTGGAGACGGAACAAAATCTCATATATGGTCACACCATGCACCCAACGCCCAAAGGTCGAGATGGTTTTTATGCACAAGAATGGGAGCAATACGCCCCTGAAACACAAAGTAAATTCCAACTTAACTATTGGTTGGTGCAGTCAGATTATGTTACAGGTAACTGGGTGGACGGTGAAGATATTTATCAAGAGCTATTAACTAAGCTCACACCTTATTTAACAGACTATCAGCAAAAAATGCTACAGCAACACACAGATTATCGGTTGTTGCCATTACATCCTTGGCAAGCAAGATTTTTGCAACAGCAACCTTGGTATGAAACGTTGTTTCAACAGCAAAAAATCTATCCGTTAGGAGCAATGGGCTGGTATCTATCACCGACCACTTCGGTCAGAACGCTTGCCAGTTTTGATGCCCCTTGGATGTTCAAGCTTTCCCTATCAGTTGCTATTACCAATTCAGTCAGAATCAATTTAGCCAAAGAGTGTCAGCGTGGCTATTATGCTTGTCAAATCTGGCGAAGTGAGTTTGGCAAACGTCTAAAACAACAATACCCCACCTTGTCAGTCATTAATGACCCTGCTTGGCTTGCACTCACCATTGATGGTGAGGTTATTAATGAAACCATTTGTATTTTAAGGGACAATCCATTTGACCCATCTATACAAGTTTCAAATTTAGCCAGTTTATGCCAAGACCATCCGACTCGATGTACCAATCGAATTAAGACATTATTCCAAGCGATTAAAGCAAATACTGCCCAAGATAACACAGTCATTGCTAGCGACTGGTTTGACAGCTACTTAAAAGTAGGATTTGAGCCATTAGTGTCGCTTTATTATGAACATGGGTTGGGGTTTGAAGCCCATCAACAAAATAGCTTGCTTGAGTTAAAGGATTATTATCCAAGCCGATTGTGGGTAAGGGATAATCAAGGGTTTGGCTATATTGCCGAGTACGCAGGCTCATTAATAGATGAAATACCCGCCTTAATGGATGAGGCAGAATGTGTTGTGCCTGAATTTTTTGCCAATGAGCGATTTGCTTATTATATTATCGCCAACCATCTATTTGGACTTATCACTGCTATTGCACGTACAGGTTGGGCAAGCGAAGAGCAACTACTCACGCAACTCGTCAATAGATTGATGGCATTAGAACAACGCTATCCTCATCGAGAGTTATTTGAGCTATTGCTTAGACAGGACATGCTTCCTTTTAAGGGTAATTTATTGACCCGTATGCAAGGGTTGGATGAATTGACTGCACCTGTTGAAACCCAATCTGTGTATGTCAATGTGCCAAATCCATTACAACCTATTTATTCACGTCAATTAAATAATGGGGTGCATTGTGCTTGATGTCATTGGTATTGGTTTAGGTCCTTTTAATTTAAGTTTGGCTGCCTTGCTTGTGCAAGCGAATGAATCAAAAAAAGCAGTAACCTCTAATATAACTTCTCTGTTTTTTGAAAAAAATAGTGATTTTAATTGGCATGAAGGAATGTTGTTACCAAAAACTACGCTCCAAGTCCCATTTTTTGCTGACTTGGTGACGTTGGTTGCCCCCACCAGTCGGTATGGTTTTTTGAATTATTTAAGCCATAAAAAAAGACTGTTAAAGTTTTATTTTTTAGAAAATTTCAAAATCCCTCGTCAGGAATACAATGATTATTGCCAATGGGCTGCTCATCAATTACCCAATGTGGTTTTTGATAGTCATGTAAAAAGTGTCGAAAAATCCAGCTGTGGCGTGGGCTATGTGGTTACTGTCATACAAAATGGCATCAGTCACCGCTACCATGCTCGTCATGTGGTCATTGGGACAGGTACACAGCCGACCTTGCCGAAAGTATTACAGGCTGTCGCTAATGACATGCCTAATCGTTGTATGCACTCTGCTAACTTTGCCCTTCAGTTTGATTTGTCCGCACTAAAAAAGCACATCGATATTCCACATATTTTGGTTATCGGGTCAGGGCAGTCCTCAGCTGAAGTGTATCGTCATCTGTTGCAACAGCAGTACACCGATAGCAAGCTTAATTATGAGATAGACTGGGTAACACGGTCGTCAGGGTTTTTTCCGATGGAGTATTCGCCACTTGGGTTGGAGCATTTCAGCCCTGCTTATACAGAGTATTACTACCATTTGGATGAGTCTATCAAGGCTCAACTACTGCGTGAACAAGGTCTGATGTATAAAGGCATGGGCATGAGCACGATTCAAGATATTTATCAGCTACTGTATGAACGTACTATCGGCAATCGTCCTCAGCATTGCACCTTGATGGCAAACTGTCAGCTTGATTCCGTGGTAAGAGTCGATGAGCGTTTAGCGGTGCAGTTTTTTCAACGTCAGCAACAGCAGTCTTGCCAAAAGACTTATGATTGTATTATCGCTGGAACAGGTTATCAACATCAATTCCCAAGTTGTATGGATGCTCTGATGCCAGAAGTGACAACAACGACTTTGGGACAGCCCAAAATTAGCCATGATTATCGTTTGATATTGGGTTCATCAACAGAGCATGTTGGGGAAGTGTTTGTACAAAATCAAGAATTACACAGTCATGGCATAGGTACACCCGACCTTGGGCTGGGGGCGTATCGAGCAGGGGTGATTGCCAATCAAATTTTGGGCGAGCCTTATTTTGATACGCAAGCTTTGACGGTATTCCAAACTTTCGGTCATGCTAACAATGTGTCACATGATGAGGTGCCATAAATGAAATCAGCGATGATGACACAGCTACCCAATCAATTTAGTCGAAATTTTTATCAAAAAACCTTTTGCTTGCGTGCGTTACGCTATCCTGAAGATATGCCATTGATTTACCAATGGATGCACGCCGAACATGTTGTCGCTCAATGGCAATTACACCTGCCAATGCCAGCACTTAAAGCCCATATCGAAAAAGCTCTTGCTGATGACCACCAGCGTCTATACATCGTTGTCTGCGATGGGGTGGATATTGGCTATACCGAAGTTTATGAAGCCAAACGTGACCGTCTTGCTCGCTATTACCAAGCTAAAGATAGTGATATTGGCTGGCATTTATTGTTGGGTAATACGGATGCGGTGGGTCGAGGCTACCTAAAACCGACAGGGATGCTGATTTCAGAGTTTATTTTTGAACATACTGAGGCAACTAAAATTGTGGTAGAGCCAGATAGCAGCATTGAGTTATATCAATGGGTGACAAAGCAATTTGGCTATTTTTTGCAACGCTATATTGAGATGCCTGAGAAAAAAGCCAGTTTGTACTTTTGTCATCGTGAGGATTTTTATCAATCAAATGGCTATCAAAGTTTTTATCCAACAATCACAGATACTTTGTAATCCTAGCTTAGGGTCGTATGGGTAATGGCTGATATGTCAAAACACACACCACAGTCACTGTCAAATTCTGCTGTGATTTTTTCGCTCCTACTTGGCGGTGTAGTCGTCAGTCTCAGCAACAGTGCATTAAACCCCGCTATCCCACTGTTTATGCAAGTGTTTGGTGTTCCACTAGTGAGCGCTAGTTGGGTATTAAATGCTTATGTGATTGCCATGGCAATCGGGCTAATCATGGTGAGTTATTTAGCGACAATTTTTGTCCGAAAAACATTGTATTTGACTGCCCTTGCGGTCTTTGGTTTGGGGTCAATGATGGGTTATTTTTCACCCAGTATTGATTGGGTGATTGGGGCAAGGTTTTTACAGGGTCTAGCAGGGGGGATTTTGATTCCTTTGTCGGTAGGGATATTGTACCAAATCGTACCACATCAGCGTCAAGGTCAGACGATGGGGCTGTGGGGTATGGTGGTGATGTTGGGTTTGGCAGTTGGTCCATTGGTTGGGGCGTACTTGGTCAAGTGGTATGGCTGGGATGCGTTGTTTATTATCAATTTGCCTTTGATGGGATTGGCATGGGCTTTGGTCTGGCATTATCTACCACATCAGCAAGCTAAAATCCAGCAACGAAACTTGGATAAAAAAGGCTTGTTAGGGCTTTGCTTGTTGCTACTGGGTGGTTTTGTGTGGGAGCGTGTGGCTCATCAATATACTGCTCAATTTTCTGAGTGGATGATGGTTGCCATGATCGGACTGGGTGGGATACTGAGTTATGGTAGCTATCGTTGGTGGCTCTATGAATATCACCATGCGACCCCTTTGTTACAGGTAAACATTTTTGATAATCGTATCTATCGCTATTGCACCATTATCAGTGTGACGCAAACCATCGGCTTGATGCTGTATTTAATCTTGTTGCCAATGCTGATACAACAAGTCATGCACCACCCTGCCACATGGACGGGGTGGGTGTTGATGGCATCAACCTTGATAGCGAGTGTTACCACGCAATTAGTGGGCAAAATTGTTGACAAGCAGGGTGCTAGACTGCTCGGTTGTTGGGGTGTGATATTGACCGCATCAGCAAGTTTTGGTTTGGCTTGGCAGTTGGTGGATATTTCTATCATTGCTGTGGTCATATGGGTTTGTGTGCATGGATTGGGCGTAGGGCTTGCTTATATCCCAACCACGACCGTTGGTTTTAGCCAACTGCCTGCTGATAAAGTTACAGAGGGTGCATCGCTCAATAATATCAGTCGCCGAATATGTTCAGGGTTGGTGATTTGGCTTGCGATGGCGTATGTCAATTATCGTCAAACACAAGCCGTTAATGAGGTCGGCATTTTACAGGAGCTATTGTTATTAATAGGTGGGATGTTATTGCTTAGTTTGCCCTTTGCATTTGCATTACCAAGAACATCGAGTAGTTTTATCAATCAACAACAATCATAAATTTAAGGGGAATATTTTGACATCTAACGCTTTGCAAGTGTGGCAGTCGCCACTGGATACTGCAATTATTCACGAAGTTGAGCAACGGGTTATCCGCCAGTTGTTACAGGCATTATTGTTTGAAGATATTTTGTCAAACGTATGTGTGGTTGAGTGTTCAAGTCTTGAGCAGGGCTTGGTTCAGTTTAGTATCACGTGTCCGAACGATGTGGTATATAAAGCCATTGGGCGAGTGCATTTTAGCTTTGGCATGATTCGCTTATCTGATACGCCTGTAACCAAAACTTATCAAGGTATGCAAACAACAGTCCACCTTGATGATGTCATTAATGATGTGTTAATGCCATTAGAAGAGGCAACGCTTAAAGACAGTTTTATCAAAGAATTACGTCAAACGTTCATCCATGATTGCCAATCACGCCACCATAGACAGCAACATATCAAACAACTACACGAGATGACTTACGATGAGTTGGAAGGCTATTTGGACTTTGGACATCCGTATCACCCTTGTTATAAATCAAGACTGGGTTTTAGCTTAGAAGATAATGACCGTTTTGGTCCAGAATTTGCCCATCCGATACAACTGGTGTGGCTAGCGGTTAATACAGAGCTATTGGTCACTAACACCACGCAAGAGTTTGGTTATGCCAGTTGGTGTCGCCAATATCTTGGTGATGAGATTTATGAGCAGTTGTGTGAACGGCTATCGCAATATGAATTAGCTGTTGAGCATTTTGCGTTCGTCCCTGTTCATCCTTGGCAGTGGCAAGCGACATTGATAGAGGCATTGACACCCCTAATGCAAACGCATCAAGTGGTCTATCTTGGTGAAGTTGGCATGGAGTATTATGCCCAGCAGTCGATTCGTACCTTAGTTTATCGCCCTACTGATAATAAAAAACACGCCCTATCGCCATCACCTTATCTCAAACTGGCAATGCACTTGGTGAATACATCAAGTACCCGTATTTTGGCAAAACATACAGTATTAAATAGTGCAACCATCACACATTGGCTAAAAACATTGGTGGCGAACGACAAGCAAGCCGTGGATTTGCAAGTGAATTTCTTGGGTGAAGTCATGGGGGTGAGTCTAAACCACGAACGCTTACAACAGCAAGGCTATCATCACCCTGCAATCTATGGCGGTTTGGCAAGTATATGGCGTGAAAATGTTCATCAGTATTTAGGGCAAGGGCAGTCAGCATTCCCGCTCAATGGCATTAGCTATATTCAGCCAAATGGCAAACCTTTGATTGACAGTTGGTTGCAACGTTATGACACAGCAGATTGGGTGGAGCAACTGATTGACGTGACGGTTACACCGATCATTTATATGCTATTTGCCCAAGGCATTGCATTGGAGTGCCATGCCCAAAATATCGTTTTGGTGCATGATGATGGCTATCCCATCAAGGTGTTACTGAAAGATTTGCATGATGGCATTCGCTTTTGCCCTGATAAGCTGACTCACCCTAATACCAAACCTATCTTAGAGCAACTACCACAGGCACATGCAAGGCTTAATCGTGGCTCATTTATCGAAACAGACGATACCGCAGGTATTCGTGATATGACGGTTGCTTGTCTGTTTTTTGTGGCATTTGCTGATATTGCTATTTTTTTACAGACCCATTATCACTATTCAGAAGCCGTATTTTGGCAACAAGTGGCTGATAGTATTCATGCCTTTGCACAACGCTATCCCGAACATCAATCTCGCTATCAGTGCTTTGACTTGTTTGCTGAAAAAACCAGAATTGAATCACTGGCAAAACGTCGATTATTTGGTGACCGTGATTTTCCAATCAAATGGCTAGACAATCCATTGTCTCAGTTTAAATTGAAGCAGGGGTAACAATGTCTCTAACAGCTCTCAAGCAGGACAACCATACGCCACCCTATCAGCCAATCGCTCACACGAGCGATGGTGATGCCAGTCAGACACTTTGTTTATCGGCTGAATGGCAAATCATGGCGAATATAATCGAATGTTGTTTATTAGAAAACTGGCTATCCCCCAATCATATTATCAGCACAAGCACCAGTCTGTTAATGCAGCAGCCCCTGTGGCTAAAGACTGCTTTATATTCCGCCTTGCCAACGGCTTACCATGACTTATTGGAGACGGATAGTGATTGTCTGCATCTCATTTTAGGTGATGGCTGTGAGATGATGATACAGGTAGAACATGGGTTTTGTAGTCATTGGCGACTAAAAAAATCAACTTATCCTGTGGTTAGGCTTGCTCACAGCACTGGCATATGCGTTGAACAGATAAGCCTGCCAAACGACGCTGTGTGCTATCAAGTTATTACCGATAGCAAGGCATTATTAGCCCTGTTATTACAAGGGCTAGCCAATAATCCAGCTAACACAAGCAATAACCCACAAGGCATTAATCTGTTGCAAGAACAGCTGAAACTTGCCAAACGTGCCTTGCTTTGGTCACAGCAAAACGCTATCTCAAACCCCCATGTTACCCCGATTAATGCACAGGATCACTGGTATCAGACTTGGCGAGTGGCGGAGCAATGGGCATCCTTATGCGATAGACCCTTTCATCCGCTTGCCAAAGCAAAAATCGGCTTTGACCAAGCAGACTATCAAGCCTATATGGCTGAGTTTAACCGACCCATTTGCCTAAATTGGGTGGCGATTGACAAGCGATATGTGATGTATGGTTCGGGTGTGGCAGATTTATCCCAACAGACTCCTGCCAACTTGCTACTATCAGCACCACAATACCAAGCCCTAAACCAAGAGATGTGTGAAAAAAATCTCTCAACGACACACATCACAATCCCTGTCCATCCGTGGCAACTTCCCCGTATGCTTGAGCGGTTGTATGGGGCAGAGCATCAGCAAAAAATCGTGGTGGTTTTGGATTTTCAGGCATTGACGATGTTGGCAAGTTCATCCACTCGTAGCCTACTGTTAGACAGCCCTTCTGCTTACAGTACCAAACTGCCATTGGCTATTTTTGCACTCAATTCGCAACGCTACTTACCACCACTTAAGCTAATTAATGGTGAAAAAAATCAACGAATCTTACAACAGGCAAAGACGCTTGATGCCACACTTAAAGCCCAGTTGTATTTGTGGGAAGAAACACAGTGGTGGACATATATGGAGCAGGGGCATTGCCACGATAAAAGTAGTGATAACCCTTATTTTTATCAAGAAAAGCCCACGCAACTCGGCATTTTATTGAGACGATTGCCTGAAGAAGTGTGTCGTGATACCACTCGGCTTATACCCATGGCAAGTCTGGCTCACCATGGTTCTGATTATCATCTGTTTGACGAATGGTTCAAAGACAAGTTAGATGATATGTCACGACTACACACAGCCGTGCAGGAAGCGTTTTCAGAAATCTGCGAGATATTTTTTGGGACGATGTTACGCTGTCTAAAGCTGGGATTTATCCCCGAGTTACATGGTCAAAATATCGTACTTGTTACCAAGCAGGCTCACACGGTTGGGCTATTGTTACGTGACCATGACTCTGTGCGTATTTATTTACCTTGGCTAACTGAACAAGGCATAGCCGACCCCTGTTATTTGAGTCCGCCAAATTTTCGCAATCGACTGTATTGCCAATCTGCAACAGAACTGCTGTTTTACTTTCAATCATTGGGTATTTTAGTGAATATCAGAGCCATTATTGAGAGCCTTGCCAACCACTATCAGATTGACGAAGCATCGCTGTGGCAAGTAGCTTATCAGCAGTTAACCACCCAATTAGCCACGCTGGCATTGGATGAACAACGCCGTATATGGTTAGTTGAGCAACTGTTAGAGCAACCAACCTACCCATACAAAACCTTGCTATTGCCTATCGCTGAGCGAGGCGATGAACAACACGGAAGTATGCCAGCAGGAGCAAGCTTGACAACCAATCCTTTTTATCAAATATCTCATCAATTTTCTCAATAATTTTTTCAACAAGGTTTGGCAATGGCACGGATATCTCAAGAACTTATTGACGCTTATCAAACTATTAACACTTCAACCATTGGGCATCTCATCGGTGAAGGCTATGTTGCAGGTTTAAGACCGATTGCCCCATGTCAGAAAGTCTATGCAGGCAACTTGGTGACCGTGATTTTGAAAAATGAAAATACACAAGCAATTCGTCAAGCATTGTTAAATTGCCAATCAGGTGATGTGTTATGTATTGATGCTCGAGTATTGAATCATAGAGCTTGTTGGGGGGCGTTGCGTACTTGTATCGCTATGTATCATGGTGTCAGTGCGGTTATGGTATTAGGTAGAGTGACAGATTCACGAGCCATAGAGCAACTTGGTTTTCCTGTATTTGGGCTTGGTATCAGTCCTTTAACGACCAGTGCAACGCTTGATAATGCCAATAACAATGAAGATAACACTGCTTCACTGTATCAACCAATACACTATAGCCATGAAGGCTATGATATCACGCTCAATAACAATAGCTTGGTGGTACTAGATAATGATGGGGTGTTTGTACTATCTTCATCGCAAGCTATGTTACTCAAAAATGAGTTGCAATCAAAACAACAACAAGATGATGAAAAATTCTCAAGCTTCATGGGTGAATTTACTTAAAAGGTAAAATTTTTCAAAATATCAAATAATAATGATTATCATTATTAATTATATGTGCTAATATTACTCAATTGTTACAAAACCAAAATAATTTGTTAGATTTGAGTGAGGATTCTTATGTACCAAAAAGCTTTTATAGTGACCCTGCTAGCAGTTGCGGTTAACCAACAACTGCATGCTGAAACCGCCAAAGCACAAATATCAGCGAACGATGATATACCTACCACAACGTTGGATGAGTTGACACTCTACGCCGGAATCAAATCAGGCACGGTATTGGCACAAAAAATCAGTGAAATGCCTGAAGTCACCCAAGTCATTAGCGAAAAACAAATTTCCCAACAAGCAGTAGCAGGTCGTACCGTCATTGATGTTTTAGGACAACTTGTGCCAAGCTTAGGTGCAGGCAGTGGTACGGCGAGTAACTTTGGGATGACCATGCACGGCAGACCTGTCCAATACCTTATCAATGGCGTACCATTGACAGGCTCTCGAGATATTTCACGCCAAATCAATAGCATCAACCCTAAGCAGTTAGAGCGTATCGAAGTTTTATCAGGAGCAACCAGTATCTATGGGTCTGGAGCGACAGGTGGACTGATTAATCTAGTGACCAAATCTAGCTACCAACAAGGGCTACATGGTGAAAGTCGTATTGGCATATCGACCAATAATAATTTTAACAAAGAGGCGTTGGGTTATAGTGCTGGGCAGACAGTGACTTTTGGTAATGACAAGCTTAACGCCCGAGTAGATGTGGATTATGAATCAAGGGGTGGACGCTTTGATAGTGACAATAAACGCATTGCCCCAGAAGTTTGGCAAACGGATTTACAAGATACTGATAGTTTGAGCGTCAACACCAATCTCAACTATCAAGCCACACCCACACAAAACATCAATTTGGCGGCTACTTACTATAAAGACCAACAAGATACCGACTATGCCCCTGATTATGGCAAAGGGTTAGGTGTGCTACTCAAAGGCGATACACCATCAATGCAAGCCATCAAAGGGTTGCAATTAGACAATCAACCCTTTACCAAAAAATCCACCGTGAGCCTTAACTACAATAACAGTGATATCAAAGGCTCTAATCTGAACGTGACAGGTTATTATCGTCAAGAAGACGGACGCTATTATCCGACACCTGCCCCCATATCGATCAAACCTGCCTATCCCTTGATTGACAGTTTGGCGGTTGATAACGCAACCAAAAATAAATATAAAAAGATACTGGCAAACAGTGCCTACAGTATCTTGCAATCGACAGCCGATATCAATGTGGTGGGACTGCGTGCCGCCATGCAAACCCCCAGTACATGGCAAGATAAAAAGCTGTTGTGGAGCTATGGTGCTGACTTTGAGCGAGAAACAGACAAGCAGTATTACGATGGTAATGACCTTAAAACCTTTATTAACAGTAATGGGCTGAAGATTCAGCCAAATAATACACGCTACACCGCAGGCCCAAACAGCACCATTGATAAGGTAGGAGTATTTGTTAATTTAGATGCTGATGTCACAGATAAATGGCATGTGAGTGGTGGTGTTCGCCACCAAAACATCACCACTAAGACGGATGCCTTTACCACTCGTAACGAAGCCCAATTACAAGATTTATTATTGGCTCAACTCAACTTGACTTATCAAGCAGGTAGTGTGCCTGCAGGTGAAACCAAGCATAACAAAACCTTATTTAATCTTGGGACAAGTTATAACATCGCACCCCAGCAGAAAATTTTTGCCAACTTTTCCCAAGGCTTTAATCTGCCCGATATTCAGCGGTTACTACGAGATGTGAATGTCGGCTTTAAGGTCAATTCTGATACGGTTGCACCGATTGCAGTCAATAATTATGAGTTAGGTTGGCAGGGTGATTTTGACAAAACCAAAGCCAAAGTGGTGGGGTTTTATAATACCTCAGATAAAGTGGTGCAGTTTACCAAAGATTTTAATGTCATCGCTGCTGATACTGATGAGAGAATCTATGGGGCAGAAGCCAGTATCAATCACCGATTTAATCAAGAATGGTCAGTAGGTTCTAGTCTTGCTTATACTAAAGGCGAATATAAAGATGCCGCAGGGGCATGGCGTGACTTAGGGGCATTTCGCGTCACCCCCCTTAAAGCAACCGCTTATGCACAATATACATTCCCGCAAGGCAATAGCCTTCGCCTACAAGGCACTGCAATTGGTGGTACCGATAAGGCTTACAACGACATGCTAGTTGCAGCGGTGGATGACAATATTAGCAAATCCAGTGAGGCAAAAATCACTGGCTATGCCACCCTAGATTTGTTAGGACAAATCAAACTACCTAAAGGGGATTTGGCGTTTGGGGTGTATAACATCGGCAATACTCGCTACCGCAGCGTGTTTAACCAAACTGCTGAAGCGATTGCAGGTCCTTTGGCAGGGCAAGAAGCCCAAGGGCGGACTTATGGGCTTCAATATAGCCTAAACTGGTTCTAAACCGTCTTTTGCCTACTTTCTGTAGTTAATCGGAAATTAAAATGAGCACCGCTCGCCCTGAGCCTGTCGAAGGGTGGCGGTCGCTATGCTTCGACAGGCTCACCATGAATGACCTTGTTCATTATAATTCAGTTTTTACTATAATTTTCAAAACCCTATGCAACGCTATGCCAAAAACGTTATCTGCTTAGATGATAAAGGGTTTTAGCAGAGTTTAAATCAGTGAATCAAAAATATCTTACTATGCAAACATTGCCACCTACACCTATCAGTGACCCTAATATTACCCCTTTTTTAGCAGACATTATTTCGCACATTAATGATGAGCATACCCATGACTTACGGACGATAGCCGAAGCCAAGCTGGGTGAGCTATCTCAGCAAATTGCTGTGTCGGTTGAGCAGATTTATCACCATGGCTTTGAGATGAAGGTCTGCCAGTTCGCCACTCATAACGCCATAGCCAATACGCCAAGCCAAGAAAAGCCCTTGCCTGTTTTGCACCGCTTATGGGTGGATTTTGACCAACCCATTGAGCAATTAGAAGATTTGATGATGGCGTATGTCAAAGTCCTAGAGCGTAGTCAACGTCAGTTGGGTAGATTGCCGATTCAGACGCTTGAGCGAAAATTTACTTTTCTACAAGGGTTTTTTGTGACCGAGAATATGTATCGCATGGTATTAACTGCACCAAACGATACAGTCATTGACCAAGCAGGCTATGCGTATTTATTTGATATCGATGAGTCATTGGTTGATAAAACCAAAGATAGCAGACCCCGACCACACCGTTATTACACCCTTCGTCAAGTCACCCAAACCACATCAAATGCTCAAGTTTGGATAGATGTCTATGTGCATGGTGATAATCTTGGCAGTCGTTGGGCAACATCTCGCAAGCTTGGCGACACCATCACCACCCAGCGAGAGTTTGCCGAGCATGTTCATCATTTACATGATGGCAAAGCTTTGCTTATAGCGGATGAAACATCGTTACCAACTGTGGCACGGTTACTTGAGCAATGGCAAAATCCTATCCCACCTGTGGTGATGGTCATGACCCACAATGCCACCGAACAGGCTTATTTATCACACAGTACAAGTGCCACGCCTTATCGCTTAATTCAAATAAATCATTATGATAGCCATGACATACAAGGACATATTCAGCAATTACTGGATGAACAGATGACCTTTGACAGCGTGTGGGGCGGACTGCAAGCAGGACTGGTCAAAACGCTAAGACCTTGGTTGCAACAAGCCTTAGCAATGAATAGACAACAGATGGTTTTAAAAGTTTATTGGCGATGATAGAGCATCGCTATGGCAGATTCTTAACTTTAACGCTAATAATTAATCAGCGTTATTCATTGTAACAAAGTTCTTAAAATTTAGACGAGATACTCGATGCTGACAATCAATCAAGTCGCTTGGCAACAAAGTAATACCCCCATACTTGAAGACATTTCCTGTGATATTGCCCAAGGCAAACTGTATGCCCTTATTGGTCAAAATGGCTCTGGAAAATCTTCACTCATCAAATTGATGGCAGGTGAAATACTGCCTTCACACGGCGATATCCGTGTTGATGATACGCCTTTACGACAATTAGGCGGTAAGGCATTGGGCAGAAAAATCGCCTATCTACCGCAGAATTTACCTGCGACCCACGCATTTACCGTGGAAGAACTGGTGATGTTGGGGCGTTACCCTTGGCAACGCTGGCTTAGTAAGCCCGTCCAAGCTGACCGAGATATTGTAGAACACAGTATGCACCAAACCCAAATTCAGCATAAAGCGACACAGACGGTTGCATCGTTGTCGGGCGGTGAGCGAGCAAGGGCTTGGCTTGCCATGGCACTAGCACAGCAAACCTGCTATCTACTACTTGATGAACTTTTAGCCCCATTGGATATTGTCTATCAAGTCGAAATTTTACGTTTATTACGTCAGTTGGCAAAAGAACGTGAATTGGGTGTGGTATTGATTATCCATGATATCAATCTGTCGGCTCAGTTTTGTGATGATATCATCGCCCTTAAAAACGGTAAGCTCTGTCATCTTGGTAGCGTGCAAGATACCATGACCCAAGCGGTGCTTGAGTCGATATTTGGGGTGTCATTACGCTTGATTGACCACCCTGAACATGACTACAAGGTGGCAATCTTATGACAAAAACCAACCAATACACGACCCATAATCGATTGGCTCAGTTAAGCCGTTGTTTTAGCATTGTTTTACTGGGCTTTGGTCTAGTCGCTTGTCATTCTAACACGACCACTGCCACCCGTGATATGCCTGCCTCTGTGCATACGACACAAGCAACACGCATTCTGACCCCTGATTGGGGAATTGCCGCCGAACTAACAGCTTTGGGCTATCCGCCCATTGCCACAGGCGACTTGCGAATGTATGAGCAATGGATGGGAAAACCACTACCCAAGCAGACCATTGACCTTGGTATTCGTTATCAACCCAACCCAGAGCTTATCGCACAACTGAATGTCGATTTGGTGATTGATAACTTTTTTTATGAGCATATCCGCCCGATGTATGGCAGTGTGCCTACCAAGTCCGTGCTTTTTAAAGCCAAAGGAGATGTTGCTACTTGGCAAGACTTTGCTACGGCTACCATAGCACTGGGTCAAATCCTGCAGGATGCTGGCAACCCACAAGGCAATGAACGAGTACAGACTTACCTTACCCAAAGTCAGCAGGTCTTACAACAGCAAGGACAGCAATTTAGGCATCGTTATCCTAATATCAAAAAATTGGCAATCGTACAGTTTGCGGATGCAGGGCATTTACGTCTGTATGCTGACAATAGTCTATTTAAAGTTACAACTGACCAGCTCGGCGTATCGCTTGTCAACTTTCATCAAGGCAATAAATGGGGCTTTAGTAATATTGAGTTAGCAGAATTGGCAAAACTTGAGAACGACAGTTGTCTGATAGTGATAAAACCCTTTAGTCATATGCTACAAGCCGAACTTGATAAAAGCGTGCTATGGCAACAACTTGGCTTTGGTCATAAGCGGTGTATGGCTATAATAGACCCTGTTTGGTCATATGGTGGGGGTATCGCATCCATGCGTCAATTTGCTGACCACTTAAGCCAAACGCCCTTACAAGGCGTGGCACCGCCAAACCTGTCATCCCCACCATTGTCAAACACGGCCAAGCCAAAGGGGTAAAAATGAAAAAAAGCGTTATCACCCAAAATACCCGTAGCCGTGTTGTGAATAAGTCTTTTGTTAAGCAATTTGTTGGCATTATATGTTGGCTTGGGCTGATTGTTGCTAGTAGTTATTATCTATTCGCTCAATTATGGCATGCCCCTATTGCTCATCTGTTTACGGCAAGCCAACAGTTAAGCGTGCAGGAGTTAGCCACACAGCTCAAGCTATTACCCACCACATTAGTAGCTATCATGGCAGGTGGGCTACTGGGGGTTGCCAGTCTGTTACTACAACAACTGGTAAAAAATCCACTGGCTTCGGATACCACATTGGCAGTGGGTAGCGGTGCTCAAATGGCACTGTTGATTGTCACCTTGTTTTTGCCGAATCTTGGCTTGTATGGTAATTTTTGGGTGGCACTGATTGGCTCACTTATGAGTATGGGGCTGGTGTGGCTGATGGCAATGCCAAGCCGTTTTAACCCTGTGGTTTTAGTTTTGTCTGGCTTGATTATCAATATTTTCTTTTCAGCTTTGTCCTCATTAATGATGTTATTTTTTTCGGAAAAATCTTTGGGTGTCATGGTTTGGGGTGGGGGTGTGCTATCTCAACTTGGTTGGCAAAGTACCCAGTTGCTTGCGATAACTACAATCGCTCTACCCCTTTTGGTTGTTCCTTTGCTCAAACCACTTAGCTTGATGAGCTTGGATGATACCCAAGCCAAAAGTCTGGGTGTGCCTATCTCCACGATACGAGCTTTGGTATTGGTACTGGTGGCGGTACTGGTGGCTTTGGTTGTCAGTCAGGTTGGGGTGTTAAGCTTTGTGGGGCTGGGTGCGGCAACTTTGGTTAATATCAGTCGGGTACGACAGTTAGCCAGTCGGTTGGTATTGGGGTTTTTGCTCGGTGGTGGGCTGTTATGGTTTGCCAGTAATGTGGTGATGATGCTCATGCAGAAAATGCCTGTGGTGATTCCTGTGGGGGCAATCACAGGTATTTTGGGTGCACCTTTGATTATTTGGGTGATTTTACGGCAGCGTCACCAAACGCTCGGTGATACGGCGACTTTTACCCACTATCGCCAGCGAGCCATTACTCCCATGACTTATGTAGGTTTAAGTTTGGCATTGTTTGTCATTATTATGATGGCATTGGGGTTTACCAAAAATATCCATACGGGCGGTTGGGGGCTATCATGGGATAGCGAGATGATTTATCAATTTCGCTTACCCAGAACGCTTAGTGCGGCTGCCACAGGAATTATGCTGGCAACGGCAGGTGTGATGATTCAATCTTATACCCGAAACCCGATGGCAAGCCCTGAAGTGCTAGGTATCAGCTCTGGCTCTGCGGTGGGGGTGCTGATTTATCTACTGATTGCCTCGTTATTAGGCTTGCCACTGGCATTGGGTAGTATTTTTGTCGGTGGTATTGTGGGTGCATTGGCAACCTTGTGGCTAATTTTAATGTTGTCTAAAAAATTAAGCTCGGATTATTTAATTTTGGTTGGGGTGGCGATAGGAGCGTTGATGAATGGTGTCCTAAGCTTAATCAATTTGGCAGGCGACCCAAGACTCCAATCGATATTAAGTTGGCTATCTGGCACAACGTATAGTGCCCGACCTGAAACCGTATGGTGGCTTATCGGCTTTGCCATTATCTTAGTCACTTGCGGTTGGCTATTAATTGAACCCCTTCGATTATTGAGCCTAGGGCGTTCAGTCGCCAGGTCGTTAGGGCTTGGTATTCGGATGGCAGATATGGCTGTCTTGTTGGTGATTGCTGGCTTAAGTACAGCGACTACCCTAGCAGTTGGTCCGTTAAGTTTTGTGGGGCTGATGATACCACACTTGGCAACTTATTTTGGGGCGGTTAATCTTAATAAACAATTACCGATTAGTATGTTATTTGGGGCAATTTTGATGGTAATGGCTGACTGGTTGGGTCGGTACGTGATTTTCCCTTATGAAATCCCTGCAGGCACAATCGCAGCTATCATAGGTGGTGTGTACTTTATGTGGTTGATGAGAAAAACATCTTAAATCTAGCTCATTAGGGGTTAGAACCTGTTCATAATTTTTTTAATAACAGAGCAATGAACGCCAAATTAACAAATTGCAAACTACTATTCAAACTACGCTCACAGTTGAGACTGGGATCAGCACAGAATGCGGAAAAAATAGTACGCTAAGGAATTTAGTCGAGTATTTTTAAAATTGATAATGGTTAAGTTGTCTACAAAACGTCGGTTTTTTAGACACTTCCATTTCCACAAAAAAACAGGGGCAAACCGCCCCTATTTCTGTCAATCTACTTGTCTATAAAACAGCGTCAGATAAACCCATTATCTTGAGTTTATCAGAAAACTCAAAATAAGCTTAGGTCAGACTGGAAGTTGATATAGTTGGAAAACTATGCCAAATGAGCAATCTCATCAATTAACTCAGGTTTTTTGCCCAATAACTTAAGCAAGATTTGAGCTGAACCGCTCGGTTTACGCTGACCCTGTTCCCAAGACTTTAGCGTATTGACCGAAATACCCAATGACTTGGCAAATTGACTTTGCGACAAGCCTGTCTTTTGACGGACTTGGCTAACTTCCGATATGGGTACATACCGTCCTTCTCTCAATTGAGAAAGTGATTTGGCTAAACTGTCCTTAATCACAATCGCATCAGGATCATCTTTAATAACTGCTTCAACAATATTGGCAATATCTAAATCAGAAAAGTTGACAGGTTTCATGATTGGTTTCCTTGCTTTTCATTTTTTAATGACTTTAATTCTTTGGCAGAAATATTTTCTTTTTCATTTTTGGCATACACAGCTAGACAAACTATCAGTCCATCATCTAGCATATTGTAGTAAATAACTCGAACCCACCCGACTTACCTTTACCACTGGTTGCCCAACGAATTTTACGTAAACCTTTGCCATGTTGAATCACATCACCTTTTAATGGATTTTGTGAAAGGTAAGTAAAGAAAGCCAATCGATCATCCAAATCTAACAAGTGAGCAATCTCAACTTTAAAGCTTTCCGTTTCGACAACCGTATACATAGCAAACCTTTAATACATGATACATTGCATTATAATACTAAATCTACTAAATCTACTAATTAACAATCGATTTCATAATTTTGAAAAATTGAAACTTCCCAAAATTCTGAAATTAATCGAGTTTGCTTATTAAATCCACTCCAGCTTTCTTCAACTCCCCTTTCGCCGTCACATAGTGATACAGCGTGCTACTGGGAATATCGCCCAATTCTTTACAAATGGATGGGATGCTTTTGGTTTGGTCTTGCATCAGATGCTGAGCATAACGAAGTTTCTCAGCCGTCATGATTCTAGGTCGACCGCCTTTACGCCCTCGAGCCCTTGCAGCCGCAATCCCCTCCTTGACTCGCTGACGGATAATGTTACGCTCCATCTCCGCAAAAGCGGCTTGAATTTGTAAAAACGCCCGACCTGCGGGTGTAGTGGTATCCATGGGTGAGTTAATCGCTTTAAAGCCAATGCCATTTTCAGCCAATTCATCAATTAACTTTATAAGGTCACTGGCTAACCGCCCTAACCTATCCAAATCCAAAACGACTAACACATCACCTTTTCGCAAATAATTAAGACAATCGTCTAACCCTTTTCGTTGGGAATTACTCCCCGACGCCTTATCCTCAAAAATTCGTTCACAGCCAATTTCTGTTAACGCATCAACTTGACGGTCAAGGAGTTGTTTCCCTTCCGATGTGGATACTCGGGCATAACCGATGAAACTCATAGCAAATTTCTCACGATAAAAGGTAATTAACCCATCTTATCATATTTAGATAACTATGGCTTTATCATGAAATAAATAGAATAAAAAAGCGCCGAATTGGCGCTGATTTACAAAATCACGAAAAACAATTGTTTGTCGTGGGATTGTTACGTAAGTAATAGACGCTTTGTTATAACAAAATTCGACAAAATTCCTTAGCGTGCTATATGATCTGAATTCTGTGCAGACCCCTAATATCGTCACCCAATTGCGAGAGATGGATTGTGAGTTGGTGTCGATTAAAGAAAGTTTGATACCAGTACGACTTCTGGTAAATTGACCTTTCATCTATTTGCTTCCTTAGCAGAATTTGAAAGGGGGCGAATGGATGGATGACTTGAGAAATTAGAAGAGCCAGAGAAACAGATGATTCGCGAGTTGATGAGCGACCGCCAAAATTCAACAACGAATATTGCTAAGCAATTTAGGGTGAGTTGGGTAACGGTTTATAGGGTGGTACAAGATGCCAAAAAAGGGAAATAAAAATAAAACATTTATTAAAAACGCATTTTAAATATAAAATACCTGTATTTTTATCTCAATATAAGATTATTTTATATGTTTTTATTTTACGACATTTCTTTTTACCGCATTGAGTTTTTCATATTCATTTTGTCCCAAGATTTCTTGGCAACGATTTAACAGGGTTTGACGAATAAAGTTACTAACAGAAACTTCATGCTGTTCAGATAATTTACCGACCGTTGCTTCGATAATCTCCAATTCTTCAACATACAATGGCACAGAGATATTACGCCCATGTCTGGTGCGAGAGCGTTGTTTGGGCGTAAGGCTATTTGGCTCAATAACTACTTCATTTTTATTACGAGTTATAACCTTCTCGACTGCCTTTATGGTGTCTTGCGTATCAGAATTAACATCTTGTACAAAATCTACTTGTTCACGGGCTTTTTTAAATCTATTTTCCGTCATTTATAACACCTCAATTAAAAACTCATTAAGCTCATCTTTTGCTTTGCTACTCCCCATTTCAGACACTGAAAGACTTTCAATAATCGCATCTCGAAATTGCTTACGGTCATGAATAACTGTATTAATCAATTTTAGGATAGGAAAATCTGTCAAATACTCTTTCGCTTGGTTGACTTCGTTATTTTTTGGATTAGCAGAAGCCTTGTTAATTACAGCAAAAACCTTTAACGCAGGATTCTTTTTGGTTGCCGCTTGGGCTTTATCCGCAATATAGGGAATTACTTCCAAATCAAGCAAACTGGGTTGCGTGGGAACAATTAATTTGTCAGAAACTAATAATGCCTCTCGGAAAATCTCAGAATCCCGACCTGCGACATCAATCAAGATATAATCATATTTATCGTTGAATGGTTCTAAGGTGTCCAAAAGATTGGCATGAACGGTTATGACATCTAACTTATTTTCCCGATGTTCATTCCATTGAAAAGCCGAACGTTGTTCATCCGCATCGACCAATAACAGCTTGCCTTTGTTGCTGAGCGCCACTGCCAAGTTGGTGGCTAAAGTTGTTTTCCCAACACCACCCTTACGATTGGCGATAGTAAAAATTACTGCCATTTTTTAATCTCCTATTTTTAAGGTATTTTACACCAAGAAAAAGATTATAGTAAGTGAATAATTAGCTAAATATAAATATTATATAAAATAAAAATACCTGTATTTAAAGATTAAAATACAGGTATTATAAGTTTTAAAATGAACTTTGACTTATTTCCCTTCAGGTACTAATTCATAAAGTTGGCGCTTCAACTCTTCGAAATCTAGCGAATCATTACCAAAACCCTTATTCATCTGTTTTTGTACCCAAGCTCTAATAGCGGTAAAATTATCGAAATTGCTATCAACTTCTAAAAAGTTTGCAAGACCAAAGCCATTTTGCACTTCTAACTCTCTGATTAATCGGTTAGATAAGCGATTAGCTTGTTGGCTGATTTGTTTTTGGGCTTTTAACATTTTGTTTAAATGTTTTGCATTGACACCTAGCATGAAAAACTCCTTATGATTTAATCCATGACTGAAAGAATATTCAAAGTTGCGACTGTCCTGCCACAAAATATGTTAAAATAATGCTAATTCATTACCTATATATAAAAATATAATTTCTACTTAAAGTAAAATATTTTCTATATGTAGGACATATTACCCGAATTATTTTCTACTTGCAATAAATTTTTATCTACATATAGGAATTTTATGATAAAACTTAACTTACCCGTATTATTTGCTCAAAAAGGAATGCGAGTGAGCGATGCAGAAAAACGAACTGATTTGGCTCGCTCAACTCTATATCGACTTTATAACAATGAAGCCACTCGCATTGATTTTGATTCCATTGAAAAGCTATGTAAGCTACTTGATTGCACGCCAAACGATCTGTTCATCATCTCAGACGATTAATAAAAACATTTATTTTGATTTTAAAAAACATTATTAGTAGCACTAAAATAAACTAAAAATACACGTACTGTAAGTTTATTAAAAATTTATTGTTATGTTACTTTTCGTTCAAGTAACTCCTGAATTTTCTGAAAGTCATTCACTTTTTCAGGGTCTTTTAGCATAGGTCTCCAACTATCGATAAGTTCTTTGTAGCCACCTCGAAAACTCGGAGACATAAATTTACTGTTGGCAGTAGTAAATTCTTCAGCGTATATGGCAATTTTATTGATTTGACTATCAGTCAAACCTTTTACTACCCAGCTAGGATGATTTTTTTTACTGGACTGCTCTGATACACAATGGTTTACCGTCTTTATATTCGCGTCATTGGCTAATTGACGTTCTTTTAGCTCTACAGAAAATTTAAACCCTATAACAGTCCGCCCTTTCTTTTGTTGTTGAAAATCTACTAACAAATCTGTCTTATCATTAATTTCCTTGATAGAAGGCATTAGAACACGCTTTTTAAAGTCTGCCAAAATTTTATATTCGCTATCTTCAACCCCCATTTGACTACGGAAAGTTTGTACTTCAAATAATTTAGTTTTACCAGCTGCTTTCCACTGAACAAGTAATTCATATAATCGTACAGAGTACACACTTTTCAGTTGTGCAGTCTGTTCAAGATAATATTGTGTAAAAAAATCCTCAAAGCCATCAATGCGAGTAATTGCTTCTACAACCGCCTTTGTAAAACAAATATTTATAGCTCCTTGGTTATCTAAATACTCAATCTGCTGAATCCAACGGCTTTTTACAATATTACCTTCCTTATTAATAAAACTAAATCTACGATTAAAAAGTGTCTCTTCCGCTTGTTTCATTAAAATATAACCATTCTGCAAGGTCGTATTAAATATTTCAGAATAACGCTTACCATCAATTGTTAATGGTTTATCTGTGTGTAATCCTGTCCCTGTCTCTCTGGCATCGACGATGCCAAGCTGAATAATTCTAAGTTCTGGCAAGCTTAATGTTTGCAAGGCTTCATTCAAACGATTTGATTTAACGACAAGATTTTGATTAGATTTAGGCGATACTTTTTGCTTAGTCTTGAGTGAAAGGTCTAATTCGTTTTGTTTGGAAATATTTTGATTATTTTTTGGATTAGACATTTTAATTTCATCATTACTTATAATTTGAATTGTCAACATATCAAAAGTTCAATATATAGTCAAATATATTTTTGTCCACATATATGTAAATGAGTGTCCACATATATGTAAATGAGTGTCCACATATATGTAAATGAATGTCCACATATATGTAAATGAGTGTCCACATATAAGGGCTCTAAGCCTTGCTGGATAAGAATCACAGCAGTCTAAAAGGTATTAAAAGCAATTAAAATGTAATAAAAACCTTTTTTTCTTAAATTATATAAAAAAACTACTAATAAAATAAAAGATTGTTGATATTTAATAAGTTTTTGTACCGTTTTTCTTTAACATAGTGAGTATATAAATAAAATTTTAGTGGTATAAATAAAATATTTTAGAAATCAACAACATATGGATTAAAAAATAAATTAGTGTAAATGGTTGTCCATATATGAAATTCATTTTCTCTAACATAGTGAGGCATAAATTCATTATACTTGGTCAATTTTAGACAATGAGTTAATTTCATGAATCATGCTGTACATAACAAATTGGTCTCTTTTATTTGGTCAATTGCAGATGACTGTTTAAGAGATGTTTATGTTCGTGGTAAATATCGTGATGTAATCTTACCTATGACAGTATTACGCCGTCTTGATAGTATTCTTGAGCCTACCAAACAAGCCGTTCTTGAAGAAGTTGAATTTCAAAAAAAGGATTTAGGATTAACTGAATTTGATGATGATGGCTTGCGCAAAGCATCAGGTTTTGTGTTTTACAATACTAACAAATGGACGCTCAAAAAACTCAAGGAATCAGCCAGCAATAATCAGCAATTGCTACTTTCCAACTTTGAGGAGTATTTAAATGGCTTTAGTGCTAACGTCAAAGACATATTAGTGCGGTTTAAATTACTTGACCAAGTTCGCCACATGGCAAATAAAAACGTTCTACTCGATGTTTTAGAGAAATTCGTTTCACCCTACCTAAATTTATCACCAATTGAGCAACGTGACCCACAAGACCAATTGCTGCCTGCTCTTAGTAATTTAGGAATGGGTTATGTTTTTGAAGAGCTGATTCGCAGATTCAATGAAGAAAATAACGAGGAAGCAGGGGAGCACTTTACCCCAAGAGAAGTCATTGAGTTAATGACGCATTTAGTATTTGACCCAATCAAAGATACACTACCTAAAACATTAACCGTTTATGACCCAGCGTGTGGTAGCGGGGGTATGCTGACCGAATCTGAAAACTTCATTCACGAAAAATACCCGCTAGACAATATGCAACGCACCATATTTTTGTATGGCAAAGAAATCAATGATGAGACTTACGCCATTTGTAAATCAGATATGATGATTAAAGGCGACAACCCAGAAAACATTCGGGTTGGCTCAACCTTATCAACCGATGAATTTGCAGGTACGCAATTTGATTTTATGCTGTCCAATCCACCATATGGTAAAAGCTGGGCAGGAGAGAAGAAAAATATCTATGATACCGACGGCAAAACCGTTTCTGATACCCGGTTTATCGTTACCTTAAACGATTATTGGGGTAATCCACAAGTAGTAGATGCAACCCCACGCTCTAGTGATGGGCAGTTATTGTTTTTGATGGAAATGGTTAGCAAGATGAAATCGAGCAGGGGAGGGGAAAAAGGCTCTCGTATTGCATCAGTGCATAATGGCTCAAGCTTGTTCACAGGTGATGCTGGTAGTGGTGAAAGTAATATCCGCCGACACATTATCGAAAATGATTGGCTTGACGCAATTATCCAATTGCCGAACAATTTATTTTATAACACAGGTATCACCACTTACATTTGGCTGTTATCCAACAATAAGCCAAGCGAACGTCAAGGCAAAGTCCAACTGATTGATGCCAGTCAAATGTATCGCAAACTCAAAAAGAACTTAGGCAGTAAAAATAGCGAATTTAGCCCACAAGATATTGCCACGATTACCCAAACTTATCTTGATATGGCAACCATCCGTGGGCAGTTGGATGCTAAAGGCGAGCCAACAGGCATTGCTAGTCAAGTATTTGCCAATCAAGATTTTGGCTATCATAAGGTCAATATAGAGCGTCCTGACCGTCGTCACGCTCAGTTTACCGCCGAGTCGATTGCCAAGTTGCGTTTTGATAATAGCCTAAGCGATGCTATGAACACGCTATATGAACAATATGGCGATGAGGTTTATCAAGCTGAGTTTTATACCAAGTACAAAAACGATTTAAAAAAATGGGCAGAATCTGAAGAGATGGGCTTAAGTTTGGCTCAACGCAAAAAAATTCTCGATATTGAGACTTGGCAAAACCAAGTGTCCATCATGAACCATGCTAGAACGCTCTGGGAAGCGCTAGGAGACGTTTTATACACTGACTTTAATCTTTTTACCAAAAAGGTCGAGAACGTGCTTAAAACGCACGATATTAAGCTTAAAAACAATGAGCGAAAACAAATTCTTGATGCAGTCAGTTGGTATGATGAAACAGGTGAAAAAGTGATTAAATCTATCACTACATTAAAAGCCGATAAAATCCAAGCGTTATGCGAGCGATTTGGCTGTCAGCCTGAGCAATTAGCCGATTTTGGGTATTATCCTGCTCAAGATGTGGGTGTTGAGAATGCCAAGCCCGACCAGTATGTGATTTATGAAAGCAGTAGCGAATTACGAGATAGCGAGTCAATCTCGCTCAATCAAGGTATTTACGATTACTTTTTGGCAGAAGTACGACCGCATGTGAGCGAGGCATGGCTAGATATGGAAAGTATCAAGATTGGTTATGAGATTAGCTTTAACAAGTATTTTTATCAGCATAGACCGCTGAGAAACTTGGATGAGGTAGCAAATGAGCTGTTGCAACTAGATAAAGAGGCAGATGGCTTGATTCGAGATATTTTGGGCGGTTAGTGGGTCTGACTTTGCTATAATGCAAAGATATTTTTGATTTGTGCTAAGGAAATTTATGCCCACCAAGTTACCGCCTAAGCCTTATAAAACGGTACAACAACAGTTAGATACCTATAAACAGCGTGGCTTAATTGTTGATGATAATAAAAAAGCATTGGGCTATCTACGAACAATTGGCTACTATCGGTTGAGCGGTTATGCGTATGTGTTTCGCCAAGTGATGCCAGACGGTACAGTCGATAATGCGTTTGAGCCAAACAGCCATTTTCAAGACATCAAAGCCTTGTATATGTTCGATAAAAAACTGCGTCAGTTGGCATTGGATGCGTTGGAGCGAATCGAAGTGGCTATGCGAGTACGAATTGCCGATAGGCTTGGCTCATTTGACCCATTAGCCCATTTAGATGAACAGTATTTTGATGATAAGGTCAGGCATGCCGATTGGGTGGCTCGTTATGAAGCGGTGATAGCTCGAGAAAAACACAGCGATTTTGTCAAACATCATCAGCAGTATTATCACGATATTCCCGTTTGGGTAGGGTGTGAGCTGTGGGATTTTGGGGCGATGTCGATTTTGTATAAAATCATGCGACGGGCGGATAAAGAAGCGATTGCTAAATATTATCGCTTGCCCAGTGCCAAATTGTTAGAAACTCAATTACACGCCTTCAATTTGATTCGCAATATCTCGGCACATCATGGGCGTTTGTGGAATCGCCATGTGGTATTTAAAGCGTCGCTAAAGGGGTTGGAGCCAGAGTTTCAAAAGTTTGACCCTTCCAAGGTATTACTTTACTTCTGCCTGATGCAACGGATGTTAACGTTTATTTGCCCAAATTCGACTTGGGGACAGCGGTTTTTAGATACGTTGGATGAGTTTCCGCAGATGAGCAATAATAAAGTGAGTTTAGAGCAATTTGGCTTGCCAAAGTCGATGAGTTTGGCGGATTTGAAAGCGTGGCGCTTATGGCGATAGCGATTTTAAAATTTTTGCTTCGCTAGAAATAGATAGCCCCAAGACTTGTTATTCCCATAATGGGCAAGAACTTGGGGAGTTGTTAGGATGTATTATACAGATACCCGTTAGGTATGTCAATTAAACAAAAGAAAATTAATGGTAGTAAATTCAATGAGTTATGCAACGTATGAGCGTTATAAAGACAGCGGTGTGGATTGGTTAGGGGAAATTCCAAGCACATGGACAACTAGAAAATTAAAGCATATTGTCAAAATTTATAAAAGAATTATTGGGCATGAAGGCATAGATGTTCTTTCGATTACTCAGCGTGGCATTGTCGTAAAGGATATAACCAGTGGTGCTGGTCAATTGGCAATGGATTATTCAAAATATCAAATTGTAGAAATTGGTGATTTTGCAATGAATCATATGGATTTATTGACAGGTTATGTTGATATTTCCAAGTTTGAAGGGGTTGTCAGCCCAGATTACAGGGTCTTCAAAAATGAAAGCAAAGAAATTAATGACGATTATCTACTAAAAATTTTCCAAATTGGCTATAACCAAAAAATATTTTACAAATATGGTCAAGGGGTTTCAATGCTCGGTAGATGGCGACTACCTGCCGAAAACTTTAACCTTTTTTCAGTTCCAATCCCTTCAACAGAAGAACAAACAAAAATTATTGAGTTTCTCGACCAAAAAACCGCCCAAATTGACCAAGCGATTGCCCTAAAACAACAGCAAATTGAAAAACTCAATGAATACAAGCAAATCGTGATTCAAAATGCCGTTACCAAAGGCTTAAACCCCAATGCCCCAATGAAAAAAAGTGGCGTGGAATGGATAGGCGATATTCCAGAGCATTGGGACGTTAAAAAGTTAAAGTATGTTTTGAAAAGTTATAACAAAAAAATTTCTAGTCGCAACTCTGATTTACGTTATTTGGGAATGGAAAATATTATTTCAAAAACGGGTGAAATAAATCATGAAAGTGCAGAAGTAGAAGGGTTGGCAAATCATTTCAAACCTAATCACATTCTTTTTGGTAAGTTACGCCCTTATCTTGCAAAGGTTTACTTAGCGGATTTTGAAGGAATTTGTTCAACTGAATTTCTGGTCTTTGAAGTTTTAGAACCAAACAATGCAAAATTTCTTCAAATTTTGCTTTTATCAAATGGTTTTATTCAAAATATTGATAGTTCAACTTACGGCTCAAAAATGCCACGAGCAAATCCCGATTTTATCAATAATCAATTTATTGCAATTCCGCCATTAGACGAACAATTGCAGATTATTAACGCAATTGAAAATAAAAATCAGCCCATTAAACAAGCAATTGAAAAATATCAAATCCAAATAGACCGTCTAAAAGAATACAAAAACATCCTAATCAACCAAGCTGTCACAGGCAAAATAAAAATCTAACGAGCCACCCATGCAGAAACTCACCAACTTTAGCGAAAAAGAACTCGAAGACCACATCGTCTCCGCCCTAACCGCTAACGGCTATCAACAAGGCAACCCTGCCGACTTTGACAAAATCCAAGCCATCGACAGCCGCTATTTTTGGCAATTTCTGCATAATAGCCAACAAATCGCCCTAGACACCATCGCCAAACACAACCCAGACTGGCAAAAAACCATCATCCACCGCCTAAACAACACCATCAAAAAATACGGCATACTACATATACTCAAAAAAGGCTTGGACGTGGACAACGCCACCTTAACCTTTCTTTACCCAAAGCCCCTAGCAAGCTCTAGCCAAATCGCCCGTGACAACTATCAACAGAATATTTTTAGCGTTACCCGCCAAGTTCGCTATAGCCAACATAATGGCAATTCGGTGGATTTGGTCATTTTTTTAAACGGTCTAGCTATCATCACCCTAGAACTCAAAAGCACCCATAAAAACCAAACCGCCCGTTTTAACGCCATCGAACAATACAAAAAAGATCGAAGCCCCGATGACCCGCTATTTAACTTTGCCAGAGCGATTGTCCACTTTACCCTAGACAATCAAGAAGCCTACATGACCACACGGCTAAACGGGGCAAATACCTTCTTTTTACCGTTCAATAAAGGCAACCACGGCAACGCAGGTAACCCACCCAATCCCAACAGCTTTAACACCGAATACCTTTGGAACGAAGTGTTACAGCCTGACAGCTTAGTCAATCTCATCAGCCATTTTGTGCGATTAGGCTGTGATAATCCCGACATCAAAAAGCCCAATCTTTGCGACATGACCCTGTATTTCCCCCGCTACCATCAAATGAGCGTGGTAAGGCGATTGGTGCAAGACGTCGCTGACAATGGCATTGGCAAACGCTATCTGATTCAGCATTCCGCAGGGTCGGGCAAGTCCAACTCCATCACATGGCTTGCCTATCAGCTTATCGAAGCCTATCCGCACAGCGAACAAGCAAAAGGGGCGAAAGGGCTAGAACAGCCGCTATATGATTCGGTGATTGTAGTGACTGACCGCAAAATTTTGGACAAACAACTAAAAGACAATATCAAGCAGTTTAGTGAAGTCAAAGGCATTATATCCCATGCCGAACGCTCAAAAGACCTACGTAACGCCCTAGAAAACGGCAAAAAAATCATCATCACCACTATTCAAAAATTCCCCTTTATCCTAGACGACATTGGCGAAATGGCGGACAAGAACTTTGCTATTATCATCGACGAAGCCCACAGCTCACAAAGCGGAATGGCTCACGATGGCATGAATACCGCTTTGGGTATTGATACCGATAACGAAAAAGACAGTGATATGGACGATAACCAAGACCGCATTATAAAGGCAATGGAATCACGCAAAATGCGGGGCAATGGCAGCTATTTTGCTTTCACGGCTACCCCAAAAGACAGCACCCTAGAAAAATTTGGCGAAAAACAAGCCGACGGTCGCTTTACTCCCTTTGACCTGTACTCCATGAAGCAAGCCATTGAAGAAGGCTTTATTCTGGATGTGGTACGCAATTACACCACCTTCAAATCTTACTATGAGATTCAAAAATCGGTCGAAAATGACCCAGCATTTGATTCTAACAAGGCACAAAAAGCCCTGAAAGCGTATGTCGAACGCCAACAGCAAACCATCGATGTCAAAGCCGAAATCATGCTTGATCACTTTATCAGCAATATTTTTGCCAAAAAACGCCTAAAGGGTCATGCCAAAGCCATGATAGTCACACAAAATATCGAAATGGCAATCCGTTATTACCAAGCGATTAACCGCTTATTAGAGCAAAAAGGCAATCCCTTTAAAGCCATGATAGCCTTTAGTGGTGAAAAAATCGTGGACGGCATTGGCTACACCGAAAGCCAAATCAACGGCTTTGAAGATAGCAAAACCAAAGAAAAATTTGATAGCGATGACTACCGAATTTTGGTCGTTGCGAATAAATATCTGACAGGCTTTGACCAACCCAAACTTACCGCCATGTATGTCGATAAAAAATTGCGAGATGTACTGGCAGTGCAAACCCTGTCAAGGCTCAATCGCTCGGCGAATAAGTACGACAAAAAAACCGAAGATTTGTTTGTGTTGGACTTTTTTAATGAACTAAAACATATCAAATCCGCATTTGATAAATACTTTACCGTCACCACCCTAAGCCAAGCGACCGATGTCAATGTACTTAGCGATATCAAAACTGAACTAGAGGCGGTAGGCGTTTATGAACCCCATGAAATCATTGACTATGCCGAAGCCTATTTTGGCGGTGCCAGTATGGAAACCTTGCAAGGCAAAATCAATATTTTGGCAGAACGCTTTAACCACGGGTTGGAACTTAGCGATGACGCAAAAATCGAATTTAAAATGCAAGCCAAACAATTTGTCAAACTCTATAGCCGTCTTGCATCCATTATGCCGTTTAACAAAATCGAATGGGAGCGATTGTTTTGGTTATTAAAAGCATTAATTCCTGAGCTTAACATTCGCACCCAGGAAGATGATGATATCGATGACTTGTTAGAATCGATTGATTTAAATACTTATGCGATTGAAAGAACGGCTTTAGGTTCAAAGATAACATTAGACGAAAAAGAAGCGGTTATCGACCCGAGCAACCCTAACGTGATTGGCGTACATACTGAAGCAAAAACCAACAACCTAGATAAAATCATCGCAGATTTTAATGAGCGATGGTTTAAAAGTTGGCATATTACGCCAGAAGAACAACGAATGAAATTTATCAACTTAGCACAACGAATTTACGACCATCCTGACTTTCAACAGAAGTATCTGACCACGAAAGATGAACAACATCGTAACCTAGAATTTGAAAAACTGGTCAAAGATATTATCGTCGAGGACCGAAAAAAAGAAATTGATTTTTACAAACTTTTTATCCAAGATGAAGCCTTTCAACTTGCATTTTTGAGTAATCTCAGACAAGTAGTCGATAGAAAATCACTATCAGACCTGTCAAAATAAATCTATAAGAATTATTCCATAATGAAAAATATTTAAGCAATTTAATAGGCTGTGTCCCCAATTCAAAAACGAGATAAAAAGTGCCAAAATATGCCTAAATCTATAGCATTTAGAATAGGAAAAAATGGCACGAATCGTATTAACAGATGAATTATGGGAACAACTACAGCAT
>BMPS01000021.1 GCA_014647715.1 Streptomyces cinereus
TACCGCCTGCTGGCAATGCTAAATTGACCTGACGTTGTTGGGTAGATAAGGCTAAATTGATAGGTGCATCATCTAACCAATGCACTTGATAAGTGAAACGCTGATTGACAGTATCCCAATACCGCAGGGTAAAATCCGACGTCAGCCCAATGCCTTTTTGGTTGGTTATCGGATAATCAAGCCCAAATAACCAATTTTGTCCCGTCTGCTCCAAAATCACCCGATAGTCAGGGATAACGGCTAAGGTAAAGCGTTTACTCAGCTTCAACGTCGGTAACAACCAATCAGCAATCGGCTGATCGGGCGTCCAAAGCGAGGTGCGAGGATTGGCGCGCCAGGTGGTGCCATCAAAATCAGAAAATACCAAACCGCGCCAATATAAATTTTGTTGACTTGGCTGCTGATTGCCAAATTCCACCCGAAACGCCAATTCAGTCGATTGACTGAGGTTGGCAAAATCGCCCGGTGACATACTATCTGACATGCCGGTCTTTGCTTGCGCGCCGCTCAAATGCACCGACCATAGCGGCGGCAATCGGGGAAAAAATAAAAACAGAATAATGGTCAGAGGAATCGCTTGACCGACCAATAAGCCGAGTGTGCGGTAGCGTCCTGTACCATCATCATTTTGCGCAATCATGGCAAACAGCACGACCATCGTGCCAATCGCCACTTGTAGCGTTGTCATCAAATCTTGGTTGATTAACAACAGCCCTGCCAATACAAACAGTGATAAACTCAGCACCACATAGCCATCACGCCTGGTATACAATTCAAGTAGCTTACTGACGGCACACAATAGCAAAAACGCGATACCGACATCCAATCCAAAGGCAGTACGATAGGTCAAATACAGCCCCACCAAACTTGCAATGAATCCTGTGTACTGTATCAACTGTAATGAGCGCGGGCGATACAAAGCGTTGGGCAACCAACGTCGCAGCGGTTGCAATTGAAAGATAATGATAAAAAAGGCATACACCGATAGCCAAATGGGTAAGTTTTTGACGTGAAAAGCCACAATCAGCAGTTGAGACAGCAATATCCACTGATACGCCGAGATTTGGTTTAGGCGCGCAGATAAGGTTAATCTAGCGCGATTTGGGTCAGGGCGACTCATGGCGTTTTTGCCAATCTTAGCAAACATTGCTGACGAAATGCTTGTCCTTCACCTATTGCGCCTTCACCATCCGGCAGTCGCAATTGAAAAGCGATTTGGCTCTGGCTCAAACTATCCACCCCGTAGCGCAGCTGACTGAGTTTTTCTTCGTGCGTCACCGCAGGCATTTGATAGTAATCAAGCAATTGCCGCTGCCCCACACTCTCCACAAAGCGTTTTGACATGAGTCCTTGCCCGCGCGCGACATGCGCCCACGAAATACGCGCCAATGATTCCCCTGGGACATAATTATCCAACTGGTCAAAATCTTCCTGCCCCGCTTGGGTGTGTAAGGCAGCGGTTTGTTCATCATCAGATGGCACAAACTGACGCGCTTTCATCTCATAGCTCAGTGGCGCAGGATACACCCACGCGTGTCCTTCAAAAAACACATAGGACCAAGCTTGCAAAATCCCTAAGGGATATACAGTACTCACCGTGAGTCTGGGTAACACAAATTTGCCGCGTTTGTCGGCTGTTAACCATAAGCTCACCTGTTGCGGTGCTTTTATTTGACTGACCAATAGCCAATTATTTGGTTCGGACTGTGCATTGGGTTTGCGGTGTATCGGCTGTTTAAAATCAAAGGCGTTGTTGGCAAAACTTAACCGAACTTGCCGATGCGGCTGGCTTGACTCACTACTAATTTGCAGTCGCACTTGCACTTTGTCACCCACTTGTGTATCGCTGATATCTACCAGTTTGATTTGCAACCCTGCCAAGTGGGCAAAGGTATAATGGATAGTCACCACGAGTAGACTACCCAACAAAAAGCACAAACCCAACACCAAATTATTGGCGTAATTAATCCCTGCGACAAAGGTAATGATGAGTAAAAAAGCGTACAGCAATCCTTCTTTACTCAAAAAAATATACACGTTGCGTAGGTTGAGGGTGATGTCGCGGCTAATCGGCGCCCGACGCTTAAACCATGTTTGCAAGTAGTTTTCAAGTCGCTGGCGAATGGCAAACATGATAGGCACGGGCTCTTAATTAGGATAATTTAATAAATAATAAAAATACAGCAATGAGAAAGTTTTTAACGCTAAAATACGTTATACATCATGGTTTACACCAGTACCGGCACTTGGCGTAACAATTGGGTCGCAATCGATTGCGGCTGCTCACCGCCCAAATGATTAAATGGGATAAAAGCTTGCCCCAAGCGATGATCGACGACGGCAGCAAATACCGCTTGGATATCTTCTGGCGTCACTTCATTGTACCCACCTAAATAAGCAAAGGCTTGTGCCGCTTGCTTGAGCGCTAGCACACCACGGGTAGATAGACCATGATAGTCTCGGCTTTCACGCGTTTTCGCTACCAATCGCTGTAAGTAGTCAATCACGACATCTGCGATATATATGTCTTTGGCTTGCGCTTGTGCCTGCTGCAATGATTGGGTATCTAACATCGGGGTAATTTGGCTCAGCATTTGACGTCTATCTTTACCCAGTAGCAACTCTCGCTCTGCATTAACCGAGGGATAACCCAGCGATAAACACATCAAAAATCGATCCAGCTGTGACTCAGGTAAAATAAACACACCCGATTGCTGCGTCGGGTTTTGGGTGGCAATCACAAAAAAAGGTTCAGGGAGTTTTCGTGTTACCCCATCTTGCGACACTTGCCGCTCTTCCATCGCCTCTAACAGCGCAGATTGGGTTTTTGGGCTTGATCGATTAATTTCATCGGCAAGTAACAGCTGGCAAAATATCGGGCCTGGCTTAAATTCAAATGTGCCAGTATCGGTTTTATACAGGGAAATTCCTAAAATATCGGCAGGTAACATATCGCTGGTAAATTGCACCCGATTAAACGATAACCCCAAATGGTTGGCAATCGCGTGCGCCAGCGTGGTTTAACCCATTCCTGGTAAATCTTGAAGCAGTAAATGACCATTGGCTAACAAACAAGCGACCGCCAGCTTCACCACCTCAGGTTTATCCAAGACGATCTCATTAATACTCACCAGCATGGCTTGCAATCGTTGTTGTAACGGCTGATTGTCTAAGTTACCCATCACCATGTGGTCTATCCTTTAAAGGTTTAAATTTTGTTTATCAATCATGTTCGCTAAAAATATCGCTAAAAGGCATAGCCACAAAGCGATTTAACGAAGCGTCGAAATATAGGCAATAATATCTTGGCGGACTTTGGCATCAGCAATCGGGTCAGAACGCATACGCGTTCCTGGGATGGTTTGTTTCGGATGGGCGATATATTTATCCAAATTTTCCGCTGTCCACGTCATATTGCTGTTTTTCAGTGCGTCCGTGTATTGATAATCGGTTAATAAGGCGGATTTTGCCCCATAAATACGCAGTAATTGTGGGCCTTTCTCGTTATTTCCTGGCTGCAGCTTGTGACATTTTAGGCAGGCTTCTTCGTATTGCTTTTTACCGTTATCGGCATCCCCTTGGCTATAAACGGGCAAGGTAACTGCGGGGCGCTGAGCGGGTGGCTGATGTTGACAACCTGTCGCAATGACGATACAAAGACCCCATCCTAGCATAGGCAATCGGTTTGATTTATGAATGATTGTTTGGTGCATGTTGGCTAACTCGTTTTTATCTTATAAACTCAGCTATTATTTAGCTCGTTTCATTCTCGATGTGCATGGTGTCACTGGCTTTTTGCAAATATGCCCCCTGCAAATAACGTGCACCGACTGTCCACGCCGCTGACATAGCGGCAGGGTCTTCAATAAAGGGCATCAAACAACTGGAGCCGCGCTCAGTGATTTCGCGCACTACCGTTGCCACGGTATTGACATTGTCATTATTGCTCAAATCTTTGATATAGCTGCGATCGAGTCGTACTAGTTGCGGTTTGACAAATTCCAATACTTCCATCGCATTGACCGCCGAGCCAAAATTATAGATACCTAGGTGACAACCTATTTGGTTAAGTTCTTGACTTTGTTTGGCTGCCACCGCTAGATAATCAATTACCATGGTCTCATTAAACTGCAACGTCAACACCCCCGGCTCGCTGGTCTCTAACGCTTGCATCAATCGACTCATAAAGCTTGGCAAGGTGGCATCGGCTAGTGATATCGGGCTTAAATGCACTAATAGTCGGGCACTGGCATCGACCTCATGACGGTAACGTTTTAAGTCTTTACAGGCTTGAATCAACATCCAACGGTCGATTTTATCCATCAACTGATGTCTGGTCGCCACTTCTAAGAATTTATCAGGTGCCATTAAGCTGCCATCTGCTAGCGGCAGGCGTAAAAATACCTCAAACATATTACTGACATCGTTTTCAACGTCATAAATCGGCTGATATAATAATTTAAATTTGTTATGTTCTAGCGCATCACGTAGCGATTCGTACAGCGCACTGTCATCACTGCTGGCAAAACTACTTGGGTCATATAGATAGAATGAATCTTTATCGTCGTTGCTGTCTTTATTGGCTTTGGCTGCCATGCCGACGGCTTGGATGACACGGTTAATAATACTATTGGTGTCAGGTGCACTGGCGTTGACTAAGGTTGCGCCAATGGTTACTGTGGTCTTAACCGTACGATGACCAATTTCAATAATGGTGCTATTAATATCGGCAACCAATTTTTGTCCCAATGCTGTCAAATCTTGTTGTCGCATATTAGGGATAATCAGCATAAACATGCTATCATTAAAGCGGCTCAAATAGCCATTTTTCACCCGCTTTTCCCCAATAATCTCAGTGAGATGTTGCTCAAGAATATTGGCAACGGCCACCACCACCCCATCAATTCCTTCAATCCCCACACTGGCATGGATTTTACCAATATTATCGACGCGTAACGCCATCAAACCCACCGATAGGTTTTTCTCAACAATCGCGTCACGCAGTCGGTGAAACAGGCTTTCAAAACCATGACGATTAAATAGCCCGGTGATTGAGTCAATGCGTTCCATCGCCTCAAGTTTTTTGGCAAGCTCAGCACTATTGGCTTGTTCATTGGGCTGGATAATGACTTGTAGGCACGGCTGACCGTCGTAGGTAGCAGCCGCTAACTGCAGCTTAGCGGCGAAGGTGGTATTATCTTTTCTCACACTTTCAAATTCAAATTCGACGTTTGTACGGTTGCCTTTTTCAAAGTCTTTTAAAAACGTTTTGAAATCTTGGATATTATTGCTCGCAATCAAGTCAACGACCGGCACCCCCATCAGTTCATCGAGCGTTTTAAACCCAAACATTTCAAGATAGGGCTCATTGGCATAAATATGTAAGCCATCTTCAATATAAGCCACCGCACTCTTGGAGTTGGTGATAAGAATATTGGCACGCTGTTCGGCATCACTCAACACCATTTTTAGCCGCTCAAGCTCGCGGACGAGTTTATGATGCTCGTGTTCATGGCAGATACGAATAGCCATGCGCAATAACCTACTTTTGGGCAAAGCATCCGCTGCGCCCCAATAGGTATATAAAGGTAATAAAACATGGGTTTTATCATTGTCGCTAACAAGCTGCGTCTGGGCTTGCTCATTGGCAGTTAATGCGCCTGGGTAAGCAGTCGCGTCATCAGGCAACACCGCAATGACGGGAATGTGAGCATCGTGGGCTTTTAAAATCTCTTTGACGTCTTTAAACGATAAATCATACGCATTTCCCACCAAAACAATGTCCCAAGACTGGCGCAATAACTTAATCAGCTCGTCTTTGGCATCCAAAAATCCTAAATTAACCTGTCTATAATAATGTTTTTCTAATAACCCAACCAACTGCTCGGCATACAGCTGGTTATCATCAATGATTAACAGATTGAGTTGGTTTTGTTTTTGCATCGATTCACTATCCCATTAAACGCTTGCCCATTAACGCTTGGTTTATAGAGCCATGTGCAAGCTATTATAAGCGAACTGTTTGATAAATTATTTATAATATTAGATTCAATTTCTTATTATATGATTAATCTTTCAAAACGGCTACAAGGATATGAAAATCTTTTATTTTTAACGGGTTAGAGTTAAAATGGCAGATTTTGTTGCCATTTCTTAGCGGTTAAAAGTTTACGGAATTCTTACAAAAGCGTATTCTTCGATATCATCAGTCATATCAAGTAGCTCAGTCAGACGCACGTTAATTTCCTTGCTCTCAATACGCACCACTAGCTTGTCTGCCACTTGGTAGCCAAAGCGTGCCATCAGCAAACGGGGCTGGGTATCAGCGTTGTTTGGATCGCTAGGGATAATAAATGCCGCAACAAAATGTGGCTGACGGCCACCCGCATTTTGAAAGCGCACGCCACAGGGAATGGCATTTTGACAATGCACTCGCACTTGTGCCTCAATTTCTAAGTAGGTCTTGTTGGTGGGTTGACCGGTTGGCGTATCGATAAAACCTTGACGGTTATCTTTAATGTAGCCGAGCTGCCAAGTTTTTGCGCCATTAACCTTTCGCAGCGCAATTAAGCAATTGACTTGCAATTGCCTCAGCGGATGATAGCTATCGCCACGGCTGCTGCTTGGATATGGGTCAACGATTTGATTGGCGTAGCTAAACACGTGCGACAGGCACATGGATTGGGGATTTTCTTTGTTCAGCTCGACAACGGTAGATTTTTTAAGATACGCCGTATGTTGAGTTTTGGGTTTTAACCGCTCAGGCAACTCATTGGCATGAATGAGATTGCCCAAACTGGTTTTATTCGCAAGCATGTAATGGATATTATTAAATCCAAGTACCACTTCACATTTTGAATGGTTCTGATGATAGTCTGCCGCTGGTTTTAACCCATCTTGGATATTATTCAATACCAATTTGGCCTGACGCGCGCTGTTTTTTATCTCAGCATCGCTACTGTTTTGACCTTGGCTGATGGTTTGATGTAAGTGTTTAAACAACCGGCTAAACATGACAAACAGGCAATTGCTGGCTGCTGCAAAGGGATTGAATGTACCATCGATTTCTAGCAGTTTGGGCGGCTGCTTACCTTCTAAATCAATATACAGGTAAGGTTTTTCTAGCAAGTCTTTGCTAATTATTAGCGCTTCAATCCACTGGGTACTTACTTTTTGTATGGCTACAATATCCGCACGCCGACAAGCATACGGATTGGTGACCGCTACCGTCAAGCAATGAAAATATATTTCCTCAATCGATAGCGGTGCACCTTGTTTGCTATACTCATTGGCAGAATGCAGTTTGATTGGCAAGGAGATAGACTGCCAATCATTGGTGACTGCAAATCGATAGCAGGCATTCAGATATTGCCAAATCACCTGTGTATCTTTACGATAGCCGATATATTTTTCAAACAGCGATTGGCGCAGTAATAGCATGGTACTGTAGAGGGAGCGCTGAATGACTTGAGTGGAGGTAAGTGATTGAGGTGTTTGGCGAAATAGGCTAATGATGCCTTTTTTCTCAGCCACTTCAGGTCGAGCCGCTGCCCGTTGCCAGATGACATGGTAAAACATGATGCCTAGATAAAGCACTGATAGCACGGTATCTAAGCCTTGCTGTTTTTCTTCATCCAAGATACCTGGCTGGGTTTGGTAATTCACCCGCAATTTGCCAAGTAATACGCTGACGGCTTTATTAACCTCATCAAATAATGCAAAGCGTTTGACATCGTCAATATCGGCAAACATCAACTGGTTTATCACGAATTTATATTCGTTATACATCTCACACGCCGACATACGATTAAATTGTATCTGCCAATCGGTCGTATCCTGCAACGAATCCTGGGTAACTTTGAGTTCAATAGGACTGGTCGGTATATCGTTTATGCGCTGTAAGAAATCGTCTAGTGTGAGATCCGTAACCATTTTTTTTGCACCAAAATGCACAACATTTTTCGACTTATTTAACAACAGTAAATAACACAAAAGCCAGGTTTTAGCTAGATATTTAAGATAATTGTACTATTTATCAGATAAGTAACAGATAACCCGTTATTTTAGTTGTTGTGTTTCAAAATATGTTAGTGGTTATACAAATCAATGGGTGTCTTAAATGGCTTATTAGGCAACTCTCGTACCAACTTTGGCACCAAGTAGCCAGCACATTTGGCAAGTAATTCCCAGTACAGAGCGACTGCTTGCTCATCTGAGATATAGAAGTGGCTCGCCCCGGCAACTTTATCAAGCACATGTAAATAATAGGGTAAGACGCCCGCTTGCCATAATTTTTCATTCAAGCTTGCAAGCGTATTTGCATCGTCATTAATCGACTTGAGTAGCACGGTTTGGTTAAGTAACGTAACACCCGCTTTTTTTGCCTTACCCAAAAATATTTGCGTTTCTTGGTCGATTTCATTGGGGTGATTGGCATGAATGACCATGACAATATGACAGCGGCTGTTGGCAAATCGCGCAAGTAACGGCTCATCTAAGCGCTCAGGAATCATCACAGGTACACGGGTGTGGATACGAATGGTCTGCACTTGGGGTAGTGCTTCAAGGGTGGTGAAAATCTCCAATAATCGACGATTGCTCAGCGATAACGGGTCGCCGCCACTTAAAATCACCTCATTGATGGCGGGGTGCGCTGTGATGTAGGCACTGATGGCTTGCCAATCATTGTGGGTCGGTAGATTCTCGTGGTAGTCAAAGTGCTGGCGAAAACAATAGCGACAATTGACCACGCAAGCCCCGGTGACAGGAATCAGCACCCGTGATGCGTATTTATGGATGATGCCTTTGACCGGATTGGCGTGTTGTTCATCGAGTGGGTCGGTGACAAAACCGGTAACTTGTACCGTTTCTTGAAACGTCGGCAACACTTGCTTAAGTAGCGGATCATTAATATCGCCTTTCACCATTTTTTGCACAAAGCGACGTGGCACTTTTAGGGGAAATCGACCGACCTGACTGTCAAAACTATCTATCGGCAAATCTAACGCTTGCGCTAATTCAGCAAAGCTCGTCATGGTATCAGAAAACGCATTTTGCCAGTTTTTTTGTGTCGCCAAATAGTTTATCATATAGTGTTTATCCAATTGTCAATGCCGCTTACTGATAACGCCTGTTGCGGATAGGGTTACAGCGTAGGCAGCGCATTTATGCAAATTGGCTATTATACAAAGATTTGATTTACCTCGGTTATTTTTTAGTCGCAACACCTTATTAGGAAATTTTATGGCAACTTACTCAACCAATGAATTTAAAGCTGGCTTAAAAGTCATGCACGAAGGCAACCCCTTTGCAATTTTAGAAAATGAATACGTTAAACCAGGTAAAGGTCAAGCATTCAACCGCGTCAAAATGCGTAACCTAAAAACGGGTAAAGTATTAGAAAACACCTTTAAATCTGGCGATAGTCTTGAAGGCGCTGACGTTGTCGATACTGAAATGAACTACCTATACAACGACGGTGAATTCTGGCACTTTATGCACCCAGAAAGCTTTGAGCAGCTACAAGCCGACAAAAATGCGATGGGCGATGCGGCAAAATGGTTAAAAGAAAATAGCAACGAAGAATGTACCATTACCCTATTTAATGGCGTACCATTAAGCGTTGCTGCGCCAAACTTTGTTGAGTTAGTGATTACCGAAACTGACCCAGGTCTAAAAGGCGATACCTCAGGTGGCGGCGGCAAACCTGCAACCCTTGAAACAGGCGCGGTGGTTCGTGTGCCATTATTTGTCCAACAAGGCGAAAAAATCAAAGTCGATACCCGCACTGGTGAATATCTATCACGGGTACAATAATATATTTTATTACCAAGAACTTTAAAAAATAAAAGCCCAACTAACTGTTGGGCTTTTATTTTTTTTAACATGTGATTGAAAAAGTTTTTGTTACGCTGTCACACTGACGTAGCATTATGCGATAAATCATAAAAATCATTCGTCAAACACGCATGGAAAAAATGATTACCCAAATAGAACAACAAATGAAATAATTCACCAAGATAATCAAACTAGCGTTAGCTCAAACCGCTAAAATACCAAGACAAATTAAAAGGCAAGTTAACATACAAATACCAATATAGACAACTCAAGGATATATCATGCCAGAACTCACCCCGCCAGAAACCAGCCCTGTCATCACCCTTGAAGCGCCGCAACCCGTTGCCGTTGTGCCACAAGACCAAGCCGACCAACTGGTCAAACTTGACCTAACCAAAGTGCCTGAGCTTGATGCCAAAGTGAACGATTTTGTGATGCATGTATTACAAACCCCTGTCAACACGTCTGTATTCGATGAGAAAGTCAACGCCATCCATCAGCTGGGTAGTGCCGAAATTCGCGCTTCCGCGCAGATTGCAAATCGCATGCTCGATCGTCCTGCCAAAAGCATGGATAAAGCCTTATTTGACAACTCCCCGATTGCCAAATCCTTGACTGAGCTACGCAGCGTGGTCGAAGACCTAGATCCAGCCCGCCAAGGTTCGCTGTCAAGTCCACGCAAATTTTTGGGCATTATTCCAATGGGCAAATCCGTACAAGATTATTTTCGCAAATACCAATCTTCGCAAACCCATATCAATGCCATCATCGAAAGCCTGTACCACGGCAAAGATGAACTGATGAAAGACAATGCCAGCATTGAGCAAGAAAAGGTCAATATGTGGGCACTCATGCAGTCGTTACGTCAATATATTTACGTTGGTAAAAAAATTGATGAACGCCTTGAGCACAAAATCGTTGAGCTTGAAGCCACTGACCCTGAAAAAGCACGCGTAGTCAAAGAAGAACTGCTGTTTTATGTGCGCCAAAAAAATATGGATTTTTTGACCCAACTGGCGGTGAACATCCAAGGGTATTTGGCGCTTGATATGATTCGCAAAAACAACTTAGAGCTTATCAAAGGCGTTGACCGTGCCACGACGACAACGATTGCTGCGCTACGTACTGCGGTGATGGTGTCACAAGCGCTGAGCAGTCAAAAACTGGTGCTCGACCAAATCAATGCGCTTAACTCAACGACCAGTAGTTTGATTGAATCAACGTCAGTCATGCTCAAACGCCAAACCGCGCAAGTGCATGAGCAAGCCAGTGGCAGCTCAGTGGACTTGGAAAAACTGCAAAAATCCTTTAACCATATCTATGAGACCATGCATGCCATTGACGCCTTTAAAGTCAAAGCGCTGGGCAATATGCAGCAAACGCTCCATATACTGACCCAAGAAGTTGACCGCGCACAAACCTACCTTGACCGCACCAATCGCCAAACGGTGAGTGATGTTGCCAACGAGCTGCAAATTGATGAGGAGAAACTGGGTAATGTCAAACTTTAATCCCCCTTTGATTTGACTATGCGCAACCTCACGGGGGACTGCGGCTTTTACTGTTTATCACCATCTTTTATCAGTAATAATAAAAGGATAATTGATGACAACTAACAAGCAAAAACTATCAAAGTGTCAGCTGGTGAAGACTAATCTTGCAAAGCAAAGTTTTTGAAAAACAAAGTATTTTTAGCTTAAAAAAACACCGCCATGAGTGCGGTGTTTTTGCTGACACATAGCTTTAGTTACATGGCTTTAGTCAGACAATTTATTGGGTAATTTTGCAACCACTTGCGCGACCGTGTTATCCAGTTGACTGCTATCGCTCGGCATTACTGTGATATGAGCGATTTTTCGACCTTCGCGCTCTTCTTTATCATAATTGTGCACGTGCACGCCAGCGATGGCTAGGACTTCGTCCAGTTTTGGGTATTTGCCGATGACATTTAACATAACTGATGGTTTAACAATGGACGTATCGCCAAGTGGTAATCCAGCCACCGCGCGCATGTGATTTTCAAATTGACTGGTTACCGCGCCTTCAATACTCCAGTGCCCTGAGTTGTGCACGCGGGGTGCGATTTCATTGGCTAGCAATTTTTCAGCGCCGCCTTCAGAAGTCACAAATAATTCTAACGTCAACACGCCCACATAGTTTAAATGTTCGAGCAATTTTTTGATATTACTTTGGGCTTGTTCGGTCAATTGCTCGACGTTCGGTGCTGGTGCGGTTGATTTTGCCAAGATACCATTGCTATGCTCATTTTGCACGAGCGGATAATAGCGGATTTCACCGTTTTGGCCGCGCACTGCAATAATAGATACTTCGCGCTCAAAGTGAATAAAGCCTTCGGCAATGAGCGGCGCTGTTTTGGTTGCGTCACCAAGCTCTGCCCACGCGGTGTCGATTTGGTCAGCGGATTTGACCACAAACTGCCCTTTGCCATCATAGCCCCCGCGTGTGGTTTTGAGTACCAAGGGTAGCCCCAATTTGTCGGCGGCGGCCTGGATATCGGCTTTGTCATGCACTGCCATAAAAGGCACGGTGGCGATATCTAATTGATTAAACAATTTTTTTTCATTTAACCGATCTTGTGCCACCGATAGCGCAAATGATGATGGGTACAAGGTTTTGGTTGATTCCAAAAACTGGGCAGGTTTGAGCGGGGTGTTTTCAAACTCTAAGGTAAAAATATCACAGCTTTGGGCAAAATCTTCAAATTGCTCGCTACTAAACACTTTGCCCAGTAAGCGTGCCGGGCAATTGGCACTATCCTCCAAAAACACGCAGCGGATACCCAGTGGCAATGCTGCTTGTGCCAACATCATACCTAGCTGTCCGCCACCTAAAATCCCAATGGTTTTGACAGGATAATTGGAATGATTGATGGTATAAAAATTGGCGGTTTGCATAGGCATGGTGGCGGCTCTTTTTGATAAGTGAAACACAGAAGAAAAATTATGGCTAATTATAAAGGATTTGCCCACAAATAAAAAATCCAAGCACAAAAAAACCCATAAGGCTTTAGTCTTATAGGTTCAACAAACCAATGAATAGGCTTTACGCATTAACTATAATGCACGGGTTCTTCGTCATACACATTGGCATGCCACTGCGAGAGCTGCTTTTGCATTAAGGTTTGAATGGCAGCATGAATCATGCTTTGACCAATCAACTGGGTATCATCCCCTAACAGTTCTTTCACCTTGTCAGAAAATTCAATGCTTACCAAGTCTTCTGACTCATCATTCGAGGTACGTAGTACCATTTTGCCATCATCTTGCTCGATAAACTCTAGCATCATCGCTTCTGCTTTGGCATCCTTTGCCGCTTGCAGTAGGCTTTGGTAATCTGATTTTGTATCTTTTTGCATCGTCGCTCCTCAATCTTTTATCCGCAACAGTGACTATTTTGGTTACTACCTTAGTAACTATCTTATGAACTAGGGTAATCAACCTGTAAGTCACCCTGTGATATCGCTTTAATCAACCTAAGCATGGTTTAACGCTTGCATCTTTTTAAAAGATTGTTGATAGCTTATTAACAGGGTTTGGCATATTGCATGATTATTAAAATGGCGACTTTCACGGTAAAAATCAAGCATAATTTATGATATTAACACAGCAACTACAATGCTTAATGCTTGAGGGCTGTTCTGATAAATTATTGAGAGAACCATTGAACTTACAACAACTGCGGAAATACACTTTTTAAACCGCCAACAAAAATCTCTACCGCAACGGCCGCAAGTAGCATCCCCATGATACGATTGAGCACGTTAAGCCCGGTATCACCTAAAAAACGACTCACCTGCCCCGCTGCCATAAAGCTTAGATAAGTAATAATACTGATAATCAAACCTGCGGTGATAATCGCTAGCATATTAAAATAACTATGCCCGCTTGCGGCATAAATAATCACGGTAGAAATCCCACCAGGACCAATCACCATCGGAATCGTCAACGGCACTACGGCAGATGCCGCCCCTTGAAACGCCACACCATTTAAATCCCCTGACTTGCCGACATGCGGTTTGGCAACATTGCCAGCGCCATTCATCATGCCAATGGCAATAATCAATACCAAGATACCGCCTGCGATACGAAATGACCCAAGCGAAATCCCCAACACCTTTAAAATAGGCTCGCCTGCCAACGAAAATATCGCGATAGTCACAAACACAGTAATGGCTGAAATCAGCGCAACTTTGCGAGTTTGTTGTCGATTGGCGTCTTTGGTGATATCAATAAATAACGATAACGCGGCAAATGGATTGACCAGTACCACCAGTGCCAAAAATATTTTTAAGACTTGAGATTCCATGAGTATTGACTAACTTGTTGGGTGAATATGACAAAACAGTTATGGTAGCATAAATTTAAGTCAGCAGGGTTACGGCGTTGATCCGCTCAGCGCTACCAGTACGCATGCTGACTACTAAGCCTGCATGATGAACCCAAAATTAATGACTCTCTAACGTTTGGGTGATTTTATCAAGATTTAAACTATCGGACATGGCATTAAAAATCTCATAGTATTTGCCTTGCTTGCGGTATAGTTCATCATGCGTGCCTGTCTCCACCACGCGCCCTTGCTCGATGACCACCAAATCATCAGCGTCAATAATCTGCGCGATATTGTGCGACACGATAATCACCGTGCGGTTTTGTTTGATTAAATCCAAACTGCGCTTGATTTGCTGGCTGGCGATGGCATCTAGACTTGCAGTCGGCTCGTCCAAAAAGACAATTGGCGGATTTTTGAGAAACATACGTGCCAGTGCAATACGCTGCTGCTGTCCACCTGACAAGGATTTGGCTTCGCTTTGGTAGCCTTTGGGCAGCTGGGTGATTTGTTCATGAATGGAGGCTTGTATTGCTGCCTGCTCAATCTGGGCTTGGCTGGCAGTTAAATCGCCATAACGAATATTCTCTTCAATAGTCCCGCCAAAAATATGGTTTTTTTGCAACACCAAACCGATTTGTTGGCGTAGCTCATGGGTATCATAATCTTGCAAATCCTTGCCATCGAGCAAAATTCGCCCCTGCGTGGGCTGATAAAATTTTACCAACAGATTGATAATGGTGCTTTTACCTGCGCCACTCAACCCGACCAATGCAGTAATTCGGTTGCGCCGAATGCGAAAGCTGACATCTTGCAAGGCTTGGTTGCCGTTGGGATAGACAAAATCCACCTGCTGAAGTTCGATATCGCCCTGCACCGTCGCAGGATTGACACCGCCTACCACTTCGATCTGGCTATCATCTTCTAAGATATCAAAAAAACCTTCGGCATAAGTCAGCGCATCATTGACCTCATCGTAGATACGATGCAACTGGCGAATCGGCGATGCCACGTTTTGAAATAACAACACGTGAAACATAATCATGCCAATGGTCATCTGCCCATCAAGCACAAAATATGCCGTTAAAATAATAATCGCCACCACACCAATCTGCTCGATAAAGCTTTTGAGTGCATCATAACCAAAGCCAATACCGCGCGTTTTAAGTTGGTTATCGGTCATCTCTTTTTGAATGGCAAAATGTTTTTGCGCTTCAATCGGCTCGCGGACAAAGGATTTGATCACGGTAATAGCGTTAATGAGCGAAATGATTTGCTCGCTTTTACTCTCCCGATAGTGGCGCATCTGCCGACGAAAACCTTGTAAACGCGTGGCTTGTTTTTGACTGATATAAAAATAAATTGGCACAATCACCAGACCTACCATCCCCACCCACACATTGGCGCTAAACATCACTACCAACGCTACAATCGCATTGGCAAATAACGGCAACATATCAATAAAAAAGTTTTGCACCAAACGCGTCAGACTACTGACACCCAAATCAATGCGTGTCTGCAGCTTACCACTGTCGTTATCAGGGTGGGTATAAAACCCCATGCGGTAACTTAAAATGCGCTCTACGACTTTTTGCGATAAATCTCGGGATAAATTAATACGGATTTTTTCACCAAAATAGCGCTGTCCAAAGCTGATTGCCGCGTATAACAGCTCTTTGAGCAGTAGCACGATGCTAATAGTCGTGAGCAGTTTTGCACCTTCATGCCACGGCTCGCTGAGTTTGAGAATATCGGTTAAATGATCGACGGTGTAACGCAGTACAAAAGCATTGACCTGCGCGGCAAATGAACCAATCACCGTAAGCAGCAACGTCGCTATGATTAATGAATGATAAGGTTTTGCAAAAACGGATAATTTTTTGATAATTGACCACAGCACGGCGCCGCGCTCGCGTTTGTTGAGAGATGTCGGTGCAGGTTTGGCTGGTAGTGTCGACGTGTTAGGGAGCAATGAATTAGGGGATGGATTGGGAAGATTTGGCAAGAGCGGCTCACAAATGATTTTTTAATACGTTTGGTTGTTTAATATCTTTGGTAAAGTTTAAATAAAACGAGTGAGTTTTAGGTAGTTGGTAATTGTTGCATTCTTGTCCATGCGAATCTTTGCACCACAAAATCATAAAATAATTTTATGATAATTAGTATTATTTATGAATATTTATTATGATTTGAAGCTTTTAGTGGCAAATACCTTTATACTGAGCGGACTTATTTTTACCTTTCCCTTTTTATCTTAGTTCATAGCCTATTAAAAGGATTTCAGCGTATGCCATTATCATATAAAGCCCCCCTGCGTGATATTCGCTTTTTAACCAATGAAGTATTTAATTACCCCGAACACTATAAAACCTTAAAATCTGGTGAAAATGCCGATCCTGAAACCGTGGATATGATGCTTGACAGTTTTGCGGATTATTGTAGCAATGTGTTGATGCCACTGTACCAATCAGGCGACGATGAAGGTTGCCATTTTGACAAAGGTGTTGTCACCACGCCAAAAGGCTTTAAAGAAGCTTATGATATGTTCGTTGAAGCTGGGTATCAAGCCATACCGTTTCCTGAAGAATTTGGTGGCTTGAATATGCCAATGTCTGTCAACCTCATCAAAAGTGAAATGATGGGCACGGCAAACTGGGCATTTGCCATGTATCCAGGGTTGTCGGTGGGCTGTATGAATACCATCATGCAATACGGCACCGCCGAGCAAAAAGCCACTTATATGCCAGCTTTGGTAGAAGGTCGTTGGTCGGGCACCATGTGTTTGACTGAGCCACAATGTGGTACCGACTTGGGTCAAGTTAAAACCAAAGCCATCCCACAAGAGGATGGTACTTATAAGATTAGTGGTACCAAAATCTTTATTTCAGCCGGTGAACATGACCTAACGGAAAATATCGTGCATATCGTATTAGCACGCCTACCCGATGCGCCTGAAGGTACCAAGGGTATTTCGTTATTTATCGTGCCAAAATTCTTGGTTACAGAAAACGGCGACATTGGTGAGCGTAATCCCGTTAACTGTGGCTCAATTGAGCATAAAATGGGTATCAAAGCATCAGCAACTGCGGTACTCAACTTTGATAATGCCACTGGCTATTTAATCGGTGAGCCGAATAAAGGCTTAAAAGCCATGTTTACCTTTATGAATACTGCCCGCCTAGGTACAGGTGTGGAAGGCTTAGCGCATATGGAATTGGCTTTCCAAAACTCATTGCCCTACGCCAAAGAACGCCGCTCAATGCGCACCCTATCAGGTACCAAAGAGCCGAACCAAGTGGCTGATGCGATTATCCATCATGCCGATGTTGCGCGCATGCTACTCACCCAAAAAGCCTTCTCAGAAGGGGCGCGCTCAATGATTTATCACGCATCACGCTATGCTGACAAGATGTTTGAAGGCGCGATGCTTGGTGACGATGCTGCGTTCCACAAATGGGATGATAAATTGGGCTTTTATACCCCAATACTTAAAGGCTTCTTAACTGAACTAAGCATTGAATGCGCCAAACATGGTATGCAAATCTACGGCGGTCATGGCTATATCAAAGAATGGGGCATGGAACAAATCGCCCGTGATGCGCGTATCTCAACCTTATATGAAGGCACCACAGGCGTACAAGCGCTTGACCTACTAGGTCGTAAAGTGTTAATCCAATCAAAAGGCAAAGTGCTACTTGATTACACCGCCAATATCATGAAATGGTGTAGTGAATACGCCCTAGACAAAGGCATGCGTAAATTTGTTTGGGAATTGACCAAATACTGTGCAGAGTGGAATACCCTTACCACACGTATCATGCTCACAGCGCGTAAAGACCGTGAAATCGTCTCAGCGGCATCCGATGATTACTTAATGTACTCAGGCTACGTCATCATGGGCTATCATTGGGCACGTATGGCAGCGGTAGCGTATGATAAACTCAAAAATGGCGGCAGCGAAACCAAAGAATTCTATGAAGCCAAAATCAAAACCGCTGAGTTCTATTTTGAAAAACTATTGCCACGCGCCTCAGGTCACTCAGAGAGCATGTTGGCACCAAGCGAGTTAATGACGATGGATTTAGATAGCTTTAATTTCCTAGACTAATGCGTTAAACTTGTTGCGCCATTTTGCAAAAAGGCTGCTCAACCTTGATGGGGGCAGCTTTTTTATTGCTCAAAATTTTAACATATACAAAAGAATTGATTATGGAATTTACTGCTTTTTCGCGCCAAGTCATTGACCAACTAGAATCGGATATCACAGCCTACCTCCAAGCCTGCAAGTTACCCTCGCCGCTGCATGAAGCAAGCCTATACGCGATGACCAATGGCGGCAAACGGGTACGCCCTTTACTGGTTGCCGCAACTTTTGCCACAGTAAAGACCAACAGCAGTCTCGCCCACCCATCCCATCAATTGTCTAATGACGTGCGCCGTGCCATGATGGCGGTGGAGTGTCTACACGGCTATTCGTTGGTGCATGATGACTTGCCTTGTATGGATGATGATGCGCTGCGCCGAGGTCGCCCTACCACCCATATCGCCTATGGTGAAGCCGCTGCCATGCTTGCCGGTGACGTGCTACAGACCTTGGCATTTGAAGCCTTGACCCATGCGTATTTTGGTGAAAACAGTGAGTTTGCTACCCCGCTATCTGCCATCTTCGCGCCGCGAGCCCGGCGGATGGTCATGGGGCAAATGCTGGATTTAAATGGCGAACACCAACAGCTTAGCCAAACTGAGCTTGAAGCCATTCACCGTGACAAAACAGGCGCGCTCATTGAAGCGTCAGTATTGATGGGTGCCATCTGTGCCAACGCGAATGACAGCGAGCGGCAAGTCCTCAATAGCTTTGCCCAGCAGATTGGGTTGGCGTTCCAAGTACAAGATGATATTTTAGATGTGACTGCTGATACTAAGCAGCTTGGCAAACCTGCGGGGAGTGATGAAAAATTGGATAAATCCACTTATGTCAAATTACTGGGGGTGGAAGCTGCCAAGACTTACGCGCAAAGCTTATTTGATACCGCTAAAAATGCGGTGATTGCTGAATTTGGCGATGATAACTATTTGGTCGATTTAGCGAATTGGTTGTGGGCGAGAGACAAGTAATTATTTCTTTCTAAACCCAGCAAACAAGCCTTCATGGTTAATTTTTGGCATTTTCATGGTCACGGTGTTTGACAGCAAATCATGCAGCGCCAGTCCTTGCTTATTGACCCATGCGAACCAATAATTAAACAATAGCCCAATAAACATACTAAAATACAGCGCGCCCACCGACTGGTGGATAAGATAGCCTATTATCCCGCAGACCACCGGCAATAAACAGGCGGCTAATATCCGCATCATCGATTGCCGCCAACTTAGCAATGAGCCATCACGGTTCATGGTTTTAAGCCGCCAAGTCTGCATGCCAAGCGTCTGCCCTGCCTTACGCCAAAATACCCCATAAAACCCGACCAAGATAATCACAAAAGCAGGGATTTGCACAACATTACGATACCATAGCGGTAATGTCGCCGCTTGCTTCATATCCGTCCCTGCCAAACCTAGCAGTTTGGTGCCCAATACAATAAGCAGCATCTGCACAAAGAATAGCATCGCCAAAATCAACATACCATCATACAGCATAGCAATCAGCCGAGTAGCCGCTTTTGCCATCACAGGTTGTTGTTCTGGCAATGGCGCTGATTGCATAGATTGCGGCTGGCTGTTGGTCTCAGCTGTTTTTAACATTGGGGTTTTGGTCTTAGACATAGGTATGGCGGGCGAATGATGGTAGTGGTAGCGAAATTGTAGCCTAAATACAACCAAAAGGCTATGACTCAAACGCCAACTACAGACCCATCAGCGCATGGCTTAGATAAGCATAACTGGGATAAACATAACTCAGATCAACATAAATGGGATGAAAATGCCTTAGGCAACAGGCAACCTTGGCAAACAAGGGAGAGCTAACGGCAAAATAACCCGCCGAGTAATATGAGGTATAAAAAAATAAGGCATAAAAAAAATCGCCTAAACTCAGAGAGTGGCGATTAATTTTAACAAAGTAATTAGTGGTGCGCTTGGAGGGAGTCGAACCCCCGACCCTCAAGTTCGTAGCCTGATGCTCTATCCAACTGAGCTACAAGCGCTTAACTAATGTCTTCGTTTGAAGTGGGCGCTATTATAAGTTAGAATATTTATTTTGTCAAACTTTATTTTAAATAATTTTAAAACTAATTTTGCTTCAATAAATGGCGGTGACGGAGGGATTCGAACCCTCGATACAGTTTCCCGTATGCAGCCTTAGCAGGGCTGTGGTTTCAGCCACTCACCCACGTCACCGAATTGGTCTTACTTATCTATAACACCGTACAATAATTTTAGTCAATGTCGCCATTAACCTCAAGTATTGTGGGTGGGCATTATAACAAACCAATCCAAATTTGCAAGACTTTTTAAAAAAATTATGTGAGAATAATTGCAGCACCTTGGCAGCGACACCGTGCCTGCCCAGAAACAAGTCGACTACCCATGACTCAGTCATTATGTGATAATCTGTTTGAAAGTAATGATTAAAAAAACCATTTAAACAATCCTTTATGAGGATTGATAATCAGCCTGTGAGAATCTTATGTCAACCCCTGCTACCCTTGCCCCTATTTTAGCACCCAGCATGACACTGCGCCCCACTGTATTGTGTTTTTCGGGGTTAGATCCATCAGGCGGTGCAGGCTTGCAAGCGGATATTGAGTCAATTGGACAAGCAGGGAGTCATGCAGCGATTGCTTGTACCGCAGTGACCGTTGAAAGTTCACAGCAAGTTTTTGGGTTTGAGGCATGCGCAAGTGGGCTGGTAAGGGCGCAAGCAATGGCGGTGCTCAATGATTTGCCTGTCAAAGCTATCAAGTCGGGGATGCTTGGCACCACTGACAATATTGCAATGCTCGCGCAGCTTTTCACCGATGGCAGTATTGCAAAAGATACGCCGTATGTGCTTGACCCGGTACTGGTGGCCAATAGTGGCGGTGCTTTAGGTGACAAAGACACTTTGGTGGCTGCCTTTGCCCAGTTGACCCCTTTTGCGACCCTCATGACCCCCAACAGCATTGAACTGCGTGATTTGACAGGCATCGACAATCTACACGCCGCCGCAAAAGATTTGTGTCAACAAGGTGCCAAAGCAGTACTAGTCAAGACGTCTCACGATAGCCAAGCCTCTGGTATCGAGCAGTATTTATACATTAATGACAACCAAACCTGCCGACTGGCATACCAAGCGATTTTGCCAAGACTGGCGGGTGAATATCATGGCTCAGGCTGTAGTCTGGCAAGTTATATCGCAGGTCGTTTGGCACTGGGTGATAAGCTTGTGACAGCGGTACAATGCGCAGATATTTGGACACAACACGTGCTCAAAGTCGCTGACATTGTCCACCCTCATGGTCAACGAATTCCCAAGCGTTTTCATTACACTTCAATGCTAGGTTAGGCAAGCTAATATGGGGTTATTATTGGAGTGGTCGATTGTCAAGACGTTGCTATTACAGTTAGGTGTGATCGCCCATTTTCTCATCACGCTTTGGCTAGTTGTGCGGGTTATTCAACAGCAGCGCCACCAAAGCGTGGCAATTGCTTGGATTGCGGTGTTGTTTGCTCTTCCTGTTGTTGGCATCATCGGTTATATGTTATTTGGTGAAATCAATATTGGGCACCAGTACCGTAAGCGCAGTTTGATGGCGCAAAAATTACTGCGTGACTTTGCCAACGCCCAGCAGATTGATTTTAATGAAATTTCCAAAAATTTAGACACCGAAGCACGGCAACTGAGCAATATCGCCCTATTAAAAACTGGGCTTGGCGTGTATGACCATCATACGCTGACACTGATGACAGACGCTGACCATATTTTTGCCAGTTTATTAGCCGATATCCGTGCGGCAAACACGATGATTTTGCTAGAGTTTTATATTGTCTCGCCACAAGGCCGAGTGATTGAGTTATTAGAAGCTTTGATGGCGGCTACCCAGCGCGGCGTGTCCGTGCATTTGCTCGCTGATAGCGTTGGCAGTCATGCTTTTTTTCGCAGTCAGTGGGTAAACAAACTCAAAGACGCTGATGTCTTTGTGCATGAGTCGCTGCCCGTAGGCTTGTTCAAAACTATTGTCAAACGTATTGATATCCGCAATCATCGTAAGCTGGCTATTTTTGACAATTGCTATGGCTATACGGGAAGTTTTAATTTAATCGATCCCGATTTTTTCAAACAAAACGAGCATGTGGGCAAATGGATTGATGTCATGATACGGGTGGAAAGTCATGATACCGTCAATTCGGTGAAAGCCATGGCACTTGTCACGACCACGGATATCAGCGCAGAAACCAACGCCAATTTTTCAGGCCTTAAAAAAATCGTTAATCGCTTTACCAAGTCGTTCTATACCAAGTCGCTGTATATTGGCACCTCAAAGCTGCATCATCGCAAATTACAACGCGTGGCTAACGCTCGCGGGTTAGGTCAAAACGCTAACACTGGTGCCCCTCAGCCGCCCCTGCTTAACATTTTGCCGCTGCAAAGCGACCTACAAGCTTACCCATCGGTGAGTCAAGTCAGCTTGCAGCTGATTCCATCGGCGCCAGAATTAACGGGACATGTCATCTACGAAACCTTGGTGTGTGCGATTTTTGCTGCCAAAAAACAAGTGGTTATTACCACGCCTTATTTTGTGCCAGATGATGCGCTGCTGCTTGCCATCACTACCGCTGCCAAGCGTGGGGTCAAGGTGATTTTAAATGTACCCAAAAAAGTAGATTCGCTATTGGTGCGGTTTGCTTCACAGGCTCATTTTGAGCCCCTGTTGTCCGCAGGGGTACAGATTTATTTGTTCAACGCCGGCTTGCTACATGCCAAGATTTTGTGCGTGGATGACGATTATTGCTTGTTTGGTACCGTCAATATGGATATGCGCAGTTTTTATCTGAATATGGAGGTGAGTATGGCGATTTATAATCGTACCATGACCCAGCAAATGCTCACTTGCCAGCATGAATACCTGCGACAAAGTGAGCCATTACAGCGCGATGGATGGCAGCAGCGTAGCTTTGGGGCAAAATTCTTGGACAACGCTATTCGCCTGTTTAGCCCACTGCTTTAAAGCTTAACTATTTAATCGTCGTTTGCCAAAGACTAGAGGGTTAATAGATAAACACCTACGGTTTGCACCAAGGTTTCTAGCAAAATAATTAAGAAAAAACCCAGCATAGGTGCTAAATCAAGCATGCCTGTGGCAGGTAATACTTTGCGAAATGGCTGAATAATTGGCTCACTAAGCAGGGTGAGCAGGCCAAAAATCGCTGGCATTTTTTGGGTAAAAAGCATCACCCAGCCCCCGATAAACGAGCCAATGATGATGTACTGACACATTCTTAAAAAATCAATCAGCAAGGTCACCGCCGCCACAAAAAACATCATGACAGGTGAAAAATGCCGCGATAGATAATCAACCATGGCTAAGTTCACCTCTGGCATATAGAACAGCCCAATATTTTGACTATCAATGCGCATCATGCCAAGCACGCCCCAAATAAAAATCATCCGCAGCAAAAACAGCAACACCAAACTTGCGGTATTGATTCTGCCATCGCCTAGGGTTGGGAAAATACGTCCAAACACATCGACAATGCGTGTCATACGATAAATGGGTTTGGCAAACGCATCTTTTGCAGTAATGCCAGCAAACTGCAGCATAAATCGAAAGAAAACCAGTATCATCGCCGCCGCGACGACGATATCAAACAACCCTGCCAAAAGATTAGTCATGCCCTGTTTTTATCCTTATTTGCTGCTTACACACTTGTTAACGATAAGCCGTTAAGATAGTCAATTAAAATTTGCTGTTGTAGCCAAATCGAGTTATTTGCCAAACGCTTGGCTTAGCTCACGCGAGCGCTGCTCACATGCTAGCATGGCATCGGCAATAATTTGATGCATTTTTTTGTCATCCATCACCTCAATTGCCGCTTGGGTAGTTCCATTGGGCGAGGTCACTTTGCGACGCAGCTCAGCTGGCGTATCATGACTGGTCAATGCCATTTGCGCTGAGCCCAGTGCCGTTTGCATCGCCAAAGCCGTGGCTTGGGTTTGGGTCAGCCCCAATTTTTCACCCGTGGCAATCATATTCTCTAACATATAAAAGAAATACGCAGGCGCTGACCCTGAAATAGCGGTCACAGCGTGCAGTAGGTCTTCGTCATCTACCCATAACACCATTCCTGCTGCGGACATCACTTGCTGCGCGAGTTGTTGCTCCGCCTCGCTCACTCCAGCTGTCGCGTACAGGCCTGTGGCGCCCATTTGAATCATCGCAGGGGTATTTGGCATCGCCCGCACTAATTTGACTTGCGGCCCCAACCACTCGGCTAAACTATCAGTACCAATCCCTGCGGCAATTGAAATAACCACTTGCTCGCCCCAGCTATCTTTGACTGGCAGTAACACATCTTTAATGACCTGCGGTTTGACGGCGAGCACGACCACATCGGCTTTTTCGATGGCGTGCTTGGTATCGTCGATATTGCTCGCATCGTAGGTATTTAACCCTTTGGCTTGAAAATCCGCTAACTTCTCGGCATCGGTTTCTACCACATGCAGTAGGCTAGTTGGTTGACCTTTTGCCAATAGCCCTGCGATGAGCGCCGATGCCATATTACCGCCACCAATAAAGGCGATATTAAGAGAAGTTGTGGTTGCCATAGATGTCCTTTGTAGTCATTTTTTGTGGGGTGACGAAAGCAGTTAAAGGGTTCGCCCTCGCTAGTATTCGCAAATAAGTCTACCATACCTACTGCAAATTTTGATGACAAATTTACAGCGTAAATTGGTGTACATGGCGCAAATTCAAGGGATTAATGGCGTTTTGATAATCTTAATCCATGATAGTCTTAGTCCATGACAGTCTTAAATCAATGACATTCACTCATTAGGCTGTCTGTCCAAACCAAGTGCCACGGACAAGGCGCTTGGGTAGCCAAATTCAGCTCACTGGCATCTGCCAGCCAAACACTGATATTCGGCAATAATAAAGCAAACCTTTTTGGTGTTTGAGATGCCGTAAGCGCCTTTTCTTTGTTGTCGTGCAGGATGACCACTTTGGCAAATTGTCGCTCCCAGCTAGGAATATTAAATCGTTGGCACAGTTTTTTAAACGATTGATGAAACGATTGTGACAATAATTGAAAAGACTCATTTGGCAATACGGCTCTGCTAGCAAGCGACAATTTTACAGATAGCCCCACAGATAATTCCTCAGATAGCCGCACAGATAATCCCACATCAGCAGCCAAATTGGCTAATACCCTGTTATCTGACTTGCCATGAATCGCTTTCACATAATCGGTATCAAGGCGGTATAACGTATCACGGTATTTTCTAATTTCAATCCCCTGCCACTGTAAAATCGCTTGCTGGTCTGTTTGCGCTGATTGTAGTAACTGTTCAATTTGTACAATCCATTGCCGAGTGGGGGCAAATTTTTCTGAGCCTTTGACCCAATGATGCAATAGGTTAAAGCGCCTTGCTTGGCTCAATGATTTTAGATTGGGGGTATGCAAACATTGCTGATGACTTGTCCAGCCATTTGACCACTGGCATAGCGCCAAATCCTGTTGATATTGGTCATCGACTATACGCTGCGCTTCGGTCAGGTTTTGCTGGGTCCGGGTGATATTTTGCACTAGCTTATGAAAGCGCTCATCAAGGAGTGGCAAAATCTGATTACGTAAAAAAGCGCGCTGATTAGCTACGCCAAAATTGGTAGGATCATCGACATAAGGGATATGTTGCGCCGCTACAAAGTCGCTAATCTCATCACGGGTTACCCCAAGCAACGGACGCCATAACCAAATAGGTTTGCCAAATTCGTGTTGCACCCCAAATGCCGTCATACCTGTAAGTCCTGCCAACCCTGTCCCTTGGCATAGGTTCATCAACAAGGTTTCCACCTGATCGTTAGCGTGATGCGCCAAGGCAACAATGGCATTTTCGCCTGCAATCTGTATGATGGCACGATAGCGAGCGGTTCTGGCTTGCTGTTCATTGACTTGCTGCTTGCTAACTCGTTTTTCGTTGACTTGTTGTTCTTGGCCGATTGTGCTATCGGCTGCATAAACTTGCTGCGATTGCCAATCGATACAAACGCTGTCATAGTCGATGTGGTGCTTGTGGCAATAGGCTTCTACGAGTTGTTGCCAGTCATCACTGATTTTTTGCAATTTATGGTTGATATGAATCACATGAATCGGTAGTTGTAGCTGCTGACAGGCGAACAGTAATGCCATCGAGTCTCGCCCGCCACTGCACGCAATATAAATTTTAGTGGCAGCCTTGGGGTGCGGGTTGATATGGGTTTGATAACTTTGTTTAATCGCTTCAATGACAGGTGAGATAGGGACAGATGACATAGGGATGGACGACATAGTGCTCAAGCTCATGCGGCGAGAGAAAAACAGTGGGATAAAACAAATGCGATAAAATAATGGGCGCCTCAATAAACGCCCATGGATCATTAAAATAGGTTAAATCACTGACAATTAAGCAGAGGCTTTTGGTAAGGACACCGTAGAATTAAAGCTCATCAGTTTTTCATAGCGTTGTTGCAGACGCGTTTGCTCATCAAGCTTTACCAGCGCCGCTAGCTGTTGCTCGAGCGTGGCTTTAAGGTTGGTCATAGCGACATCGCTGTTAATATGCGCGCCCTCGCCTTCCCCAATGACTTCATCAATCAAGCCAAGGGATTTTAAATTTGTCGCACTGAGTTTCAACGCCTCACTGGCTTGAGGCGCTTTTTCAGCCGTTTTCCACAAAATCGATGCACAACCTTCTGGCGAAATCACAGAATAAATGCTGTTTTCTAGCATATTGATACGATCAGCGACGCCAATCGCCAGGGCACCGCCTGAACCCCCTTCACCGATTACCGTGGCAATCACAGGCACATTCAAGGATGAAAATACCGCAATACTTTGGGCAATCGCTTGGGCTTGACCACGCTCTTCTGCACCTACGCCAGGATATGCGCCTTGGGTATCAATAAAGGTCAACACCGGCAATTTAAACCGTTCTGCCATTTGCACCAGTCTAACTACTTTGCGGTAGCCTTCTGGGTTTGCCATACCAAAATTGTACTCAATACGCTCACGGGTACTGCGACCGCGATGTTGACCAATCAGCATGACAGGCTGGTCGTTGAACATCGCCATACCCCCCAAAATCGCTTTATCATCAGCATACGCGCGATCCCCTTGCAGCACATCAAATTCCGTGAACAGCTGGTTGGCATAATCCAAAAATAATGGTCGTTTTGCATGACGTGCAAGCTGTACTTTTTCCCAAACACTCATTGTCGTTATTCCCTTGTTTTACTGCAACTGTTGTCATCTCAATATCGTATGACAGACCTAAACGCTTAACTTTATTTAAAAATTTGCTTAGCCATTTGTTTAACTATTTACTTAGCCATTTGCTTACCCAATAGCTGGCTCGTAGGTGGTAATGGATAAGCTCATGCCCCACTTTTGCCAAATATCAATTTCATCTTGCAAATCTGATAGCACAAGACTTGCGTTATCATCGGCTAAATTTACCAAAACTTCCCAAGTATGGTTATCTTTAGCCGCTAGCTGAATCGGTAGCGTATCATGTTTGCTACGGCTGTGATGCACCAGTACCGCTAGGCGTAAAATCAGGGTTAAATACACCAGATTGTCACCGCCGACCATTTTGACTTCATCATAACTATCAGGTTTTAATTTACGGCGATGATGCATCACTAGCTGCGACAAGCGTGTTTTATCGACTTGTGAGAACCCATCAATATCCGAATTTTCCAGCAAATAGGCACTGTGCCTGTGATAGCTACTATGGCTGATGGCAAGACCAATTTCATATAAATAGGCACCACGGCGAAGTAAATCCGCGTCTTCTTCATCAAGCCCCAAGCGATTTCTCACTTGGTCAAACAGCTGCTGCGCGGTACGTACCACACGTTTTGCTTGTTTTCTATCGACCGAATAACGCGTCATCAAGGCTTGTACACTGCGATCGCGCACATCTTCACTGGCAAAACGCCCGAGCATGTCGTACATGACGCCTTCACGCAGCGCACCATCTGAATAAGAGATGGTATCAATGCCCAAAACATTCATTGCTGCCAACAGCACCGCGACACCAGCCGGCAGCACTGCTTTACGGGTGTCTTTAATATCGGCAAAATCAATATTGTCGATATGTTTTGCTTTAATCAGTAATTTTTGGATTTCTTTGACACCGCTGTAGGTCACACGAGCATTTTCATCGGCAAGTCCAAGTTGCACCAAAATTTGATTGACCGCTTTAATCGTACCACTTGAGCCCGTGACACTGTCCCAGCCCGTTTTTTGGTACAAGCGGCTAATACCAAGCACTTCTTTTCTCGCCGCAGCAATCGCTTTTTCAAACGCTTTCTCGGTGATAGCGCCATCAGTAAAATAGGATTTGGTAAAGGCAACACAGCCCATCTGTAGGCTTTCAGTCAAAATCGGGTCAAAGCCTTTTCCAATAATAAACTCCGTCGAACCACCCCCAATATCAATCACCAAACGTTTATCGGTACTGGCATTGGTATGAGAAACTCCCAAATAAATTAGACGCGCTTCTTCTCGCCCAGCAATGACTTCCAAGGGTTTGGGTAAAATTAAATTGGCTTGTCGAATAAATTCATCCGCATTCTTGGCTTGGCGCAGGGCATTGGTAGCCACAATCCGTAACCGCTGTGGGGAGACAGCGTCTAGTCGTCCGACAAAACGGGTCAAACAATCCAGCCCGCGTTTTTGTGCCTCAAGCGACAAATAGTTGTTTTCATCAAGTCCAGCTGCAAGCTGCACTTTTTCTGACATTGATGCTAATTTGCGTACTTCCCCATGGTCCAACCGCGCGATGGCAAGATGAAAGCTATTTGAGCCAATATCAATGGCGGCCATAAGTTCGTTGTTAGCAAGTAAGTCAGGCATATTTCACTTATTGTTGGTTAAAGTCAATAATTCGATTAAACACCATTTTACGCATTTTCAACCCTGAGTAAAAGCCATTTTATTGCAACTGCCATTTTTTCCTCCCCCCATGCCTGTCCATCAGTGAAAAAAATTGACTTTAATATTTTCTAAAAACTTCTATCGTTACAATCATTTAGATACGATTAGTTAGATACCATTAATGTTTCTTATCATAACTATCAAAACAATTAACCATACCCATACCCTGTTTTGGGGTTGTGTTATGCTAAGATGACCCTATCATAATAAGCACTATAAAGTAATTTGCCGTTGGGTGTCTGTTTAATAGATTTCACTATCCTATCATTGTTTCTATCACTGTTTGATTGTATCCAATATTAAGATTTTTTTATTAGGCAAAAACAGGCACTGGGCAAAAACAAGCATTTGGGTCATTATTTAACCGTAATCCAAAACCTAACAGTTAACAACATCAACACGTAGGAGTTACTATGTCTTCAGTTATTCATGCCGATGAAGGTACGTTTGAAAAAGCAGTACTACAATCAGATACCCCAGTATTGGTCGATTTTTGGGCAACTTGGTGTGGTCCATGTAAAGCCATCGCCCCTGTATTAGACGAGCTTTCTTCAGAATATGAGGGTAAAGCGCGAATCGTTAAAATCGACGTTGACCAAAATCCAAACCTAGCCGCACAATATGGTATCCGTAGTATCCCTACCTTATTTATGTTTAAAAACGGTGAAAAAGTGGATGCCACTATGGGTATGCAACCAAAAGCCCAATTGACTGCCCTTATCAACAAACACTTATAATCGCTAGGGTAAGAATCACTAGCGTAGGTTAAATTAAATGGTTACATTGGTAACTGTCTGTTTTTTGATAGCAACCAATGAGATTCGCCGCGATTTTGATACTTATCAGTAAAAAAATCGCGGTTTTTTATGCCCATACATTGACAAATGAATATGTCAAGTCGTATAGTGTGTTTCACAAAATAACTATCTTATCGATATGCTTAACGTTACGTTAGCAGGCATTTACTATTATTTGGTTTAGTACTTGGTATTGTCTGTTTGCAACGCTCAGTTAATCATTTCAAACGTTTCTAGTTTTTTCTCTTTATATTCTCTTCACACCCTACTGTCTTAAAACGATGCAGCGCCTTTGCTCGACTCACGTTTTGAGGTGGTTCAAAATTAGTTATTGATGATTTACCTATGAATTTGACTGAACTCAAAAAAAAATCGATTGCTGAATTGTTGTTGATTAGCGAGCAAATGGGTCTAGAAAACATGGCCCGTAGTCGCAAACAAGATATCATTTTTGCCATTTTAAAAACCCATGCCCGAAACGGTGAAGCTATCTATGGGGATGGCGTGCTTGAGATTTTGCCCGATGGCTTTGGTTTTTTACGATCGTCGGAAGGCTCTTACCTAGCAGGTCCCGATGATATCTATGTGAGTCCGAGCCAAATTCGCCGTTTCAATCTTAAGACGGGTGACTCAATCGCAGGGACGATTCGCCCACCCAAGGATTCCGAGCGCTATTTTGCCCTATTAAAAGTCAACGAAATCAACTTCGACACCCCAGACCGCTCTCGCCACAAACTGATTTTTGAAAATTTAACCCCACTTTTTCCTACCCAGCAGCTTCGCTTAGAACTTGGTAACGGTACCACAGAAGACTTAACCGGCCGTATCATTGACTTGATTGCCCCGATTGGTAAAGGTCAACGCTCGATTATTGTCGCGCCACCAAAAGCGGGTAAAACCGTACTGCTACAATCTATCGCGCAATCCATCACCAAAAATAACCCAGAATGTTATCTCATCGTGCTGCTCATTGACGAGCGTCCTGAAGAAGTGACCGAAATGCAGCGTACGGTGCGTGGTGAAGTGGTCGCATCGACCTTTGATGAGCCGCCAACCCGTCACGTACAAGTCGCCGAAATGGTGATTGAAAAAGCCAAACGCTTGGTTGAGCACAAACAAGACGTGGTGATTTTACTCGACTCCATCACACGCCTTGCCCGCGCTTACAATACTGTATTGCCCTCATCGGGTAAAGTATTGACTGGTGGGGTGGATGCCAATGCCCTAGAACGCCCAAAACGCTTTTTTGGTGCCGCACGTAATGTCGAAGAAGGCGGTAGCTTGACCATTATTTCAACCGCCTTGATTGACACAGGCAGTACCATGGATAAGGTAATTTATGAGGAGTTTAAGGGGACAGGTAACCAAGAAATTACCCTTGAGCGTGACATTGCCGAAAAACGGGTATTCCCTGCCATCAATATCAAAAAATCGGGCACTCGCCGCGAAGAGCGGTTGATGGATGAGGCGATGCTACGCAAAGTATGGATTCTGCGCAAACTGCTACACCCCATGGATGAACTACAAGCCACGGAATTTTTGCTAGAAAAACTTAAAGACTCAAAAACCAATGATGAATTCTTTGAGCAAATGACGCGTAAAGATAAATCTTAATTGTGTTAACTAATAATCACGCTAACTTAGCTGACTTATAAAAATAAAAAAGCTCAACTTGGTGTTGAGCTTTTTGTTGGCATCTTTTTTATTGGCGTGCTTTGGGCTTAAATCGCACCGCTACTTAAATTGCACCACTAAAAGTATCGCATTGGTTGATATCACCCGATTTTAAACCGCGTGAAAACCACGTCATACGTTGTTGACTGGTGCCATGAGTAAAGCTATCAGGGACAGCGGCACGACCACTGGCTTGGGCCAAACGGTCATCACCGATTTGCTCCGCCGCATTAATCGCTTCTTCAATATCGCCTTGCTCCAAGAATTGAACACGTTGTTGGTTACGGTTTGCCCAAACACCGGCAAAACAGTCCGCTTGTAGTTCTTGACGCACTGATAAATTGTTGGCTTGTGCTTCAGTGGCACGGCGACTGGCTTCATCTACTTTTTGGCTAATACCTAACTGATTTTGTACATGGTGACCCACTTCGTGAGCAATCACATAAGCCTGTGCAAAGTCACCTGCTTTACCTTGGTTTTGTGCATCACCTGAGCCATTTTGGTCACCTGTAATCCCCAATTTTTGGCGCATTTCTTGGAAAAAACTGGTATCAAGATAGACGCGTTGGTCAGCAGGGCAATAGAAAGGTCCTGTCGCTGAAGAAGCGTTACCACAACCCGAACGCACCATACCATTAAATAACACCAACTTAGGCTGTTGGTATTGCATATTGTTTTCACTAAAAATTTGACCCCAAACTTCTTCTGTGTCTTTTAACACCACTGAGGCGAATTTTTGGTCGCGATCAGCCGTTTGCTGGTCAAGGGTTTGTTGACCACTACTATTTCCACCTGTGATTGCAGAACCTGTTTGCATGGCAGTCATGGGATTCATACCAAACACCAGCCACAAAATCAAACCAATGATAATACTACCAATACCGCCGCCCACAGCTTTACCGCCGCTGACCAGTACATTTGAACTACCGCCACGATCTTCCCACTTCATACTACTACCTCCTCAAATCTCGTCTTGCTTTTATATATCGTATGCTTATTTTAGCATTGTAGCATTTTGCCTAAAATTTACTGTATGAAATCGTAGTTTTATACAGATTTTTGACAATAAACCCTAACAATATACCACTAATGTAACTTATGATTACCTATCTAGAATCTGCCAAACCTGATTAAAACTAACCATTTATCGCTATAAAAAATTATTTTTTCGATATTTTTTAATCAACTTCTACAAATAGAAAAATTTTGTAAATTTACAAAAATAAAGATATCTTTGCCATATTTTTATGCGTATAATACGTCATTTTCCGCGAAAAGCTAAAAAAGATATCTTTTTCGTACGATATTAATGAGTCTAAAAAGTTGTATTTGTGATTGCGGTGTTATTTTGTTACAACCTTTTATCAGATTTATTATATTTTTTTATGCGAAAGTTATTCTATCTTGACTAAGTTTCCGCTACAATATTGCCAGTTTCATGTCCCGTGTGTCTTTAATTCTAAATAAACTCTTTATTTAGAGTATCGTCGAGTGAATACGGGGTTATTTTCTTTAGGAGAACACGTAATGAACGTTAAATTAATCGCTGTATCAAGTTTAGTTGCTGCATCTTTAGCTATGACTGCATGTAGCAAAAAAGAAGAAGCTGCACCAGCTGCTGCCTCTACCACTGCCTCAACTACTGTTGCTTCATCAACAACTACTACCACTGTTGAAGCTTCTGCACCTGCAGTAACTGCATCTGCTGCAACTGTTAATGCTTCTACTGTTGTTGTAGACACTGCATCTGCTGCTGCACCAGCTTCAGCTACTGCTGACGCTGCTAACCAAGTTGCTGATGCTGCCGCTTCTGCTGCTGCAACTGTTGCTGACGCTTCTGCATCTGCTGCAAAATAATCAGTTTTTTAAACTGAACAAAAAGGAAACCCAAGCGGTTTCCTTTTTTTATGCTTAAAAATTTTATGGTTAAAGATTTTGTATAGGATAAAATTTTTAAGATTATTTATATATTAAAAAAGTGGGTCATTGCCCACTTTTTTAGCTACATGGCTTTTTTAGCCAGCTGATTTTTTAGCTAATTAATTTTTTAGCTAAGCGACTTTTTAGTTAAGTGACTTTATTGTTTGACAGGGGTAGCTGGCATAAACTGGGCTTGGTTGACGTCAGTGCCATTGGCTTGATGCTGCGTTTTTAGTGATTTTGCCACTTCTGGCGGCATGTAATTCTCATCATGCTTTGCTAGTACCTCGCTTGCTACAAAGGTATTGCCTTCAAGCGCACCTGTGGCTACCACGCCCGAACCTTCAGCGAATAAATCTGGCAAGATGCCTTTATAAGATACCGGTACGGTGGATTTAAAATCGGTGATTTTAAATTTGACATTGAGCGGGTCTGTGCTATCTCGCTCGACACTACCACGCACGACCATGCCCCCTGCTCGGATACGGGTATCTTCAGGTGCCTTGCCTTGACTAATGGCTGTGGGGTCAAAATAATAGTCGGTTTGTTGTCCTACCGCATAAATCACAAGAACGACGGCAATGATTGCGCCAAATAAGGTTGCCATCACCCACATTAATTTTTTTTGTCGAACTTTATTCATCGCTTTTTTTCATCTCACTTTTGATGAACCACACCCTATGGGGCTACTTGTCTATTATAACACCGATTAGGCCGATAGATACTATTATCCGCTGCGCTTAGCGGTACGCTGATGACGCTGTTGCTGGCGCGCCTGCTGGGTAGTGATATCTCGGTAGGTTGCTTTACGCTGACTACGACTAAAAAAGATGACCGCGACCATACCTAGTAAAGTCAGTAGCCAAGTTGACCACACATAGCTACCATGCCCACCCATGGCGATAAACTCGGCAACATTATGAAAATACGGGCTCATTGGTGACCTCAGATTTGGATTTAGGTTTAGATAATCGATTAAAGCCATAGGATTGAAGCTATCGCTAGTTAAATGGCGACAACTTTAGCTAGGATAAGCTTAGCAATAATACTTTAACGATATAGCCGTTTGCATTCATCAATCACCCACTGCTTGCTACTTTCGCGTTGCAAAATCAAAGTGTTGGTACGATAGATGGTCAGCGCAGCCACCAAAAAATAACTGCCTAACATCATCAGCAACAACGGCATATACATATCAGGCGGCATTTTTGGACGCTCAGTTACGGTAAATGTCGAGCCTTGGTGTAGGGTGTTCCACCAGTTGACAGAATATTTGATAATCGGCAAATTAACCGCACCGACAATCGATAAAATCGCCGCCGCTTTACCACGACTGGCGGTATGCTCAAATGCGGCAAATAGTGCCATCACGCCTGCGTACAAAAACGCCAAAATCAGCATAGAAGTCAGACGCGCATCCCATACCCAGTATGTGCCCCAAGTAGGCTTTGCCCAAATCGAGCCTGTAAGTAGACTTAACACACAAAGCATAAAGCCAATCGGCGCAATCGCTTGGGCAACCAAATTGGCGGTTTTAATTTTCCACACCAAAAAAATCACCCCTAGAATTGCCAGGCCCAAATAAATTGACATGGCTAGACTGGCAGTGGGGACATGGATAAAGATAATACGATAGCTATTGCCTTGCAAATAGTCGGGTGGCGCAAACGCTAATCCCCAAACGGCACCCACCGCTAATAGCAGCGCAGCAATGACAGCTAAGTATCTCACCCAAGGGGCAAAAATACGATAAAACTCTTTGGTGCCAACAGTTTTAAGAAACCCTTGCCAAAGGCGAGAAAAAAAGCCAGTTTTGCCAACGTTTGGGGTAATTTCTGCCATGGAATGCGCCTTGCTTTTTTTTCTAAAATGAATGTAAGCCATCAACAATAAGATATTTGTTCGCTTATTTTACTGGTATTTGGGGATTTTTTCATCTAAAAATCATCAGCTTAACCAAGCCAGTTTTAATGAAAATGCAATCACAAAAGGCGTGACGATGACTGCCAAAATACTGCCCGCCAGTAATAGTGCTAAAATCGGATAACCGTTAAGCCCCATGGCAAATTGCCCCACTGCCCCCGTGGCAAAAATCAGCACAGGGAGCTGCATCGGTAACGAAATCAATGGCACTAACACCGCGCCGTTTTTTAGCGATACTGTCAAGCTACTGGCAATCGCTGATAAGCATAACAAAATCGGACTACCCACCAAAATCGAAGCACTCAGGGCAATGGCTGCTTGGCTGGTCAAACCAAAAAGCGGCATCGCTAAAAATGCGAGCAGACACACCATCCCCGCACTGGTCAGCCAATGCACGATGAGCCGTACTAGCACCCAAGTGGGAATCGAGGCACGAGCGACAACCAATTGCGCCAGTGTGCCGTTATCGAGGGCTGGGCGAAATAAGTTTTCCATACCCATAATCAGTGACAATAACGCTGCAATCCATACCGCAGGCACGCCCAGTTGCTGCAGTAATTTTGGCTCCGTGCCCATCGCCAGTGGAAATAAAGTGATGATAATCAAAAACAATACCAGTGGATATAACCACTGCACTTTGTTTTGCTGCTTTATTTGCCATTCACGTTGCCACAGGGCAGAACAATCAATCATTGCAGTTGCCCCTAAACCATATACAAGGTTAAATCTAATTGCTTGTTGGCGACGGCGACAGTTTGGTGACTGGTCATGAGCACTGCCCCGCCGCGCTGAACGAACGTCTGCATCAAGTGTTCAATTTTGGCAATCATATTGACATCAAGCGCAGTCAGCGGCTCATCAAGTAGCCAGCAAGGAAATTGCGCTACATACTCCAGCGCAAACAGCAAGCGTGCCAGACCTACGCGGCGCGTCTGCCCTGCCGAGAGTTGATAGCAGTTGATTTTCTCATAACCTGATAACCCAACCCAATCGAGTGCTTGCTCAAGGGCGTCTGCGCTTGGCTTGATGCCATACAAGGCTAACAAAAATCGCAAATTTTGCTCAACGGTGAGTTGCAAATGAATACCCAATTGGTGCGCCACATAAAATGGCTGCACAGGTAACCCTGCCTTGCCCTGCCAGCTGATATCACCGGTCAACACAGGAATCAACCCTGCAAGCTGCATCAAAAATGTGGTTTTGCCGGTGCCATTTTCACCCACCAAATGACAAATATCGCCACGGTTTAGCACCAAATTCACCGCTTCACACAGCGGAAATTCGCCACGTTGTATGGTGACATTTTGACAGTTTAGCAGCGAATGGGTCGCCGAGATAGGCATAGCAGTGGGTATTGGATTTGGCATAGCATTGGTTAAAATTTGCAAGTCATTAAATAGATAACAGATTAAATTGATAAATCATGGCCTCATACCCATTGTATAGATAATTGGCTAAAGTTGTGTAGAAAGCTTATTATATACTAACTTGCGACAGGTCTTTGCTATTATCAATATAAAGTATCCATATAAAGCTTGGTGATAGGGTCAAAGTTTTGCTAACCTGTTTGTTAACTTTTTTGTTTTTTAACTGTTCTGCTTTTCGTTTTTCTTTCTATTTTTAGCTATTTTTTCTTGGGTAAGTGAAATCAATGTCCAAAAATCCGAAGCGTTTATGGCAACGCCTAAAACTGTTCTTTACTGCTGAAAAATCAGCGCCGCTCCCTGTAGCCGATAAAACAACTGACGCTGGCCATTGTGCTGAGACAGGCAAGCATAGCAATGCTACTGACTATCAGCCTTTTGCCCACAACCCGGTCAATGCGGCGTTTGATGAACATAGCCATTCACAAGGTGAACCGATTTTAGCCAGTGATGCGCCAGATGCAGATGACGAATTCGAGCTACAACCGATTACCCCCGATGACATAGAGCATATCTTAGCCAGTATGGGTTATCAATTTATGTATCACCCTGCCAGCGAACAAGATGAGCAAAGTATTTATCATTATACGATGCAAGTATCAGATAAAGAGCGGCATTGGGGTTGTATGATTCGTTTTTTTAGTGAGCAGCAATTGATTGCGGTGTACAGTATTTATCCTACTGCGATTGCTGAAGCCAATCGCCCTGAGATGCTCGCCATGCTGGCTTATCTAAATTATGATTTGATGATTGGCAATTTGGAAATGGATGTGATGGACGGCGAGCTGCGCTTTAAGACGTCGCTTGATTTGGAAGTGACGGGGGTGAGCGAGCTAATTATGAGTTATTTGCTACAGAGTAATTTCTCGTTGTTTTCACGGCTGTATGACACCATTCGCGAGATGATTGAGCAGCCGCACACTACGCATGATTTGCAAGGTGCTGTAGACAAGCTGATTGACTCTCAGCAGTCGCGCAATTTTTTCTTAGCGTCTGATGCCATTCAATAACACGCGGTCGATATAAAAAAGGCGATGACATCCATTCATCGCCTTTTTTATGACATAGTAAAAGTTGCTACAACATGGCAGCGACTTCCGCGCCTTCGCGAATGGCACGTTTGGCGTCCAATTCGCCTGCCAATTTTGCTCCACCAATCAAGTGATATTGGGCTGTCAAGTCATCACCCACCGCAGGCATTAAGTCATTGACCGATTCTTGCCCCGCGCAAATAACGATACTATCAACGCGCAATAATTGGCTATGACCGTCTGGGTTGGTAATCCAAATGCCTTCATTGGTAATTTTCTCATAGCCAATGCCGCTCACCTGTTTGACGCCATGCTTGTTGATATGAGCACGGTGCACCCAGCCTGAGGTTTTATTGAGACCTGCCCCCAAGCGACCTTTTTTACGCTGCATCAAATATACTTCACGGGTCGGGGTAATGGGCTCTGGTTTTACCAACCCTCCTTCGCTGTCATAGTGTGGGTTGGTGTCTACGCCCCACTCACGTTTCCATGAGGCTACGCTTTGCGGATGGGGTTGATAAATCACCTTGCCTTGGGCATCTTTTTCAAACGGTTTAACATGGGTGGAGGTCAAATATTCGCTAACATCAAAGCCAATACCGCCTGCACCGATCACCGCGACTTTTTTACCTGCAACTTTTTGACCCGATAGCAATTCGGCATAGCTCATCACTTGCGGCAAATCCACCCCTTCAAAGTCAAGCGCCCGTGGCACAACGCCTGTCGCAATAATCACATCATCAAACTGACCTGACTCTAGTTCCTCTTTGCTTACTTTATGATTCAGTTTGAGCTCAATATCTAAACTGTCCACCAAATTGGTAAAATAGCGGATGGTTTCAAAGAACTCTTCTTTACCTGGAATCACTTTGGCATAGTTAAACTGTCCGCCGATTTTATCCTGTGCTTCAAACAAGGTGACCTGATGACCGCGTTTAGCGGCGACCGTCGCTGCTGATAAGCCTGCCATGCCTGCGCCCACTACGGCAATTTTTTTGGCTTTTTTGGCAGGCTTATACACCAGTTCGGTTTCATAACAGGCTTGGGGATTGACCAGACAAGTTGAGCGTTTATTGTCAAATGTATGGTCTAGACATGCTTGGTTACAGCCGATACAGGTATTAATTAAGTCAGTTTGTCCTAAACTGGCTTTTGCCACCCAGTCTGGGTCTGCCAAGAACGGACGCGCCATTTGTACCAAGTCAGCTTGGTTCTCTGCTAGCAGCTGCTCGGCGGTCTCTGGCATATTGACACGGTTGGCAGCAATCACAGGAATAGTCACGTGGCGTTTGACTTCAGCAATCACATCGGCAAACGCTGCGCGTGGTACCGATGTGACGATGGTCGGGATACGCGCCTCATGCCAGCCAATCCCCGTATTTATTATGGTCACGCCGGCTTTTTCGATGGCTTTGGCGATAGTAATGACTTCATCCATGGTATTGCCATCGGGCACCAAGTCAATCATCGACAAACGGAAGGTGATGATAAACGCTTCTCCCACCGCCTCGCGTACCGCTTTAATGACTTCAAGGGCAAAACGCATACGGTTTTCTAGACTGCCACCCCATTGGTCGGTGCGCTGATTGACGTGATTGCTTAAAAACTGATTGAGTAAATAGCCTTCTGAACCCATGATTTCGACACCATCATAGCCCGCCATTTGTGCAAGTTTGGCGGTTTTGGCATAGTCTTTGATAGTCGCCAAAATATTTTTTTCACTCATTTGACGGGGTTTGAAGGGTGAAATAGGCGATTTGATGGCACTGGCTGATACCGCCAATGGATGATACCCATAGCGACCGCTGTGCAGAATTTGCAGGATGATTTTGCAGTCATATTGGTGCACAGCTTTGGTGACTTTACGATGATTGACCACATCGCCTTTGTGATTGAGTGTTCCGCCTGCCGGCACTAACCAACCTTCACGATTGGGCGAGATACCGCCCGTAATCATCATGCCAACACCCCCTTTGGCGCGTTCGGCAAAATAAGCGGCTAGCTTTGGATAGTTAAAGAACCGATCTTCAAGCCCTGTGTGCATCGAGCCCATCACAATACGATTTTTTAACGTCGTAAATCCTAAATCCAGGGGTTCAAAAATATGCGGATAATGGGTGTTATGAGTAGATATCTGGCTGTTATTTGACATAAATAATCCTTGGCAGTAATTTCCTTTCACTATTTGGTCACATTAAGGAACTAATCTTGTCATTTTGTCAATGAGTTCGTTATCATAATCAATTCGTCAATGTGGTCACGCAATGTAGCTGTATCAACATACCTTAAGCATACATCAAACCAAAAATAGGTCAACCTATTATAAATAGTCATTTTTGAAAGCATAAGGCAAATTTTGTCCGCATGAGTCTACAAAAAAGTCATGCTTATTTTTGTGATAATGCTAATATCAAGCTAGGATAAAAGTACAACCGAAGGGAAATTACTGTGAAAAAAATGATTGTGAGCACGTCTACGTCTTGTCTTGACGACCTTGGCATTCCAGAAAATGTCAAAATGTTGCCAATGAATATCCATATGGGCGGTGCCAATTATCTAGATGGACAAAACCTAAGCTTAGACAGTCTATCGCGTATTCTACTCGATACCCCCAATATCGACATCAGTACCTCTGCCCCCACTGAAAATCAGCTCATTGAATTCTTTTATCAACTCATCAAAGAAGACGTGCAAGAAGTTTTATTCATCTGTTTGTCCTCTTCTTTAAGCCAGACCTACAAAAACTTGCTCAATATCAGTTCGATGTTTAGTCATCGCATGAAAATTTATATTTATGATTCACGCACGATTTCACATGGCGAAGCGATTCTTGTACAAGAAGCCTCACGCTTACTCAAACAAGGCATGGAAATCCCACAAATCATCACCGAAATCAACCGCCTGCGCGATAAAATCCATATCTATTTGGCAGTTGATAACCTTAAAGGCATGATTCGTACCAAGCGTATTTCAGCCCCAGTCGGCTTTTTTGCTAATTTATTCGATATTAAACCGATTGTAAAAGTCGAATACTCAGGTCAAATAGTCGCCTTTGAAAAGGTGCGTAGTTTTGAAAAATGTATTGAGCGACTCGCCGATGCTATCATCACCGCCGCCAATGGTAAAAAAGGTAAAATGTATGTGCTTAGCGGCAATCTAAACCCTCATACCAAGTCACTACTCAACTATTTATCGTCACGCGGCTATGCTAAAACCGAAGTTCTTCCTGCCGCCAGTGTCTCTATAGCAAATATCGGTGTGTTCACACTTGGCTGCGTATTTGTCGAAGACTAAACCCTGACGGAGTTTTGCTAGCTTATAAAATAACAGGCGGGGCTGTCTGTTTTTGTCATTTTTTTATATTTTAGGACTTACGCAAAGACGACCGAAGGCGAGCGTAACTGCTCACGCAAATAATCACTGAGTAAACCCCTTTTAACCTGATATAAAGATTGTTTTAACCGTTTAGCCTGTCTGGCTAACTGCAGC
>BMPS01000022.1 GCA_014647715.1 Streptomyces cinereus
ATATTAAAAATCTTATCGAGCAAGCAGGTCATACAATTCTTTGGTTGCCGCCTTACAGTCCTGACCTCAATCCCATTGAACATATTTGGGCTTGGGTTAAAAGGTTAAGACAAGATTGGCGACTTGACGATATCGATAAGCTATTCTTCTACTTTATGTGGATTTGTGGTAGTTTTTAATTTCTTTTACTATATTTAACCCATGCCTTTTAATACCTGCTGTGATTTTACAATACCTCAAAGCTATCTACTCATGAAAACTTGCCAAAATGACGTATTAATATTTGCCAAACAAAATAAAATTAGCGACAATGACCTACCTTTTTTTGGATTGTAGGAAAAAATTATGTCATTACAACAGATTATTGAAGATGCGTTTGAAAACCGTGCCAACCTCAACCCCAATGACGCTACCGACGATGTGCGTGCTGCCGTCAATGATGTGCTCGCCCAGCTTGATGCCGGCACCTTGCGTGTGGCAGAGAAAAAAGACGGTGAATGGATCGTCAACCAATGGGTCAAAAAAGCGGTATTATTATCCTTTCGTCTGAATGACAACCGCATCATGAATGGCGGTCGTGACCTGCAGTTCTTTGATAAAGTCGAAACCAAATTTTCAGATTGGGGCGATGAACAATTTGCCAAAGCAGGCGTGCGCGTGGTACCACCTGCCGTCGCGCGTAAAGGCTCATACATTGCCAAAGGCGCTATCTTAATGCCATCTTACGTCAATATCGGCGCCTATGTCGATGAAGGCACGATGGTCGATACGTGGGCCACAGTGGGGTCATGCGCCCAAATCGGTAAAAACGTGCATCTATCAGGCGGTGTCGGCATTGGCGGCGTCCTTGAACCGCTACAAGCCAATCCAACCATCATTGAAGACAACTGCTTTATCGGTGCGCGCTCAGAAATCGTTGAAGGTGTGATTGTTGAGGAAGGCTCGGTGATTTCGATGGGCGTGTATATCGGGCAATCAACCAAAATCCTAGACCGCGAAACAGGCGAAATCAGTTACGGTCGTATTCCTGCAGGGTCAGTGGTCGTGTCGGGCAGTTTGCCAAGTAAAGACGGTTCACACAGCCTATACTGTGCAGTAATTGTGAAAAAAGTAGACGCGCAAACCCGCTCTAAAACGTCAATCAACGATTTGCTCAGAATGGACTAGATTTTTAGTCAAGATAACCGTAAATTATTTAAAGCAAATCAGCCATGGTTTGCTTTTTTTGTAGCCTTCAGCAAATTTTATAGCGCTCATCTTTATAGTCTTTATTATAGGAAACAGTATGTCGTCACAACAAAACACCCCGTATGACAACGGCATTGCGGTACGCAAACAAGTCATGGGCGAAGCGCATGTGGAGCGTGCCATGTCACAAGTCACCGAATTTACCGCTCCGCTACAAGACTGGATCAATGAACACGCGTGGGGCTCAACATGGCAACGCGACGCCACTGAGGGAAAAGGCATTGACCGTAAAACCCGCTCGCTGGTCACCATGGCATTTTTAATCGTGCAAAAATCCCCAACAGAACTAAAAGGGCATATTCGCGGGGCGATTAATAACGGCGCAAGCGTGGCAGAAATTCAAGAAGTGCTACTGCATAGTCTACCTTACTGCGGTGCGCCAGCGGCGCAAGAAGCGTTTCGGGCAGCCGTTGAAGTTTTGGGCGATATGAAACTGCTTTAACCGGTTAATCCAAAAGATTTATTGGCATAAATTTGATAAAATAGCCACTCATTGTCATTAGCTAAATCAACTCTATGCCAAACCAAACCAAATCATTACGCAACATCCATATCCCTACCACTGACCCCGAAGCAGGTCTTAAAATCACTGAGATTTTTTATTCGCTGCAAGGTGAAGCTTTGACCGCAGGATTACCGACGATTTTTATTCGCTTGACGGGCTGCCCGCTGCGATGTGTGTATTGTGATACCGAATATGCCTTTGTCGGCGGCGAGCGCATGAGTTTGGCAGGGATTTTGACAGTGTGTCAAAGTTTTCCGTGCCAGCGTATTTGTTTGACAGGTGGCGAACCTTTAGCCCAGCCCAATGCAATCGCTTTAATGAACTTGCTACTGGCGCATGGCTACGAAATTTCGCTTGAAACTTCGGGCGCGCTGTCCGTGGCAGAGGTGCCAACGGCGGTCTCTAAGGTCATGGATATCAAAACCCCAAGCTCTCAAGAAGCCGATAAAAATCTGTGGCAAAACCTACCCTACTTAACTGCCCATGACCAAATCAAATTTGTCATTATGAATCGCGACGACTATGACTGGTCAAAACAAATCCTCGCAGACTACCAACTGGATAAAAAAGTCGCAACGGTATGGTTTTCTCCGATGTTTAATGTGGAAGAACGTCATGCCAATGTACCTACCCTTGCCACTGACTTGGCAGAATGGATACTTGCCGATGCGCTGCCGGTGCGTTTTCAACTGCAACTGCATAAAATCATTTGGGCAGATGCCAAAGGCAAATAGCCGCTGTCAAATAACCACTACCAAATAGCCGCTGTCAAATCGTTAAAACACAACTTAGGGAAATATCAAGCCAATGGGAAAAATGATTGTTTGGGGGCTGATTGCGTCGGCTTTTTTTAGCACGTCGTTTGTACTGTATCAATTGATGAGTGTACAAGGTGGACATTGGTTTTGGTCAGCAAGTTTTCGCTGTTTTTTTATGTGGCTGTTGTTGTCGGTTTTTATTTTGCTGCAAAACAAACTCAATCCGTCCAAGCTACTAGAACTATTTAAACTATTTGTCAGTCATTGGCAGTTTTGGTGTGTGACGGGCGGCATTGGACTTGGCACGTATGGACTGCTGGCATTTGCGGCGGATTATGCGCAAGGATGGGTGATTGCCGCGACCTATTTATTCACTGTGGTGGCAAGTTTGGTTGTGCTGAGTTTTTTTGGGCAATCATTTCAAAAAAAAGTCATTGTTTATTCGGTAATTGTATTTATCGGTGTGGTACTTGCCAATGTGGGTGAAGGATTAAGGCATAGCACGAGCCAAGGCACTGATTGGCATGCTTTGTTGCTATTTGGTGCGCTACCTGCCTTTATTGCCAGTTTTTGTTTTCCCTTAGGTAATCAATTAATTTGGCAAGCAGGACAACCCAAAAGGGATTCTACCCATCATACTCATGAAATAAGCAAGGCAGCGAGCAATGAAACGCGCAAAGTAAAGAGCGAATTGGCAACGAGCAAATTGCTACAAAAAGTACCGCAAGTGACTTCCCCCCTGCTATCAAATCCCCTGCATAAAGTCTGGCTGATGTCGCTAGGGTCATTGCCGATGTGGTTGGTATTAGGCATCATGGTACAACCGCCCGCGCCCAGTGTCTCACAAATGACCATTAGTTTTTTGGTTGCGTTGATGGCAGGCGTGCTAGGTACGACCACTTTTTTACATGCCCGTAGTCTTGCCAAACAGCCACAACAACTGGCCGCCGTCGATGCCACACAAGGCAGTGAAATTATTTTTGCGTTGTTAGGCGGTATGTTGCTGCTGCACACGCCCATACCATCAGGCTTAAGTTTTGTGGGGATTGCGTTGGTGATTATTGGGCTTGTGCTGTTTGCCAAGCAACGCTAGCGGTAGTCCATGTTGTCATAGTTTGCTATAATGCAGGCACTTTTACGTTAACCCTTTATTTAACCGATTAGGATTATTTGATGAATACTTTGACCGCTCTTTCACCTATTGATGGTCGCTATGCCAGTAAAGTGGATAGTTTACGTCCTTACCTGTCAGAATTTGGCTTGATTCATGCCCGTGTGACGGTGGAAGTGCGCTGGTTGCAGAGCCTTGCCAATCATGCCGATATTCATGAAATTCAGCCTTTTTCGGCAGCGACCAATGAGCGCTTAGACGCGATTGTAGCCAATTTTAGCGAAGCAGACGCGATGCGTATCAAAGACATCGAACGCACCACCAACCATGATGTCAAAGCCGTTGAATACTTTTTAAAAGAAAAAATTGCCGATATCGATGCGCTAAAAGACGCGGGTGAATTTATCCATTTTGCCTGTACCTCTGAAGACATCAATAACTTATCGCACGCGTTGATGCTAAAATCCGGTCGCGACGTACTGGCGCAAACGATGCAAAAAATCATTGATGAGATTGCAGCGCTCGCCGAAACCCATGCCGACCAACCCATGCTGTCACGCACGCATGGGCAAACCGCAAGCCCAACGACTTTGGGTAAAGAAATGGCAAACGTGGCGTACCGTCTGCATCGCCAACTCAAGCAATATAATAACGTAGAATTGCTAGGTAAAATCAATGGTGCAGTGGGTAACTACAACGCGCACCTGTCAGCTTACCCACAAATTGACTGGGCAAAAAATGCCGAAAACTTTGTCAACAGCCTTGGGTTGACCTTTAATCCGTATACCACCCAAATTGAGCCACATGACTATATCGCCGAATTGTTTGACGCGCTGCGCCGTTACAATACCATTTTGATTGATTTTAACCGCGATGTATGGACGTATATCTCCTTAGGCTATTTCAAACAAAAACTCAAAGATGGCGAAGTGGGCTCATCCACCATGCCACATAAAGTCAACCCAATCGACTTTGAAAACTCAGAAGGTAATCTGGGTATTGCCAATGCCGTGTTAGCGCATTTGGGCGAAAAACTGCCGATTTCGCGTATGCAGCGCGACTTGACTGACTCAACGGTCCTTCGCAATATGGGGGTGGGTTTTGCCCAAAGTTTGATTGCCTTTGACGCCTGCCTAAAAGGTATTGGCAAATTAGAGCTTAACGCCAATCGTCTCAATGAAGACCTAGCGCTTGCACAAGAAGTATTGGCGGAGCCAATCCAAACCGTGATGCGTCGCTACAATGTTGAAAAACCTTATGAGAAACTAAAAGCCTTGACCCGTGGTCAAGCCATGACCCGTGAGATGATGGTCAACTTCGTCAATGGCGATGAACTGGCAGCCGTACCAGAAACTGAGCGTCAACGTTTGGCTGATTTGACCCCTGCCACTTATACAGGTAATGCAGCACAGCAAGCCAAAAACTTGAAAAATTTATTAAAATAAGACTTTTTCGCTCATCAAAAATAAAAAAGGACGCCTAGGCGTCCTTTTTTTACGTGACTTTTTTGCATGATTGTTTTACATAAATTTTTTTAGATAAATTTGTTGATTGAGCTTTGGATTATTTTTTGGCATAGCCTTGTTGGTTCAGATAAGGCAACACGTCGGGACGGACAGGTTTATCCAAATAACTTTCAATGGTTTGCACCCAATCTGACCCTGCTTGACCACGCGCCGTATAATAATCGGCAACGGTTTGGTTATACTGGTCTAATGCGGATTTGTCAGCGGGTTCATATTGGTTGGTTGAAACCACCAATGCCTTTGGCAAACGTGGACGCATGGCAGGGTTTTGGTCAGGGTAACCCAATGCCATGCCAAATAGCGGCACCACGCCTTGTGGCAGTTTGAGTATGTCGCCCATACGTCTGATGTCATTGCGGATACTGCCCAAATACACACCACCCAATCCCATGCTCTCAGCCGCTAGTAGCAGATTTTGCGCCATAATGGCTGCATCAACCGCCCCAACAATGGTGACTTCAGTCCAATCAATTTGTGCATTGGGTACAAGGGTTTGGTGGCGGTGGTTGTCCATACAAAAAATTAGTAGTTCGGCACACTGCTCGACATAGGGATGACCGTATTTTTCCCCGTCTTTGGCTTGCTGGGCATCGGCGCAAATACGGCGGATGTCATAGCGCTGCGTTGCATCTGTCACCCGAATGATGCTCGCCGACTGCAAAAACCCCGATGATGAGCCTGCCATCCCCGCTTCGATGAGCTGCTCAAACGTTGCTGCATCTATTGGCTGGTTGGTGAATTTGCGAATCGAGCGATGATTGAGTATCGTCTCTAGGGTGGGTTTACTGTCACTATTCTCACTATGTGTTGTCATGATTTGCCTTGTTATGGTTTATGTTGTTATAAGTTGGGTTAGGGTTTGATTAGCTTTAGGGTTGGTATTTTTCAATCAGTTTTTGCGCTTGCACAATCACCGGGGTATCGACCATCTGTCCATCCATAGCAAATGCCGCAAGCCCTGTCTGTGCATAATGGTCAGCCACTTTTTTGGCAAAGGCAAGCTGTGCTTGGCTGGGTCTAGCCAGTGCATTGACAATGGCGACTTGGTTTGGATGAATACACAGCATCCCTGAAAAACCCAAATCGCGCCACCCATTTACCCGCTGGGTCAGACCTTCATCGTCATTAAACGGCGGGTATACGCATTCAATCGGTAGGGTGAGCGCATTGATAGCACTATGCAAGCTTAACTGATAACGGATTTGGTTGGCAACCATCTGCCCTGCCTCGCTGTCTGCGCGCACGCCTAATTTTTCACAGATATCCAAAAAGCCAAAACTGAGCGCAGTCAATCCTGCCGCAGCGGCGATGTCGGGTATATTTGCCATGCCTTTGGGTGTCTCAATCAAGGCAATCATGGGTTTGGCGAGCGCATGACGGACGCGGTCAATCTCTATGGTGTGCTCGACTTTGGGTAGCACTACCCCAATCACCTTGTTGATTGCAGACGCTGGCAAAGATTTGAGCAACTCAATATCGCCCGCTTGGTGGTTGCTACTTGCGGCATTGATACGCACCCAAACAGGCTGGGCATCAGCGCCGCTTAGATAATTGACCACATTGTCACGTGATTGCATTTTGACACTATCACTCACTGCATCTTCTAAGTCAATTATTACCGTATCTGCGCCACGGGCAAAGGCTTTTTCCACCCGTTCAATATTGATGGCGGGTACAAACAAATAACTGGTTGCGCTCAATCCCTTGGACTTTGCTACATTATTTTCGCTCATGCGACATCCTTTTTCGTCCATTTTTGTTGACATATTCTTTTTGGCAAACAACTTATCAAACAGCTTTTCAAATAACGCCGCCCTACCCAAAGTAGCGCGTTTTTTAAGTTATTTTAAAACCGTCAATTTGGCTTTTTCACTGCGGCTAAATAGTAAATTTAACACGATGGCGACCACTGTCGCAGTACCGATACCACCCAAATTAAATTGTCCAATATGTAAGCTAAAATCCCCAGCGCCCATAATGACGGTCACCGCAGCAATGATTAAATTAGCATTTTTGCTAAAATCAATGTGATTATCCAGCCAAATTTTGACCCCTGCTACCGTGATAAGCCCAAACACCACGATAGAGGCACCGCCCAATAACGGCGCTGGGATGGTATGGATAATCGCGCCAAATTTTGGTGACAGCCCCAGTAGCACAGCAATCAAGCCTGCCACCACAAAAACCGTGGTCGAATACACTTTAGTCACTGCCATCACGCCGATATTTTCTGCATAGGTTGTCACGCCGGTACCGCCCATGCTCGATGACATCGCCGTACATAGACCATCGGCGAAAAAAGCCCGTCCCATATAAGGCGATACCGCTTGTCCTGTCATGGCTTCTACCGCTTTGATATGTCCTAAATTTTCAGCGATTAAAATAAACGCAACCGGGGCAATCAAAATTATTGCGTTGATATCAAACGTCGGATGATAAAAATTGGGTAATCCGACCCAAGCTGCTTGGGCAACTGGGGTAAAATCAATCGGCTTGCCATACCCAAGCACATTGGTGAGCACAAAATATGCTATATATGCCAATACCAATCCAATCAGTAGCAACAAACGACGTAGCATACCGCGGCTAAACACAGCGACCGCACTGATACACAGCACCGTCATCAACGCAACCCAACTATCAAACTGGTTCCCCGACACGCCTTTGATAGTCACTGGCGCCAAATTTAGCCCGATAATCATCACAATCGCCCCGGTTACCACAGGCGGCATGAGTTTCTCAATCCAGCCAACCCCTGTTTTCATCACAAGTAATCCGACCATGGCATAAAAAACCCCACAGACAAAAATACCACCGAGCGCCACGGATAAATTACCGTTAAAGCCTGAGCCTGTATAAGCCGTCGCGGTAATCACGGGCGCGATAAACGCAAAACTTGACCCTAAATAACTGGGTACTCGCCCACCTGTCAAAAAGAAAAACAGCACCGTACTGAGCCCCGCCATCAAAATCGCAAGGTTGGCATCAAAGCCCATCAATAACGGCGCAAGCACCGTTGCCCCGAACATCGCAAACGCATGTTGCAGCCCAAGTAGCAGACTTTTATCAGCAGGTAAATACTCGTGGATACGGACAGGATGATGATCTAAATGCCCATCGTAAGGCTGCCATTTTGGGAACCAGCCGCTATCATTGCCGGTATTTTGATGGGTTGGTCGTCTTTGCGAATTTGCCATAACTTTGCTCTCATCTGTCAACTGCGCGAATTTTACACGTTATTTTTGTTTTGTCAAAAAACCCTGCGCTTTGAGCCAATCTTCTGCAGCAGCGACATACGGTTGACTGTAGTAATCGGCAAATTTTTGACGGTATGGCTTACGCTCACGCGCTTCATTAAACGCCAAAATGGTTTGCTCATAATCGGCGAGCATTTGTGGTAGCGCGTCAACTTGATACTGATTGTCAAAATACACCGCAGATTTTGGTAAACGCGGTTTGACCCGCATCTCAACCGCTGGTTTACCGATACATAAGCCAAAAATTGGATAGGTATATTTTGGTAGCTGAAGCAGTTCGATTAAGTCATTGGCAATCATACGCAAACCGCCAATCGGACAAGTGGCATAACCCAAACTCTCTGCCGCCACCGTGGCATTTTGTGCCGCCAATGCCGTATCGGTAGCCAGGGTAATTAATGTATCACTATCCTTAAAACCCTCAAAGCTGCCGTCATACGCTTCACTGCTCAAATAGGAGCGATAACCATCCATCACAAATACCAAAAACACACTACATTGGGCAATCTGTGGGTTGCGCGGTTGCAAATCGACGATTTTTTGACGTAACGCCTTATCACTGATGTTGATAATGCTGTAGTGCTGTCCGTTTTGCCAACTTGGCGCTTGCTGGGCACATTTGATGATGTCATTTAATTGCGAATCTGGCACGGTAGCGCTACTGTCAAATTCTCGATACACCCGATGATTTTGTAAAAGTTCAATGGTTTGATTACTCACAGTTTGATTACTCGTAGCTTGGTTATTCATGGTTGCCCCGTTAGAAGTGATTTAAACATGATTTGATGATTGTTGATGTTGATACGGTCGCCAAAGTAGCGCCACGCCAATAAGCAAAACGATGGCAGAGACGGGTAACAACGCAAGCCAAATATTTTTGCCTGTTGCAACTAGCGCAGTTAAGGGTCCGATAAGCTGCCCGAATGCAAAACTTGCGGTCATCAGCGCACTTAAGTTGTATTTAGGATAGTGCGTGACTTGGCTTGCCGCCACTTGTAGCCCTGCCATCGTCACCACCATAAAAGTGCCACCCACCATCAGCGCTGACAACATCAAACCTGCTAACGACTGCCAAAGCGCAGGCAATAACGTACCAACCGCCATGATAGTTTGCGACACTCGCCAAACGCCGAGCAAAGAAACATTGTTATAACGGCGTTGTAATCCCTGCGACAACACTACCGACAAAGCCGCCGCCAACCCAAAAAAAGGCCAAATCAGCAAATAACTTTGCCCCGATAACCATTGCTTGGCGATTTGTGGCAAAAAAGTCGCAGGTAAAATATAGCCAAACCCAAATAAGCCGTAGGCGGTTAATACATTCGCTAATTTTAGCTTGGCAGGTGGGGGTATGCTAGAAGATGTAGGATTGGTATGGCTGGCTTTGGTATGAAGAGCTTTGCTAGGGTGGGCTTTGGCAGTGGCTATTGAGGCAGGCTGTGAGTTGATTTTCGCCAGTAGAAAGGTAACAAGCAGGGTGGCGAGCAGCGCAATCACGCCTAAATACTGCCATAATCGACTCGATAATGGACTGAATGATGACTGGGTCGCGATAGTCGCCGTCGCTGATTGAAAAATAAAATAGCTACAAATCAATCCTGTAAGGGTGATACCGATACCGACACCCGTATAAATCAACCCGCTGCTGGCTACCTGTCTTGATTTTAACCAATTGATTGCAAACGCACTGATAGATACCAGCACCCAAGCGCTTGCCACGCCCGCCAAAAAGCGTAACACCAGTAACCAACCAAAGCCGCTTAGCGAAGCCAGCCAAGTGGTAAGCGTCACTAAGGTGAGACCCAACATAATAAAAAGCGGATGTCGCTTACTTTTAAGCAGTGACAGCGCCCCGACCAAATAGCCAATATAGTTGCTACTTGATAACCACGCCGTTTGCGCAAGATGCACCGTGCCTTCTTGTATCATCAACGGCAAAATCGGTGTAAAAGCAAATCGCCCGATTCCCATTGCCACCGCAAGCGCTGTACTCGCTAGGATAAAGCAAAATATAATCTGTTGTCGGTCAGATTGTGACATTTTGCATTACCCCTTGATTTTATTAACACAGCTTGTCAGCGTTTAAGCTTGCATTTTAAAGATTATTGAGCATACTTTGCAAGGTTTCCTTCACATTTTTGGACGACATATTAGCTTGGCTTAATATCAAAGCGTCATTAACCATTGACTTTTTGTCTGCTACCAAGGCATTCCAATTTGATAAACCTTGAATCAAACGTGACGCCAACAGTGGGTTACGTTTATCCAAATCTTGCATCATGCTCAAATACTGCTCAACGCCCTGCTGTGTCCAAATTTTGGTAGGCTGCGCAAGCAATCCGCCGAGCACCGCACGCACCCGATTTGGGGTATTGATATCAAAGTCTTGATGTGACGTTAACGCAAAAATATCAGCAACGCTCGCCTGGCTGTCATTGGCTTGGACACCAAACCATAAATCCATCACCAATGCATCATGATGAAAGCGTTGGTAAAAATCGGCAAGCCATTCGGCTTTTTGCGGTAAACCATGCTCCACCGCGGCATTTAACGCGCCTAACCGCTCAGTCATACAAGACGCTTGTTGGTATTGGGTGATCGCCCAATGTTTGGCATCACTCACGCCTGCCAATAACGCCATATCCAGCACCACATTTCGCCACGCCCGCACGCCCATGGCTTCGGCTGTATCTTCATACGCGCTAATCGGCAGTTTGGCATACGCACTTTGCCAAATGTCTTTAAGCTCTCCCGCCACGGCTTTTTTGATCGCTTGATGACGGCCACGAACTTGGCTAGGGTCATAGTCGGTCTGAATCGCACTGCCCAGCTCTCGCTCGCTTGGCATATCTAGTAACCGCGCCGCTAGCATGGGATCGGTTTCTGATAGCGCTGGCAGACTGGCTTTTAATGCCGTGATATAGGCATCGGTATCGGCATTTTGCAATAAAATACGATTGACCAACAACTGTGCCGCTTGCCAACGGTTAAAGCCATTGGTCTCATATTGCATCAAAAACGCCAAATCATCATTGCTATACTCAAAATTGAGCTGCACAGGTGCGGAAAAATCACGAAGTAATGACACCACAGGATCAAAATCCGCTGTGGTAAACAAACCGTCAAAATTAAACGTCTGACGGTCATCGCGCAGTAACACCAAATCTTCGTGTACCAGTTGCCCAGTGGCACGGTTAAAAATCGCCATCTTAACAGGAATTGGCAAGGCTTTTGGCGCAGGATAGCCAGCAACTGGGCGCGTGTTTTGGCTTAGTGTCAAGATAAGCTTGTCAGCTGTTTTTTCAAAATGCCCCGACAACACAGGCGTGCCTGGCTGGGTATACCAATCAATAAATGTTTCAATACTTGGGTCTGCAACGCTCAGTGCAGATAACAAGTCTTCAACCGTGACCGCTTGCCCGTCATAACGGCGAAAATATTCGTCCGTGCCTTGGCGGAATTTTTCTTTGCCAAGCGTATTGGCAATCATGCGTACGATTTCTGCGCCTTTCTCGTACACTGTGGCGGTATAGAAATTATTAATCTCGACAAAATGGTCAGGGCGTGGCGGGTGCGCCAATGGGCTGGCATCTTCAGGAAACTGCGCCGCTCGCAATGTTGCCACATCATCAATCCGCTGTACCGCAGGGGAATGCAGACTTTCGGAAAAAGACTGGTCACGAAACACGGTAAAGCCTTCTTTTAGGCACAGCTGAAACCAGTCACGGCAGGTGATACGGTTGCCTGTCCAGTTATGGAAGTATTCATGGGCAATCACCGCTTTGACATTAAAATTACGGCGATCGGTGGTAGTCTCTGGGCTAGATAGGACGCAAGCGGTATTAAAGATATTTAATCCCTTGTTTTCCATCGCGCCCATATTAAACTGGCTAACCGCCACAATCATATAGCGGTCAAGGTCATACGCCCGTCCGTAGTTGTCTTCGTCCCATTTCATTGAGTCTTTTAACGCTTGCATGCCGACATGGCACTGCTCAATGTTCTCATGCTTGGCGAATAATTCAAGCAGCACCTCACGCCCTTCACTGGTGACATACTGATCGGTTAATACGTCCAAATCTGCCATCACGCAAGCGAATAGATAACTCGGTTTTTTGGTGGGGTCTTGCCACACCGCAAAATGACGGTCGCCCGCAAGCTCGCCTTGGTCGATTAAGTTACCATTGGCAAGCAGCGTTGGGTAAGTTTTATCGGCTTCAATGCGTGTGGTGAAGGTGGCAAGCACATCGGGACGGTCCGGATAAAAGGTAATTTTACGAAACCCTTCTGGCTCGCATTGGGTACAGAACATTTTATCCGCCCCTTCCCCGGCTTGGTATAAACCTTCAAGACTGGTATTGGTTTGCGGCACGATGGTGACAACGGTGGTAATCTGACAAGTGTCTGGCGCGTTAACAATCGTTAGGCTTTCTTGGTCTAGTTGGTAGTCGCTTTCGCTTAAAGTTTTGCCGTTTAAGGTAATTGATTCAAGTTGTAATTCTCGTCCAAAGAGTACCAAATCGCCTGCCGTGTTTCTTGTCATGTCAAGATTGGCGGTGACGGTTGCATGCTTTTTGTCAGTGCCGTCAAACAACTCAATGTTAAGGTCAATGTGATTGACGCTAAAGACTGGCGGCGTGTAGTCTTTTAGATAGATTTTTTGCGGTTGGTTACTATTTAATTGGTGACTATTTAAACTGGGGTCTGGCGTGGGTATATTGATGGGTACATCGGGCATTTCGGTATTTAATAACTGGGGGTTTTCGGTTTGGTTGGTTTCGGTGACGTTGGTCATATATTTGTTTAGCTCGCAATGTGTTGTTAAAAATTATTCTCATTCAATATGGCTATTATGCCATAATTAATGACGTTTTTTGGTCACCAACCATAATGACTTTGTTATTACATTTTCATGCTATTTTTTTTATCGGATAAAATTTCAACTCTTTTTGACTCGTTTGTGGGTGACATGATTGAAGGCACCTCAACGGCGGCGGCGATTTGGTCAGCAGGTTGTGTGGGCGTGGCAGTGGCGATGGGACGGCTAGAGATTGCGGTATTGATTAGTGTGTTTATGGTAGGGATTTTTTATTTTGTTAGTCCGTTAAAACAAAAACTTAGCAAAGATAATGATGATGTTTAATGTAAAAAGTTGGATGACAGCTTAAAATTGCCCCAAGAAAAGCTGTAACTATTCTTGGGGTAAAACCGCTAATGCAACACCCATCATCCATCATCATTGCAGCACAAACTCCCGTAAACTTACTACTTTATCGCGCACTTTTGCCGCTTCCTCAAACTTTAAATCACGCGACAAGGCTTTCATCTCTTTTTCCAGCCGTGCAATCTCTTTGGCAAGCAAATCAGGCGAACGCAAAATCGAAATATCCACATCGGGGAATGCATGGGTGACCGCAATCGCTTGGTTATCATTCGGGGCTTCTGCCTCGCCCGTGTCGATTTTGTCGGTAATCTGACGACGAGCGGATGTCGGCATGATGCCATGTTCTTCGTTATATGCCATCTGTTTGGCACGGCGACGCTCGGTTTCTTCAATCGCCTTTTGCATACTTGGGGTAATGCTGTCAGCGTATAAAATCGCCTTACCATTGACATGGCGCGCGGCACGACCGATGGTCTGAATAAGCGAACGCTCCGAGCGTAAAAAGCCTTCTTTATCCGCATCAAAAATCGCCACCAAGCTCACCTCAGGCATATCCAAACCCTCACGCAACAGGTTGATACCGACCAGCACATCATGCACGCCTGTACGCAGTTCATGGATGATTTTCATGCGCTCCACCGTGTCGATATCCGAGTGCAAATAAGCGACTTTGATGTTGTATTCTTTTAGATAACTGGTCAAATCTTCTGCCATGCGTTTGGTGAGCGTGGTAATCAGCACTCGCTCATCTTTGGCTTTACGAATGTTGATTTCTGATAGCACATCATCAACCTGAGTCAAGACAGGACGAATCTCAAGCTGTGGATCAACTAGACCGGTCGGACGTACCACTTGCTCAACGACCTGCTCGCTATGCTCAAGCTCGTATTGGGCAGGGGTCGCTGACACAAAAATGGTCGCAGGGGTAATACGCTCCCATTCTTCAAACATCAGCGGACGGTTATCCATCGCGGATGGCAGGCGAAAGCCATAATTGACCAAGGTTTCTTTACGACTTCTATCGCCTTTGTACATCGCGCCGACTTGTGGCACGGTTACATGGCTTTCATCAATAAATAGCAAGGCGTCGGGCGGAATATAGTCAAACAACGTCGGCGGTGCTTCACCGGCAGGACGTCCCGATAAATGGCGCGAATAGTTCTCAATGCCGTTACAATAGCCAAGCTGTTGAATCATTTCCAAATCATACGTAGTGCGTTCTTTGATACGCTGGGCTTCAATCAGTTTGTCATGCGCTCGAAAATACTCAAGGCGTTGTTTAAGCTCGGCTTTGATAGTGCCACTGGCTCTTTCTAGCTTGTCTCGTGGGGTGACGTAGTGAGATTTTGGATAGATGGTAATGCGTGGCACACTGCGCACGTTCTTGCCTGTCAACGGGTCAAACCAAGTGATTTTTTCCACTTCATCATCAAACATACTGATACGCACCGCAAGCTGTTCAGACTCAGCCGGGTAAATATCCAGCACTTCGCCACGCAAACGGTAAGTACCTCGCCCAAAGTCAAGCTCGTTACGCGTATATTGCAGCTCCACCAAGCGTTTAAGCATGGCAGTGCGGTCGATTTTGTCACCCACTACAATGTGGAGGAGCATTTTTAGGTAGCTTTCTGGGTCACCGAGACCATAGATACAAGACACTGATGCAATAATAATGGCGTCACGACGTTCGAGTAGCGCACGCGTGGCGGACAGTCGCATTTGGTCGATATGATCGTTAATGGCGCTGTCTTTTTCGATAAAGGTATCGCTGGCAGGCACGTACGCTTCAGGCTGATAATAGTCGTAATAACTGACAAAATACTCCACAGCATTGTGGGGAAAGAACGCCTTAAACTCGCCATATAGCTGGGCGGCAAGGGTTTTGTTGTGTGCCATGATAATGGTGGGACGCTGGCATTGGGAAATCACTTTTGCCATGGTGTAGGTTTTACCTGAGCCTGTCACCCCTAAGAGCAGCTGACCGTGCATGCCGCGCTCAATGCCATCAACCAATTTGGCAATCGCTTGCGGTTGATCGCCTGAGGGTTCAAATTCGGTCACCATCTCAAAGGGTTTACTTGATATTTGGGTGCCACTGGCATTGACACCTGTGATTTGGGCATCATCTTGGATTTGGCGGGCAAGTTGGCTAAGTTCACGTTCGGAGCGGGAAGATTGAGGTGGTCGCATTTTATTGTCTTTATCGTAGTCAAAGATGGCTAAATAATGGGGTTGATGGGTGGCAAGTTAAAGTAAAATAACCCTAAATATTGTATCAGTGACTGGGTTTATCAAAAGAGCCATTCACAAACCACCCCTCATCAAATTTGTTCAAATTACCCCATTAGCCTATTGTAAGTTAGGCATTTAAAAGCATTAGGTTAATTTGGCAAAATCCCTTATAATATCCCCTAACTTTTTCCACGGTAGCGGCAGTGACTTGTATGAGTCATTTTGCTATTAGTCATATTAATCATTTTTTCGTTAATCATTTTGCAAACTTGCTCGTGCTGTATCGCAGTCCGTGACTTTCTATTTTTGCTTTGTTCTCGTTTTAAAATGTAAAATAGAGATAGGTTTGCAAAGCGATTAATTTTCTATCACCCTTGATGTAATGAGAAAATTAAATGCGTGAATATCAACTATTTACCTCTGAATCCGTCAGTGAAGGTCACCCAGACAAACTCGCTGACCAAATCTCAGATGCTATCCTTGACGCCATCCTTGAGCAAGACATCCATGCGCGTGTGGCGTGCGAAACCTTGACCAAAACAGGCGGCGTGGTGCTGGCAGGTGAAATCTCTACCACCGCCAATGTTGATTTTGAAAAAATCGTGCGTGATACTGTCCTGCGCGTTGGCTACAATAGCTCAGAATTGGGCTTTGATGGCGCTACCTGTGCGGTTATCAATATGCTTGGCAAACAATCTCCCGAAATCGCCCAAGGCGTTGACCGCTCACGCCCTGAAGAGCAAGGTGCCGGCGACCAAGGTTTGATGTTTGGTTATGCCACCCATGAGACGGATGTGTTGATGCCTGCCCCCATTCAGTTTTCCCATCGTTTGATGGAAAAGCAAGCGCAATTACGTAAAGACGGCACCTTAGCGTGGCTGCGTCCCGATGCCAAAGCGCAAGTCACGGTACGCTATGATGGCGACAAACCTGCGTTTATTGATGCGCTGGTACTATCAACCCAACACGATCCAAGTATCTCGCAAAAAGACTTGCATGAAGCGGTCATGGAAGAAATCATCAAGCCTGTCATTCCAGCCGCGATGCTGCACAAAGACACGAAGTATCATATCAACCCAACCGGGTTATTTGTGATTGGTGGTCCTGTGGGGGATGCAGGTTTGACTGGGCGTAAAATCATCGTAGACACATATGGCGGTATGGCGCGTCACGGCGGCGGTGCATTCTCAGGTAAAGACCCATCAAAAGTTGACCGCAGTGCAGCTTATGCAGGGCGTTATGTTGCCAAAAATATCGTAGCGGCAGGACTGGCGGAGCGCTGTGAAATTCAAGTAAGTTATGCCATTGGGGTGGCAGAGCCAACCTCTATTTCTGTCAACACTTTTGGCACTGGCAAAATCAGCGATGACAAGATTGTCGATTTTATCCGCCAGCATTTTGATTTACGTCCGTATGGTATCACGCGTATGCTTAACCTACTCCAGCCCATGTATGAGCAAACAGCGAGCTATGGTCACTTTGGTCGCCAAGGCACTGAAACCGCTTTTACTTGGGAGCGTACCGACCGCGCGGCACTACTTAGAGCAGACGCGGGTTTATAATTTTATTGACGAAATACAAGATTTGTAGGGTGCGTTTTACGCACCTTTTTAACGTTTAATTGATTTAACGTTTAATTGATGGTAGAAAATTGTAGAGAAAAATTATGAGCGAAAACACCAACCAAATCACCGAAGAAATGAACGCGTTTTATGAGCGCGCTGATGAGTTTATCCAGCTTGCCAATACCCTTCGCACCGATGATATACACGCAGGTAAAATCAATGCCTCCATGCTGTATGCAGTCGCGCGTTTTAGCGCGTGGACAGCGGCAACTGGCTTTGTCAAAGGCGCTGATTATGCCAAAGAAAAGCAAGATATTATTGAACATTTCACCAAGAATTTTGAGCGTATGCTGTCGGATAATATTGATGATTATGCCGAAAACTTCCAAAAATATATGCAAATTGGCAATTGATTGCAGTCCAACAACACGAGCATTTCATTAAAAAAGCGTATTGAATTGTCATACGCTTTTTTTATTGCAGTGCTTATCATCTAAACCCGCAATTATTTGAACAATTAATTATTTAAACAATCGATAAAACAACCAACCTATTATCAGGATGACCAAGATAATCACACTCACCCGTTTCACCCATCTTGGCAATAACGGTAGGGTGATATTTTCTTGTTTAAGATGATTATCAAGCCCTTGTGTCAAAGTGCTAAAGCCTTGTTCTTTATTCTCTGTTGATGGCGCACGATGGGCAGTAGGTGGCGTTTGACTGTTTGCCGCCAACGCTTGGTTTTCATACGCATCAATTTGTTGTTTTGCCTCATCTAAGCTAATCCCCTGCTCTTGTGCGTGGGTTTTGATGGCGATGACGTAGTTTTTTTTATCGACCAGTTGTTTGATATGACTCGGTAACGTTGATTGTGCCATAAGTAATTCCTCAAATTTTAACCTGTATATCATGCCTAGTTTGCTAAACTTATTTTAGAAGAATGTAGCAACGAACGCCTATTTATTGTAAATAAATGTAAATAAATGCTTCATACTTTGGGTAAAATATTCACCTTTTAAAAGTTACAGTGACTAATTATGTAAAAATAGAAGTTTACTATTCAATTTTCGCATACTGTTATTTTTTCTTAACTTATATTTTAAAAATGGCGTACTGACGGTTAGTTTTTTTGTGCGTATACTTATGGATATACTAAGGCAAAGCAGCAAATAACCTGCCCTAAACCTAAAGCAGGGCTGATTAACACTAACTTTGCTATTTTCCCCTTCAATCATGTAAAAAGGAAGAACATGGCACCTATCTCTGCAGGTCGCAAATTCCGTGACGCCATCGAGTCTGAAAAAGCCGAAGGTCGTCCCCTTCAAATCGTTGGCACTATCAATGCCTATACTGCCATGATGGCAAGCCAAGTCGGTCATAAAGCGATTTATCTCTCAGGTGGCGGTGTTGCTAACGCCTCATTTGGTTTGCCTGACCTCGGTATGACGAGCCTTAACGATGTATTAACCGATGCCACCCGTATCACCAATGCGGTTGACACGCCATTATTGGTTGACATCGACACGGGTTGGGGCGGCGCATTTAATATCGCCCAAACCATCAAACAAATGGAAAAAGCAGGCGTTGCCGCGGTCCATATCGAAGACCAAGTGGCGCAAAAACGCTGTGGTCATCGCCCTAACAAAGAAATCGTCTCAACCAGCGAGATGGTTGACCGCCTAAAAGCTGCGCTGGATGCCAAAGTTGACCCAGATTTTGTGGTGATGGCACGAACCGATGCGCTGTCAGTGGAAGGTTTGGATGCTGCGGTTGAACGTGCGGTGGCGTTTCAAGAAGCAGGCGCGGACATGATTTTTGCTGAAGCATTGACCGATATCGCCATGTACCGCAAATTTACCGACGTGTTAGACATTCCCGTGCTTGCCAATATGACTGAATTTGGGCAAACCGACCTTTATAGCACCAAAGAGCTGTTTGACGTGGGCGTTGACATGGTACTTTATCCATTATCTGCGTTTCGTGCGATGAATAAAGCCGCCCTCAATGTCTACCAAGCGTTAAAAGATGAAGGCGTACAAACCTCCGTGGTCGACACCATGCAAACCCGTATGGAATTGTATGATTTCTTAAATTACCACTCATACGAGCAAAAATTGGACGCATTATTTAAATCAAAAAAATAATTGGCGAACCATACCAAACACTTAATAAAGCTAAAAAGGAGTTTTACCATGTCAAAAGACACCCCAGTGACAGATGCGACTAACAACAAGCCAAAACCCAAAAAAAGCGTTGCCCTATCAGGGGTACCCGCCGGTAACACTGCCCTATGTACCGTAGGTCGTACAGGCAATGACTTAAGTTATCGTGGCTATGATATTTTGGATTTGGCAAAAGACAGCGAGTTTGAAGAAGTGGCGCACCTACTCATTCACGGTCATTTGCCAAACCGTCATGAGCTAGCGGCGTACAAGAAAAAACTCAAAACCCTGCGTAACTTACCCGTCAATGTACTGGCGGTGCTTGAAGCCTTGCCTGCCCACGCCCACCCGATGGATGTGATGCGTACCGGCGTATCAGCACTGGGCTGCACCTTGCCTGAGCGTGAAAGCCAGCCTGTGGCAGAAGCCCGTGATATCGCCGACAAGCTTATCGCCTCATTAGGCTCAATGCTACTATACTGGTACCACTATAGCCACAATGGCAAAGTCATCAGCCTTGAGAGCGACCAAGACAGCATTGGCGGTCACTTCCTTGAGCTACTACAAGGCGAAGCCCCCAGTGAATCGCATATCAAAGCCATGCACATCTCACTTATTTTGTACGCTGAGCATGAGTTCAATGCATCAACCTTCACCAGCCGCGTGATCACGGGGACTGGCTCGGATATGTATTCCGCCATCTCAGGCGCAATCGGTGCGTTAAAAGGTCCAAAACATGGCGGTGCCAATGAAGTGGCGTATGACATCCAAAAACGCTACCGCAATGCCGACGATGCGGAAAAAGACATCCTTGAACGTCTTGAGAAAAAAGAAGTTATCATTGGCTTTGGTCACCCTGTGTACACCGTGAGCGACCCACGCAACGTGGTCATCAAAGAAGTGGCTCGCAACTTGTCCAAAGAAACGGGCGACATGACCCTATTTGATGTGGCAGAACGTCTAGAAAGCGTGATGTGGGACAACAAAAAAATGTTCCCAAATCTCGACTGGTTCTCAGCGGTCAGTTACCACAAAATGGGCGTGCCCACTGCCATGTTTACTCCATTATTTGTGATTGCGCGTACCGCAGGTTGGTCAGCGCACGTGCTTGAGCAACGTGCCGATGGCAAAATCATCCGCCCTTCTGCCAACTATACAGGCCCTGATGACCAAAAATTTGTGCCGCTGGATGCGCGTCAATAATTAGCGTTTTAATCGTATAAAAAGCCTTTCAGGTCAGCTCACCCATTGATTTGAAGGGCTTTTTTTCTACTGGATTATTAATTTTAAGGTTAAGCCAAATGACAAGCCAATACCGCAAGCCCTTACCCAATTCTGATTTGGAATACTTTGACACCCGCCAAGCGGTGAATGACATCACCCCAGACGCATATGACAAACTCCCCTATACCTCGCGTATTTTAGCTGAGCAACTGGTGCGTAAAGTCAGCGACCAAAACGAACTGACCGCTGCGCTCAAACAGCTCATCAACCGTGAGCGTACGTTAGACTTTCCTTGGTACCCTGCCCGTGTGGTGTGTCATGACATCTTGGGTCAAACTGCCCTTGTGGACTTGGCAGGCTTGCGTGATGCCATCGCTGAGCAAGGCGGCGACCCAAGCAAGGTCAACCCTGTGGTACAAACCCAGCTGATTGTTGACCACTCGCTCGCTGTGGAATGTGGTGGTTATGACCCAGATGCGTTTGAAAAAAACCGCGCCATCGAAGACCGCCGCAACGAAGACCGTTTTCACTTTATCAACTGGACAAAGACTGCCTTTGAAAACGTGGACGTGATTCCCGCAGGCAACGGCATCATGCACCAAATCAACCTAGAGAAAATGTCACCTGTTATCCAAGTCCAAAACGGCATCGCCTACCCAGATACTTGCGTGGGCACAGACAGCCACACCCCACACGTGGATGCGCTGGGGGTGATTTCGGTGGGTGTCGGTGGACTGGAAGCAGAAACCGTGATGCTCGGTCACCCATCGATGATGCGCCTGCCTGATATCGTGGGTGTACATCTCAAAGGCAAACGCCAAGCAGGCATCACCGCCACCGATATCGTACTTGCACTCACTGAGTTTTTGCGTAAAGAGCGCGTGGTCGGTGCCTATGTGGAATTTTTCGGTGAAGGCGCAGATAGCCTATCCATCGGTGACCGTGCCACCATCGCCAACATGACCCCAGAATATGGCGCAACCGCAGGGTTATTTTATATTGATGGGCAAACCATCGACTATCTACGCCTCACAGGTCGTGAAGACAAACAAGTCGAACTGGTAGAAAACTATGCCAAAACCGCAGGTCTTTGGTCATCTGACCTCGTCAATGCCGACTATGAGCGTGTGCTTGAGTTTGATTTGTCACTCGTGACCCGTAACATGGCAGGTCCTTCAAATCCCCACGCGCGCGTATCGACTTCTGAGCTTTCTGCCAAAGGCATTGCCCATGCCGAAGGGGAAGCCGTGCCTGAATCAGAGAATGGCTTAATGCCTGATGGGGCGGTGATTATCGCGGCTATTACCTCGTGTACCAACACCTCAAACCCTCGTAATGTGGTAGCAGCGGCATTACTGGCCAAAAAAGCCAACGAACTTGGCTTAACCCGTAAACCTTGGGTGAAATCATCATTCGCGCCTGGCTCAAAAGTCGCTGAACTGTATTTGCAAGACGCTAACCTATTGCCCGAACTGGAAAAACTCGGCTTTGGTATCGTGGCATTTGCCTGTACCACTTGTAACGGCATGTCGGGTGCGTTAGATCCCGCGATTCAGCAAGAAATCATCGATCGTGACCTGTATGCCACGGCGGTGCTATCAGGCAACCGTAACTTTGACGGACGTATTCACCCGTATGCCAAACAAGCCTTCTTGGCAAGCCCGCCGCTGGTGGTGGCTTATGCGATTGCAGGGACAATTCGTTTTGACATCGAAAAAGACGTGCTTGGTGTGGTCAATGGTAAAGAGATTCGCCTTATCGACATTTGGCCATCGGATGAAGAGATTGACGCGATTGTGGCAAAACACGTCAAACCTGAGCAATTCCGTCAAATCTATATCCCGATGTTCAACCTTGACCGCAGCGAAAAAGCCGACAGCCCACTTTATAACTGGCGACTCATGTCGACCTATATCCGCCGTCCACCTTACTGGGAAGGCGCGCTAGCGGGTGAACGCACCCTCAAAGGTATGCGTCCATTGGCGATTTTGCCCGACAATATCACCACCGACCACTTGTCACCGTCTAATGCGATTTTGGCAAGCTCGGCAGCAGGCGAATACTTGGCAAAAATGGGCTTGCCCGAAGAAGACTTCAACAGCTACGCCACCCACCGCGGCGACCATCTGACCGCGCAACGTGCCACCTTTGCCAATCCAAAACTGTTCAATGAAATGGTGAAAAATGACGATGGCAGTACCAAACAAGGCTCACTGGCTCGCGTTGAGCCTGAAGGTCAAGTGATGCGGATGTGGGAAGCGATTGAGACTTATATGAACCGTAAGCAACCGCTGATTATCATTGCAGGCGCGGATTATGGTCAAGGCTCTAGCCGTGACTGGGCTGCCAAAGGCGTGCGTCTGGCTGGGGTGGAGGCGATTGTGGCGGAAGGTTTTGAGCGGATCCACCGTACCAACCTTATCGGTATGGGTGTGCTGCCGCTTGAATTTAAAGCTGGGACGACGCGTATCACGCTAGGGCTAGATGGGACTGAGACGTATGATGTGATTGGTGACATCTCGCCACGTTGTGATTTGACGCTGGTGATTAATAAAGAAGGCTCGCAGCCGCTTGAAGTGCCTGTGACGTGCCGTCTTGATACCCAAGCGGAAGTGGATACTTACAATGCTGGTGGCGTATTGCAAAAATTTGCGCAGGATTTCCTAAAAGGTGAAGTGGTATAAAATTTATTTTGATGATAGTATTTTGCAAAAGGCAAACTATAATTAGTTTGTCTTTTGCATATTTTTTAAGTTTGCTTTCAAATATGTTTAACTTTTAAAAAACTTTAAAATCGCATTAATCTAACTATTATTTAATATCAATTAGGGGGCAGAATTATGCATTTGATAGATTTAATACATGGAGAAAATTTCGGCATCAATAGAGATATTAAAGCGCATAATGTCTTAACAGATGATGAAATTAATGAAAAATACTCTAAAGGTGAAATAAGAATTGTCACTGAGCAGGCTCGTTATCCACTCGATAGCATTTCTGCAATGTTAAAAAGCGGTAAGTATGACTTAAATCCAGAATATCAAAGAAGGAAAAGATGGACTGTTGAACAACAATCAAAACTTATTGAGTCATTTATTATTAATGTTCCTATACCACCAATCTTCATTTATGAAGTTTCATATGCAAATTATGAAGTGATGGATGGATTACAAAGATTAACAGCTATATCAGAATTTTATAATGATGAATTTAAATTGCAAGGGCTAGAAGAATGGTCAGAATTAAATGGTAAACGATATTCCGAATTGCCAAAAACAGTCAAAGAAGGAATTGACAGACGTTATCTTTCTTCAATAGTTCTTTTGAATGAAACAGCTAAAAATCGTCAAATTGCCGAATCACTTAAACAAATGGTTTTCGGTAGGCTTAATAGTGGTGGAGATAAACTAGAACCACAGGAAACTAGAAATGCGCTTTTTATGGGAAAATTCAATAATTTCTGTATAAAGTTATCTGAGGATGAAAATTTTAGAAAAATTTGGAACTATAAATTATTTAAATGGGATGGTGATGTACTCCTTAATGAGAAAGAACTTTTGGAAAATGAATCTTATAGAAAAATGGAAGATGTGGAAATGGTTTTAAGATTTTTTGCTTATCGTCATTTAGATTTACTTTCTAATTTCAAATCTCAAGAAAGGTTCTTAGATGAGTTTTTAAAACAAGCGAATAGTTACTCTGATGAAACTATTAATAAATTAGGAGTTATTTTTTTAGAAACTACAAAGCTTATTTTCGATATTTTTGGTAGTCAAGCTTTGTATATGCCACAAATTGGTGATAAAACAAGAAATACTCCAACTAAAACTATTTACGACCCCTTAATGCAAGTTATAAGTTCATACATCAGTCAACGTAAATTATTAATTGATAAGAAAGTCATTATTACCGATTTGATTTATAAAGATGTTGATGAATTATTTTATGAGTCTAAGCAGGGAGCAAAGGCTATCCCCCTTTTTGATGGCAAATATAATGGAAAAAATAATGTCGAAAGTAGGATAGAATATTTTAAAAAAGTAATTGATGAAGCGATTAACAGATGAAAGATATTTTTAATAATTTTACATCTGAAATTAATAATTTAAGAAAGCATATCATCTACATAGAAAATGTTAAATCATCAATTAACAATACCGACCCATTGTATAAATACGTTTCTTCTTTAGAAAAGCGACGCTTTGATTATAAGTCTTTAATTATTAGCCTCTATGGAATTATTGAATATTTTTCCGAGAGATTTCTAATTACCTATCTTGAAAAGATTTCAGAAATAGTTGTTAATTACATTAACTTAAATGAAAAAATTAGAAAAAATCACGTCCATAATTCTGCCCAGTTAATACTGAAAATTCTTGAAAAAAAGCATAATAAATTTGAAAACATTGCAATTGAGGAAGTCGTTTCAAATCTCAATAGATGTTTAAATACTTCTGGAAAATACACTATAAATTATCAGTCATTTACTTTAAATTCAGGAAACTTAAAGCATTCTAAAATATGTGAATTATTTAAACAAGTTAATATAAACATTGATTCTGAATTAAGTAAATGTGACCATTTTCATCATGTAACTTCAGCAAATAAGTTCCAAAAGGTTGATGATATAGTTTTGAGAAGAAATGAAATTGCCCATGGAACTTCAAATGATATAATAGATTTACTTAATACTTCACAAATTACTGATTATATAGATTTCATTGAAATGTATTTTACTTGTATTTATAAATCACTTGAAACTGCTATAAATAAAGAGAAGTTTTTGCAATTAAATCCTCATCCCATTGAGTTAGTTAAGTTTAAATTATTTCCAAAACTAAGTGTAGTAGGTTTTTATGACGCATTTGACAAAAATTTTGAAATTTCTGACATTATAATTATTGAAGATAACACCGATAACTTCACATTTGTAAAAATTTTAGAAGTTAGAAATGTGGGGAGTACCACTGATGTAACTTTAAAATTGGAGTTAGATTCAAATTTTAAACTTGAAAGTAGATTCAAATTTTATTTATATAAAACTGTCTAACTCTCAATTTAAGATTTCAGAACATTGAATAAAAAATATAGGAAATCAAAAAATAATTAAATTAATTTTATGGACTTACGGTGAAATCAACCCACCCTACAAAACTAATACAGCTTTGATTTAGAAAATACTTATTCAAAGTGATAAAGAGTTTTACTTTTCTCAGCGATTTTTTAAATCCAAATAAAAAAGCAGCCAGTCAATCAACTGGCTGTTTTCATTGTTGGCAAACTAACCAATCACATCAACGCCCATATACGGACGTAACACTTCAGGCACCGTAATCGTACCATCGGCATTTTGGTAATTTTCCATAATCGCCAGCAAGGTACGACCCACCGCAAGACCTGAGCCATTTAAAGTATGCACGAGCTCAGTTTTTTTGCCATCTTTGACACGCGCTTGCATACGGCGCGCTTGGAAGTCGCCACAGTTTGAGCAGCTAGAGATTTCACGGTAGGTAGTCTGAGACGGTAGCCACACCTCGATATCATAGGTTTTCACCGCGCCAAAGCCCATATCACCGCCACACAGCACAATCACCCGATACGGCAAACCAAGCTGCTGCAAGATATATTCCGCTTGTCCTGTCATGTCCTCTAAGGCTTGCATTGAAGTCTCAGGATGGACGATTTGCACCATTTCGACCTTTTCAAACTGGTGCTGACGAATCAAACCGCGGGTATCTCGTCCTGCGCTGCCCGCTTCACTACGAAAACAGGGGGTATGGGCAGTGACTTTTATTGGCAACGCTTCAGGGTCTAGGATTTTGTCACGCACGCTGTTGGTAAGCGGTACCTCTGAAGTAGGGATTAGATAATACTCTTTTTCACCGCGCAGCTTAAATAGGTCTTCTTCAAACTTTGGTAGCTGCCCTGTACCAAGCAGGCTGTCGGCATTGACCATATAGGGCACATACATTTCCGTATAGCCGTATTTGTCGGTATGGGTAGTAAGCATAAAGGCAATCAAGGCGCGGTTGAGTTTGGCGAGTTGACCTTTTAGCACGCTAAACCGTGAGCCAGTCAGTTTTGCCGCCATTTCAAAGTCAAGTAGCCCCAAGTCTTCGCCCAAGTCGCTATGGTCTTTGACGTCAAAATCAAATTGGCGCGGCTCACCCCATCGACGCATTTCGACATTGTCGTTTTCATCTTTACCTGCCGGCACGCTGTCATCAGGCAAGTTCGGGATGGTTAAAGCTGCCGCCTGAATTTTCTCTTGCAAGGCTTTGAGCGCGTCTTCCGCTTGTTTCATATCGCTACTGATGGTTGCCATTTCTGCCATTAAGGCGTCAGTATTTTCGCCATTGCGTTTCATCAAGCCGACTTGTTTGGCGCCCGCATTTTTTTTGGCTTGTAATTCTTCGGTTTTGACTTGAATGGATTTGCGCTGTTCTTCGACTTGCTGCCAAAATGCTTTATCAAGCTCATAGCCGCGTTTGGCAAGTTTTTCGGCGACCGTGTCTAGTTCTGTACGCAGTAATTTTGGGTCGATCATGGCGATAAGTTCCTTAAATTATTCAAACTTGAGTTAAAGCAGCAAAATGGCTGTTGATATCAGCGTGTATGATAGCAAGATTGCAGCGATTTTTCACGGTAGCGACTAGAAATACACGGCAAATTGACAATTTATCGGTATGCGCTTATCGGCGTTCGCCCCTCGCTGCATTGGGGGAAAACAAAAATTTATCAAAAAGTGCGTTGTTAGGTTTATTTTTGGGTCAAGGTTGGGTAAGATAAGCCTTCTTTTATCGTTTTGTAACTATCGTTTGATAGTGAGTGAATTGTTTATGGCGCTGTACCCTTACACCCTACAACCTGTGGATTTGAATCTGACCGAGGACGAGTTTCGTCAAGCACAGCTACAGCTGTTTGATGCCAACAACCAAACTTTGACCAAAATCACCCCAAAAACTTGGGCAATTTTGGCAGTCATCGTGGTGCTAGCGATTTTAGGTCTGATTTTTGTGCACGGTTATTCCACCATTATTTTTTGGTTGATGCTCGTGGGTGTGGTGATTTATTTGCTGGCATGTACCTACGGTCTTAAATGGTATGTCAAACGAGAATTTGAAAAACAAATGGCAAGCCAAAGCATGCCGCCAGAGATGCAACAAATCAAGCTTGGCGTACAGCAGCACGGGGTAGTGATGTCCATGCCTGCACCCAACATGCCCGCCATGCCACGCGGCTACAATCAGCCTTTGGTGCGTAGTAGCGGTATGCAGCAAGCGGTCATCAAATGGGACAATGTCACCAACTGGCAAGAAACGCCTGATTATATTTTTATGATGTTTGATGTCAAAAATCCAAAAACGGGTGAAAGCCAACAAGGCAGCCAAATCGTCCCTAAACGCCTTGCCAACCAAAAATTCCCGATTGATACCTTACGTCATCATTTACAACAAAACATCGGAAAACAAGGTTTTGATTTAACCGACAAACCGACTGATAAATATTTCCCAGAAAACAATTAAGAAACGACTAAGACAACAATTAAGAAAAAACTACTTATTGATGACCACAAAAACTGCAGCCAAAAAACTGCAGTTTTTTTATGGCAGCAAGCAAAATTATTTACCAAATTTGCACACAGCTTTGCCAAATGTTTGATATTATTTTTAGGGTAATACCGTATATTTTAATTGATAAAATTAAATATATAGATAAAAACGATTAATTTTAATAACAGATTGTTTAGGCTTACAATTAAGTCCTAAACAAAAAAAAATCATCATTTTAGGAGATAACAACATGGCAAAACAAGCCACTACAAAGCAATCAGCAACCAAACAAGACTCAGAACAATTAGACAATACCGATAAATCAGGTGAAAAAGTGACTACCTCTAAATCTAGCCCTAAAAAAACGCGTGATATCAGCTTAGCCGCTGCAGACATGAGCGCCATTGTTGAGCAATTAAATACCTTATTAGCCAACTATCATGTGTTCTATACCAATGTTCGTGGCTATCACTGGAACGTGCGTGGCTCAGATTTCTTTACCCTCCATGCGAAGTTTGAAGAGTTATATACTGCGCTGCAAATCCAGATTGATGAAATTGCTGAACGCATCTTAACCTTACAAGGTACACCACTACATGCTTATAGCGATTTCTTAAAAATCTCAAGTATCAAAGAAGACAAAAACGTCTCTGACGGTGTGGCATGTGTGAAAGGTATTTTAACGGGTCTGACTATGACCATCGCTAAAGAACGCGAAATCATTGACTTAGCGGATGAAGACGACGATCAAGGCACTGCCGACCAATTGACTGCCTATGTGCAAGAACAGGAAAAATTGGTGTGGATGTACAACGCCTATCTTGGCTAATCGTCTCATCTGACCAAAAAGACGGCTTTGACAGTCGTCTTTTTTATTGCGTGCGTGTAAAAATAAAAACACAATATATAGATTTTCAAATGTCAATGAATTTAATTACTAATTTTTTGATATGTAAATAGTTATATATTTCAATGATTTATAAATTTTATCCTTAAAAATCAAATCCTTGGGTGGATTGCAATTTCTATATGTTGTTATCTATAATAGCCAAGCACACTAGCCAGTTGATGCACTTGTTATCTGATACTGCTAAGCCACTTGTCTTGAACTTTGATTGAAGAAGATTCACCGCTATGTCATATTCCATCTTTTGCCAAACCAAAAATGACCCATTGCTTGAGCCGATGTTTTTTGGTCAGCCTGTCAATGTGGCACGTTACGACCAACAAAAATTCCCTGTTTTCGAGCAGTTGATTGAAAAGCAATTGTCGTTTTTTTGGCGTCCAGAAGAAATTGACGTCTCCAAAGACCGTTTGGATTTTAGCAACTTGTCAGTGCATGAACAGCATATCTTCTTAAGTAATTTAAAATACCAAACCTTGCTTGATTCGATTCAAGGTCGTAGCCCCAATGCCGTGCTACTGCCGCTGGTGTCAATTCCTGAGCTAGAAACCTGGATTGAAACATGGTCCTTTTCTGAGACCATCCATTCTCGCAGCTATACCCACATTATTCGTAACGTGGTCAATGACCCAAGCAAAGTATTCGACGATATCGTTGACAATCCTTTTATCCTAGAGCGCGCGACAGGGATTGCCAAGTTTTATGACGAGCTGTATCAACTATCTCAGCTATATAACCTATACGGTGAAGGTCGTCATGTCATTGATGGCAAACCCGTCGAGGTCAATTTACGTCTGCTTAAAACCAAATTGTATCTATGCTTGGTGGCTATCAATGTGCTAGAAGCGATTCGTTTTTATGTGTCGTTTGCTTGTTCATTTGCCTTTGCTGAGCGCAAACTGATGGAAGGCAATGCCAAAATCATCAAAATGATTGCCCGTGACGAAGCGCTTCATCTAAACGGCACCCAGCATATGATTAATTTGATGCAATCGGGCAAAGATGACCCTGACATGGTAGAAATCGCCCAAGATTGCCAACAGCAAGCCATTGAAATTTTCAAAGACGCGGCTGAACAAGAAAAAGCATGGGCAAAATACTTGTTTAAAGATGGCTCAATGATTGGCTTGAATGAAAATATCTTGGTGCAATACGTTGAGTACATTACCAATCTACGTATGGATGCGATTGGCTTACCACCCATTTTTGCGGCGATTAAAAACAACCCAATTCCATGGATCAATGCTTGGCTGTCCTCAGACAACGTACAAGTCGCGCCCCAAGAGTCAGAAATCACCTCTTACTTAGTCGGTCAAATTGACGCAGAGCTGAGTGATGATGCGTTTGATGATTTTGAATTGTAATTCGTCATACGCTTATTTTATTTAGGCAATATAATCGATTATGGCATGGATTTTTACCAACAACACGCAGTTTTATCTGCATGACGCCGAGACGCTGCTACAAGGCATGCTTCGCTCAAAAATCCCTGCCAATCACCAATGCCTTGAAGGTTATTGCGGTACTTGTAAGCTCAAATACCGCCGTCGCCACCATGACACCCGTATCGAATACATCAATGAGCCACTGGTGATGTTAGACGATGACGAAATCCTACCCTGCTGTTGTCAAGTCAGAGGGGCCATCGAGCTTGATATCGATTGATTTACCAAGATAACCCGCCAAAAACTGCGCGAAATGCCGCATAAAGCGAAAACTTACCCGCTTTGCCTTTAATTTTCTCCCCGCGAACCTCATATAATCCGTTATAATAATAGGTTGACTACCGCTTTTTAATCATACTAAATCTTTATTTAGTCCTCGACTGTCATTTGCAGGGTGTATCCCTTGATAAAAATGAAGAAATACAGTCATTAGCTTATTTGTCGTGCTATTACATTATTTATTTTTTTAACCAATATCAAAGCGAGCCCTCATGAGCGAACATTCAACTTCTCAATTAGCCACGCTGATTCAATTAGGTAAAGAGCAAGGTTATCTCACCTATGCTGAGATTAATGACCAACTCCCCGAATCAGTAACTGAAAGTGACCAAATTGATGATATTATTCAAATGCTCACAGACGTTGGCATCAAGATTTTTGAGACCGCGCCTGATGAAGACGACATTATGCTTAGCGATGATGCGGATGATGACGAAATTGCTGTCGATGAAGCCGCTGCGGTACTTGCCTCAGTAGAATCTGAGCCAGGTCGCACCACCGACCCTGTGCGTATGTATATGCGTGAGATGGGTACGGTTGACCTACTCACCCGTGAAGGCGAGATTGCGATTGCTAAGCGTATCGAAGATGGTATTCGAGATGTACAACATGCCATGACCTTTTGGCCAGGCACCGTGGCCATGCTCATTAATGAATACCACCAAACCTTCGAAGGTGAAAAGAAAGTCTCTGATATTATTACAGGTTTTCTTGACCCTGAAGCCGCTGATGTCATTCCCCTTGCCGATGACGAAGAGGTGGAAATCGCGTTACCGATTATCAAACCCAAAGTCAAAGACGACAAAGCCGAGGATGAACTCGATGATGAATCCGAAAACGCCGATGAAATCGAAGAAGCCGATGGCGAAGTCAGTGAAGATGCCGATACCGAAGAAGCCAGCGGTCTTGACCCTGAAGAAGTGCGTCTGCGCTTTGAAGAATTAGAGCAATTGTTCACCAAGGTCAAAGATTTGTTAGCCACCCATGACCGTGATAGCGACGTCGTCAAAGCGGCGATGAATGAGCTTGCCAACTGCTTTATGCTATTTAAGCTCAATAGCCGCGTCTCTGACAATATCATGGATATGATGCGCGAGGTGTATGAAGATGTGCGTAAAAACGAACGTCACATCATGAAACTGGTGATTCGCCGCGGTAAAATGCCAAAAGATGAGTTTCGCAAAACCTTTCCGCATAATGAAACCAACCTTGACTGGCTCCCTAACCGTATCGCAGGCAAACCTGCCTTTGCCGACACGTTAGAGCGGGTACTTGATGAAGTGCTACAGTATCAGGGGCGTATCCAGCAGCATGAGCAAAATCTTGGCATGAGCATCGACCAAATGAAAGTGGTCGCACGTAACATGTCTGTGGGTGAAGCCAAAGCCCGCCGCGCCAAAAAAGAAATGGTTGAGGCAAACTTACGTCTGGTCATCTCAATTGCTAAAAAATACACCAACCGCGGCTTACAGTTCCTTGATTTGATTCAAGAAGGTAACATTGGCTTGATGAAAGCGGTAGATAAATTTGAATATCGCCGTGGTTATAAATTCTCCACTTATGCCACTTGGTGGATTCGCCAAGCCATCACCCGCTCGATTGCTGACCAAGCCCGTACCATCCGTATCCCTGTGCACATGATTGAAACCATCAATAAAATCAACCGTGTATCGCGCCAGCTATTACAAGAAATGGGACGTGAGCCTACCCCTGAGGAATTGGGCGAACGCTTAGAGATGGACGAAGTCAAAGTCCGTAAAGTACTCAAAATTGCCAAAGAGCCCATCTCAATGGAAACCCCAATTGGGGACGATGAAGACAGTCACTTGGGTGATTTTATTGAGGATTCGAGCATCTCAAGCCCAGTGGATGAAGCAACGGCACAAGGGTTAAAAGAAGCTACCCGTGAAGTGTTAGCCAATCTCACCGAACGTGAAGCCAAAGTGCTTAAAATGCGTTTTGGTATTGATATGTCTACCGACCATACCTTAGAAGAAGTAGGTAAACAATTTGATGTCACCCGTGAGCGTATTCGTCAGATTGAAGCCAAAGCGCTGCGTAAACTGCGCCACCCTTCTCGCTCAGAACATTTACGTTCATTCCTAGAGAATGATTAATGTTATCTCCATCCAAAAAAGCCGAGACAATGTTCTCGGTTTTTTTATGGGTGAGTTTGTGAATGTGATTTTTCTATAAATGTGGCTTTTTATGAATTGGGTTATAAATGGGGTTATGGATAGTTTTATGGATGGGGCTTTTTTCAACGCCAAACCCCAACGTCTTGAAATTATCGGTTTTACCCTCATTTAGACCCTAAAGAAATTTATACAACCTTAGGTGATGCCATGAACGATAAAACAATTACGCTTAATAACTTGGAAGCCGCTACATGTAGTACGCGAGCGGCGAAACCTACGGATATCCAGCACCCAGAATTGTGGAATTTTCCTATGGATTATCCTTTAAGTATCATCGGTCATGAGGGTCACAAAGATACGCTACTCGACGAAGTAAAATTAATTTTGGGTACTTTATTTCCTGAATTTGATTTGGCAAGTTTGACTATCAATCCATCGCGTACCGGTCGTTTCCACTCCGTACGCGCTAACGTCTATTTGACAGACGCTGAGCAAGTCAATAGCTTATATAAAATGCTGGATGAAGCGGCAAGTATTCGTACTGTATTATAAACCTGTCATGATTAAAATGGCACGATTGATTGACGTACAAAAAGCGGGATACATCAGTTATTCCGCTTTTTTTATCTGTTGTATATGGGTCATCAGCAATTGATGCTTCGTTTGTCCACTTATTGGCTCAAAAGTAACAACTGATAGGCAGCCTTGTAGGCATCATAATTAAAATCATAGCTCGCTTCAAAGTGAGGTTTGAGTTTTTCAATAAACTCATCATCCTCATCAGATAGGCTGATATGCTTGGCTTGGGTCTGCATATCTTCGATAGCGATTTCGCCAAGTAATTGATTAAACTTATCGCGCGCCTGCGTTTGCTTGGCGATATCGGCAGCCGTCATGCGGACGGGTGCAGTATCAGAGCTGCTAGATTGCTGGCTCGCTGCCTGTTCCTGGGCGGTGGCTTTGTCTATTTTTGCACAGATTTTGGCAAGGCGGGTGCGTGATGTTTTATCAAGTTTATCTGTGTCCAAGAGCAGCGAACAAGCTTGTTGTTCTTCGCTTTCCTCAACACCATCTACTGCCGCTGCAGCTTCCGCCGCCACTGCAGCGGCACTTTCTACATCGCTGGGTTTGTCGCTGATAGTTTGATATAACTGGCTAAAAATCTGGGCGTCAGATTTGCCTTGCGCTTTAAGTTTGGCAATTTGTTGCAAGTATTGCTGATTGCGATAGGTTTTATCAACAATCCCTGCGATATGTTCAGCAAGTTCCTCATCGACATACGCATCAACGTCTGTAATGGTATCTTGCTGACGGCTATCGGTATTCATGACCGCATAATTATCGGCCTGTATTTTTGCAAGTTTGGTTGCAGCGGCGTTCAGCGCTGCCATATCTATTTCATTGAGGCTTGCTTCATCTTTTTGCAACACAAACTGGTAGGTATAGAGAGTAACAAACGTCTCGACAAACCCTTTGTTTTGTTTGAGTAGGCTATAGGATAAGGCTTCTAAATTTTTATCACTGTCAAAGACTTTGGATTGTTTTGTCGCCGCCCATAGATTGTTATCTTTTGATGCTTGTTGCCAAGTGATTGCCTTGTTGAAGATATCAGGATTGACACGGGCTTTGCCATAATCATAAAAGTTAACCACTGTGCGCATTTGGGTCTTGGGCTGATTGGTTGTCGGCGTGGTTTTTTCAAATGATGGCAAATCACTCATTGCCACCATATTGAGTAGTTGATTTTGGCGGTTGAGTCCATAGCTGATACGGATGTCGTCATCCATTGAGATAAAGCTGCTATTTGCCGCTTTGCTTATCTCAGCTTGCAGCGCTTTAAACGCTTGCGGATTGGTGTCGATGATTTTTGCCAGTGCAGCAGCACTGACCAATTTGTCTGATTGGTATTTGTCAAAGGCTGCTAAGGCTTTCGCAGTTTGACCCAATTCGTCACTGGTTGACTCGTCAGTGGCTGTTTGAGTTTCTAAACTTTCCATTGACCCTGCAGCATCGGCACTGGCTGGGTCAGCAGCGCTGTCATCTGATTGCGCGCGCATTTTGTCAATGGCTTCATACAGGCGCATGGCAGATTCATACGCTTTTTCCTCAACACTTGCCAACTCATTGCTGTCAAAGGCTTTTTTCATCAGATACCGTGGGCTAACAGCAAGACTGCCAAGCTGCTTTAGCTCATCATCTTTGGCAAAATCGGCTGGATTGATGAATGATTTTAGGTAGCGCCTATTGACGTGGAAGAACAGCAAATACTCGGCTAGCATTTGATTGTAGCCAATGCGGTAGCCAATGCGCTGGCTCACACCTTTGGCTTTATCTTCAGTAGTCAAAGCCAATGTCTGATAATCGCTTTCTTTAGCAAGGGTGGCATTTAGCAGTGACATCTGTTCAAATACCTTGAATAAGGCTCTTTTATCTATCTTTTTATCTTTTAGCAGTTTGCTATAGTCATATTCAATGTAGCGTCCATCATATTGGGGGTCGGTGGCAAACTCAGAGAGTCCCGACAAATCAGCATATACTTTGGAGCGCGCAAAATCAGCCGCCAGTGGCACTTTGATAAACGCCCCTGCATTGTTCTGCACGTAGCGAAATTCAGGCACGATTGACATTTGCCCTCGGCGAAGATCTACCACACCTGTGGAGGCAAACTCAAAGCGCTTGGTTAAAATATCCATCACTTGCCCCGCTTCGCTTTGTTCACGGGTTTGGTGATTGACCCCCTCTGTGACTAAGGCTTGTTGGCGAGCATCAAGCTGCTGTGCTGCGCTAAGCTGCCCGATAAGTTTTAAACGATTAGGGCTTGCAGCTAACGCTTGTGCGCTACGTAAGGGCGGGCGCACCACATTGACTCGATAGTCATAAGCATAGCTTTGGCGACTGACCAACTGTTGGTTGGCTTGCAACACACGTTGAGACAGCGGTTGACTCGCGCTAGGCTGTGTGGCACAGCCATGAATCCCCAGCATGACGATAGCAAAAGTGAGAGGTTTTATACTAAAGGTGATGGCTTGTTGCGCATTCATTGATCTTCCTTAACAAATTTTATCATAAAGCCTATTTTTATAACTGAATTGATTTTTTTTGTAAATAAATAGCCAGTGTTATGCGGCAATGTTTACAAAGATAATGGGTAATCTAACGGAGTTTTGCTATCATACGGATTAAATACCACAAAATTGCTTAAAAACCACTCAGAAGAACCCTTGTATGTCGCAACTCACTCTACCCGCTAACCTTAGTTTACCCGCTAATTTAGAACACTTACTCACCCAATTTTTACAGGCGCAGCTACCCAAGCCCATACAACTTGACCCAAGCGTGCTTGCCTACCGCTGGCAATCCAATAGCCGCACGGGCAGTGGTGAACTGGTGCCTTTAACTGTAGATTTGCGATTGTCGTTGGATGATTTGCTTGGCATTGATGGGCAAAAAAATAAACTGGTTCAAAACACGCGCCAGTATTTAGCAGGCTTACCTGCCAATCATGTACTCATGACAGGCACACGCGGCGCAGGTAAATCGTCGCTCATTCGGGCATTGCTCAATCAATATAAAGCGGATGGTCTTCGTATTATCGAAGTGTCACGAGATGATTTGGTGATGTTAGAGCCGATTCGCCAAGCGGTACGAGACCTTCATACAACCCAGCCCAATCATGGCTGTCATTATGTGGTGTACTGTGATGACTTAGCGTTCAATGGACAAGATGAGAATTATCGCACGCTCAAAAGCGTGCTCGATGGCGCGCTAGACAGCGAGCAAGATAAACTACTGGTCTATGCGACCAGTAACCGCCGTCATCTACTACCACAACTGATGAAAGACAATGTGAGCATTTATAATGGGCAAACCGATGAAGTCAATCCCTATGAGACGATTGATGAAACCGTGTCGTTGTCTGATCGCTTTGGGCTGTGGCTGTCGTTTCATCCGATGACCCAGCCTGTGTATTTGGATATTTGTGCGCATTATTTGGCGCAAGCAAGTTTGCCCTTTGATGAGGCAGCAAAAGCCGCTGCACTGCGCTTTGCCAGTGAACGCGGCGGACGCTCTGGGCGCGTGGCGTATCAGTTTAGTCGGTATTTTATTGGCATGAAAGGGTTGGAAAATTAACATGTACACATCTCAAGACCAACTGACCGAACTGGTGCGCAGGCTGGAAGAAAAACAGCATATTTTTGCCGCCGACCCTATCCTTATCACGGAAAAACTGCAACATGAGTCGGGCGAACCGCTGAGCAAATTGCGCCGCCGCGCCTCACGTATTGATAATGACGGTAAACTTGCGCAGCTACTTACCACCATTGACACCCGCGTCAATGGCGTGATTTGGGGATTGACTGTGCTGTGGTTTATTTTGGGCTTTGTCGCGTTATTTGGCTTGATGCAAGCGCAGGTGGTGAACTTTTTTTATGTGCTAGCCAGTTTATTAGGGTTTAATACCATTATCTTACTGGTTTGGCTCGGTTGGATGCTGTTCTCACCGCGCAATAAACCCAGTCTTTTTGGTGCTTTTTTTACCCCGGCAGCCCTAGTGCGTAGCAAAGATGTTGTTACCCAAACAGCGGTTGAACTGTATCAAGACCAGCTCAATCACGCTGGCACCAAATGGTACGTCAGTCGTATCAGCCACCAGTTTTGGTTAGCCAGTCTATCGGGGATGTTGGTCTCATTAATTCTATTGTTATTGGTCAAAAATTACAATTTTGTGTGGGAATCAACCCTACTGCAAGACAGCAACGTGGTGGAAGTGGTCAAACTGATGTCTTGGCTCCCCCATTGGGTAGGTTTTCCTACCCCAACGGCACAAGATATTATCACCGCGCAGATGAATCCTGAAACCACGCCACAGATGATTTCGTTTCGCTGGGCGATGTTATTAATCGGTAGCCTACTGATGTACGGTATCGTGCCACGTTTGCTCGCGTGGCTATGTTGTCTGATAATGGTGCGCTCAAGTCGTATGAAGCTTGATACCAAACAGCCCTACTATCAAAAAATTATCGACTTTTGGCAGCGCAAAGTGATTGACCCCGATGACAGCCCGGCTGAGCAAAAACCTATCGCACCCACTGCCCAAATCAGCCTAGCCAATAAACTTGCCGTGTTGCTCGAATACCCGCAAGCCAACCCGCAATGGTATGTCAAAACCGTCGGTATAGCGGCGCAAAACTTTGGTCGTATCGATGATCGTGATGACTTGGAAAAACTGATTACCTACCTTCAAAGCAACCCTGTTCAAGTGCTCGTCGGTATCTCCAATCTCGCACTCCCCGACCGTGGCACCCTGCGAAAACTCGATAATATCGCAAGCGCGGCAAAAGGCGGTATGATTGTACAACTGCTCGATGCCAATCAAGGCTACCTGCCAAGTCCGAGCGAAATTGAAACCATCAAAGCCCGTCAACTACAATGGGAAACCGCGTTGGCAGAGCGCCAAATTGCCCTAGTAAGAGAAAATTAACCATGAATGCCACGACAAGCTATGCCGATGTGATTAATAGCATTGCCCAGACTGCTTCACAGCTTACGCTCGCAGCGCAAAGCGCCTTTGTGCAAAATCTACTGCGTCAATTCATTCGAAATCTACCAGCCGACTGGCTTGACAATGAACTCGACAGGGAAAAACCGCACTATCAAGCCCTGTTTGACGCCGTAAATACTCAAACTTGGCAAACCGATAGCATCGACCAGGCGCTAAATGCGCTCGATGACATCATGTTTGCTATGGGCGATAGCTATCCACACAGCACCTGTGACGCGATTTTGCTGATGCTTGATATGCTGGGGTTTTATCTGTCTTTGGCCGCTATGGAAGAAAAATCCGCAGTGAGTGATGGTTGGGTGATTTTATCTGCTGAAGGCTACTTGGATTATTACGACCAACTGGCAGAAGATAGTAGCGAAAACATAGATGATGTTGCGCATAGTTTTGATGATTGGCTGGCACATCCACTAACCCAAGCTGCCTTCAATCATGTCAACTATGCCCTAGAACTTGCCAAAAATAGCTCGCGCTGAATACATAAAGGTTAACAAATAATGGATAACAAAGACATAACCACCCAAGAAAAATTGACAATTGATTTAACCAAAGATTATTTGCCAGAGACGGTGGCTGACAGCGCGACCCATCCAAGCACCGACATCGCCACGCAATCGCCCAACCATCCATTAGCCCAAGCTGAACAAAACCCCTATCCCAGCCGCAAAATCAGCATTGGCGAAAATGAAGCGTTAAAATTGGCGGTCGTAGGACATACCAATACCGGTAAAACTTCGCTACTACGCACCCTGTTGCGTGATATGTACTTTGGCGAAGTCAAAAATGCGCCTGCTACTACCCGTCATGTGGAAAAAGCCATGATCAATGACAGCCAAACGGGTCAAGGCTTGGTGGCACTGTATGATACGCCCGGTCTAGAAGATGCGTCAGGGCTACTTGATTGGTTAGAAGACAACACCGCTGCCCGCCGTGACGGTGTGGAGCGGTTACAGCAATTTTTAGCAAGCGCACCTGCACAAGATGAGTTTAGCCAAGAAGCCAAGGTCATTCGTCAGCTGATTGCCAGTGACATGGCCGTCTATGTGATTGATGCGCGGGAGCCTGTGCTCGGCAAATATAAAGATGAGTTAACGGTGCTGTCATGGTCAGCCATTCCCGTGATGCCCGTATTTAACTTTACTAAGGGTCAAGATAGCAATATCAATGAGTGGCAGCAGATGCTCGCGCGCCGCAACTTGCATGTATCTACACGGTTTGACTCAGTGGCGTTTGAATTTGATGATGAAATCAAACTGTGGCAAAACTTAGAAACCATGCTGATACAACCAGAAATTATTAAACAGCTGATTGAGCGTCGTAAAGCCGATTGGGATAATTTGTACGATGATGCCAATATTATCATTGCGCATTTTTTATTAAACGTTGCCGCCTTTGTTGAAACCATTCATGAGGAGGATGATCCGCTGCCTACCTTACAAAAAATGCAAGAAAAAGTACGCCAAGCTGAACGCAGTATGCAAGATGAACTGCTAAACCTGTATAAATTTTATGACAATACCGTCACCACCACACCGCTTGAACTGACTGAATATCGCCGCGATCCGTTTGATAAAGAGGTACTAGCCAGTTATGGGATTCGTACCACAGGCGGTGCAGCGGCAGGCGCGCTGATTGGACTGGGTATTGATATCGCCACCCTTGGCACATCACTGGGGCTGGGTACGGCGCTTGGTGGTTTGGCAGGTGGCTTACTGTCAAATACCAGCGCGATTGCCGACAAAATCAGCGGCGTCAAACGTCTGCACATAGACCCTGCTACCCTGACCTTACTGGCGACTCGAGCGATGGATTTGCTGACTGCGCTGCGCCATCGTGGTCATGCAGCGACTGATAGCATCATGGCGAACCAATCGCTCGCGCCTTGGTCAGTTGATAGATTGCCAAGTTTGCTCAAAAAAGCGCGTGGTAAGCCCGAATGGTCATCGCTTAACACAGGCAGACAAGCCACTGTATCTGCCAAGCAGTCGCATGAGCTGCGCGATGAGGCAGCTTGGCAATTATCACGGCAACTAAGACGCTGACTTATCAACCTACAATCATGATAAAAAACTTGGCTGAAAATTATCTAGCCTTGTTAAGCCTATTATTTGTTAAGCACATTATAAGAATTTATTAACTGAAGTTACGCAGCCCTTTAAAAAAGCGCTATCATAACAAAAAAAGCAGTCAGCGAGAGTAAACAAATGAACAAAGACATGATAGAACTCTACAGCGACTACCTCATCGCAAGTTTTGGGCAA
>BMPS01000023.1 GCA_014647715.1 Streptomyces cinereus
AGATTTTAATGATAAATTCATCAATGGGCATGGCTTATCCTCTAATCTTTTTGGTCATTGATTAAAGTTTAAGTTCATGCCTTTTTTGTTTCAACCCCCTCTAAAAGTGTTGAGAGTGGGGTTTTTTATCATTATTTTAATGGTAAATTGCTGCTTAAAATCCGATTTAGCCGATATTTACGCCATATTGTTGGCACATAGCAGCTAAGCCACCTGCATAGCCTTGACCCACCGCACGAAATTTCCATTCGCCATTGTGTTTATAGACTTCGCCAAATACCATCGCAGTTTCGATGGAATAGTCTTCTGCTAAGTCAAACCGTACTACCTCTGCCCCTGTTTCTTCATTGACCACACGGATGAAGGCATTGGATACTTGACCAAAGTTTTGATTACGAGCTTGGGCGTCGTGGATGGTCACAGTGACAGCAATTTTTTCAATATCGGCGGGTACTTGTGAAAGGTTGACTTTAATCACTTCGTCATCACCGTCACCTGCCCCTGAGCGGTTGTCCCCGGTATGTTCAACTGCACCATTGTCAGATTTTAGTTGGTTATAAAAAATAAAATCATGGTCGCCGCGTACTTTTCCCATATTATTAAGCAAAAATACGCTGGCATCTAAGTCAAACTCTGCCCCTGATGTGGCACGCTCATCCCAACCTAGACCAATTAATAGCCGTGTTAGGGTAGGATCTGTTTTTGACAGGGATAAGTTACCGCCTTTATTAAGTGAAATAGCCATTTGTATCTCCTATATTATAATATTGAATTAGCTAAAATTTTTCTGAGGGTTTTTCCTCCCTTAAATTAAACAATTATCTGTATAAAGTCAAAGCTCTATTCTTTAGCTTAACGCTTATACAAAAAATATTTTAAAATTTTTGAGGTATGCTTAAAAAAACGGAAGAAAAATATTTGCTAAACTTGCATCCTAAACCAGAGTTTACCATGAGTAAGAAAAGAGTAGAACACAGCGACACCTATAAGGCTGAAGCCCGCGCCAAAATCAATTGATGGCAGCTTTGTCACCTGCGGGAATTTCTAATACTTTGACTGTCAAGCTGCTTGATAAAATCTACCAAAAGTTTTTATACGATTAGCAGATGTTATTGGTTACAATATGCTTATGTAAATTCTAGTGCTCGACCTTATAATTGCACTAGCTTTTGGTTTTTGGTTTTTGGTTTTAATCGGGTATTGCTGGCAGGGTGTTAACAAGCTGGCATCAAAATATTTAGTAATTTATATTTAGTGACTTATATTTAGTAATTTGGATGGTTGGGGAAGCATAACTTTATGGAAGGCTCGATTGATCTCGTTAGTTTGGTGACGCATGCCAGTATTTTCGTCAAAATTATCATGGGCATTTTATTATTTGCTTCTTTATTGTGTTGGGTCACTATTTTTCGTTTAAGCAGTCGTTTGGCAATTGCCACGCGCGCCGATAATTATTTTGAAAAAACCTTTTGGTCAGGGGTTGAATTGCCAACCCTATACAAAGGCGTTCAAGGTAATCCTGATAGAAGTGGACTTGAGCAAATCTTTTTTATTGGCTTTAGTGAGTTTTTAAAACTGCTCAAAAACACCCAAGCCCGTAGTGAAATCATTGAAGGCGTCGAGCGCAAACTTCGCGTTGGCTTGGGGCGTCAGCAACTCGAGCTAGAGCAAGGATTGCCGTTGCTAGCCAGTATTGCCTCGGTCTCGCCTTATATCGGTCTGCTTGGTACGGTTTGGGGGATTATGACGGCTTTTATGGGCTTATCGACTTCTTCGCAAGCCACACTGGCTGCGGTTGCCCCTGGTATTGCCGAAGCCTTGATTGCCACGGCGCTCGGGTTGTTTGCTGCGATTCCAGCGGCACTGGCTTTCAACCACTTTACCGCAAAAAACGATAAAGTTTATCAAAGTCGTAGCTTGTTCTGTGATGAGATGACAGGCATGTTACTGCGACAAACTGTGGATACGGCTACCAATTTACCGACGGGGCTCAATTCATCTGCCATGATGCCTCCGCTCGCTCGCTAGATAAACGCTAAATGCTAAATGAATATTAGATAAATTTTATTGAACAACTTGACACTATGAAAGCAAACCCTTACAGCCGTAACCGTCCTCAAAAACTCAATGCAGGTATGAATGTGGTGCCTTATATTGATGTTATGTTGGTGCTGCTGGTCATATTTATGGTGACCGCGCCCATGCTAACGACGGGAGTGGATATTGATTTGCCAAAAGCGCAAACCAAATCACTACAGCAAGGCACGCAGTTACCGGTGATTGTGTCGCTAAAATCTGATGGACAATTATATTTAAGTACCCAGGACAAAACCGATGAGCCAATGAGCGAAGAGGCGTTAATTGCGACTTTGAATAATTTACAATCTCAACCTCAATACCAGTTCGATGGTAAGCCCAATGTCAATGTGATGATTAATGCCGATCAGAGTAACCAATATGGTGATATTATCCAATTGATGGCAAACTTGCAGCAAGCGGGCATTCAAAAGGTTGGCTTGTTAACGGCACCGCCAAAACCAGCCAGCAAGTAGCCTTTTAATCAAGTGGCTTTTTAATTAAGCAGCTTTCTAATACGATGACCTTTTAATTTTTGATTGAACATTTTTGCTAGAATAAGGAAATACTGAGACGATGTATGCTGAAGTGACCTCAGTCTATGTACCCGTCAAAACACCCGATTACCCGGTATGGGCGATTGTGCTCAGTGCCATTGCTCATGCGTTGGTGGTTGGGTTATTGTTTTTCTTTTATCATAACACCCCGCCCGCGCCCATGGAAACGTCGTTGATTACCCCTGAGCAGTTGTCGGTAATAGAAGGGCAAATCAAAGCCAACCAACAAAATGCGCTGGCGCAAAACCAAGCCACGGCTGGCGAGATGGCTGGTGCGCCCACACCGTCCTTAAATTCCCAAACCCTATCGACTATGCCAATGAACACGGCCCATTCGACATCAACCAATCAAATTGAAACGGTTAAAAATACGTTAGCCGCCAAGCAGGCGCAATGGGAAAAAGAGCAGGCGCTGTTTGCTGAAAAGCTAGACCGAGAAGTAGCAGCTGAAAGACAAGGCGTGATTGATGAATTAAACCAGCGCAATGAAACCCAGCAGCGAAATTTGCAAGATTATAAAATTGCCGAAAGCAATATTGATGAGGTAAAAAACGAAATACGCGCCAACAATGCCGCCTATAATAAAAATCTCAATGCCAATAGCGAGCGGCAAAGTGACAATGGTATCAAGTCACTGGATTTGGGTAAAGATGGTCAATCTACAGGTGCAGCGCAATCGCAATCATCTAGCGGTCAAGGTTCTAGCAGGCGTGGTGGTGCATCGGGAGGGAGTTCGGCAGGCTATGTCAGCCAAGTCATGGCGATGATTGATTCAAATTGGAATGTACCAACCAACAGTAATGGCAATTCATTAACGGCGTCATTTAGCATTGCTGCGGATGGTACAATTAGTAATATCGCTATTCGCGGCAGTAGTGATGCCGCTTTTAAAGCAAGCTTACAACAAGCAATCAACCAATCAAGTCCACTGCCGCCCCCGCCAAATGGCGCAAGAAGCATGACGGGCAATTTTAGAGCTAAATAGTAAAGCTAAATAGTGTTGTAGCGCCTAGCCTTGCCCAATCTTTTTTGGCGAGCAAAACAATGCTATTATTTGAAAACCAATTTTTAATAATTATAAATATTGCAGGCTAATTATGAACCATACTCTTTTGAAAGCGGCAGTCATTGCTTTGGTTACTACTGCGATGCCAACTCTAGCAAACGCTGCCGACAATGTTGACTTTACCCTAGTCAAGCAGGCACCACGCTCTAACTTGCAAGTCGCCATCGTACCATTTGCTGGCGCAGAGAGTATCTCAGGGATTGTTACCAATGATTTGACCAATTTGGGGCAATTTACCTTAGACAGCAATTTGCCAGAGCGGCCTCATAGTAGTAGTGAAGTCACTTTGCCTGTCTGGCAGCATAACGCCGTGCCTTATTTGGTGGTTGGCAATACGCGCAGCAATCGTGGCAATGTTGAAATTAATTTTGAAGTGATTAATGTGGCGACAGGCGAGGTGATGCAAGGTCTGCAAACCGTCACCACCAAAAATAACTCACAAAGTTTGCGTATGGCAGGACATAAGGTTGCTGACCGTATCTATGAGATATTGACAGGCATCAAAGGCGATTTTTCTGGGCGCATTGCGTATGTGGTTGAAACAGGCAAGCCCAAAAACCGTGTGTCACGTTTGGTCATTTCTGATGTGGATGGATTTAACCCAAAAGTGATTTATGAGTTTAACGGTACCATTAAAACCCTAAATACCTCTGCTGACAATCAAACCTTTACTTTCCAAGTTCAGCCCGACACGCTAGGCTATCCGCAGGTTATGTCTGCCAATATTGTCAGCGGGGCAGTCAGCAATTTGACGAATTTTAAAGCCATGAACTATGGCGCATCCGTGAGTAAAGATGGTCGTGTGATATTTAGTAGCAGTTTTGAGAATGGCATACCGCAGATTTATTTGGCGCAAGGTGGCAATTCTCGTCGCTTGACCAATGACCCTGTGGGAGCTATCTATCCTAGTTGGGCGCCTGATGGGCAGTCATTTGTCTATACTTCAGATAGAGCCGGTGGTAAAAAAGGCGGTAATAAAGGTCAAATTTATCTCTACAATCTGGCAACCGGTAATGAACAGCGTTTGACAGGCGGCGGACTGAGCAGTATGGGACGCATCAGCAATGATGGTAAAAAAATGTCCTATTTGTCGGGTGCCAATCAAGGCGCGGTGATGGATCTGGGTTCGCGCTCGGTAACTGCTGTGAATAACGTTGGGTTAAGTGAAGCACCAGGTGTCTCACCCAATGGACAACATTATATTTACTCCAATAAAAATGTCATTACCATTGTCTCCAATGGCAAATCCATCAGCATTAGCCCATCCCAAAATGGCGTGCCCAATGGCTTAATTTATGGACCACTTTGGCTCAATCCAGACGCTAATAATGTTTTGCCTTAATCAAGCCACAAATAACATGAAGCATCTTTATCAATTACCCCGTTTATGGTGCGCCGCTGTTATGGCAATTGTCATGGCAATTAGCTTGGCGATGACAGGGTGTCAGACCATGCATTCTCCATCAACAAACATATCTAGCACCTCCTTGCAAAGTTCGACCTCATTGCCCAAAGTCATAGCGACTGCGCCAACGAATTTGCCACACATGGATGCTAGCCAGCTGTCAGGCAAGTTAATTTTTATTTATTTAACCGGATTTGGGGAAAATCGCCAAGCGCAGCTGATTGAAACCCAAATGGATGGCAGCAACTCAAAGACTTTGTATAAGGTCAATGGGACGATAATGAGCTTATCCGCCAGTCGCTTAGGCGACCGCCTGATTTTTACGGTTCAAGCAGGCAAAAGTTATCCTAAAGTTGTTATCCTTGATAGAGCGACTTTGCAAGTCACTGATGTTTCTGCGGTTTCTGTGGTTTCTGGGGTTTCTGCGGTTTCTGCCAAACGCGCTCATAATTTTAGCGGGGCAATCTCCCCCGATGGACGCCAATTGTTACTAGCAAATAGCCAAATGGGTAATCCAGAGATTTTTTTGACCGATAGCAGCGGCAATATAAAACAACAACTGACCCATCAACCAGCGATTGATTTAGCCCCTGTTTGGTTGCCCGATGGTCAATCCTTTATATTTACGTCAGATAAAGCCAAATTTTTACAACCGCAACTTTATCAATACTATTTTGCAAAACAACAATTTTTGCCCTTAAACTTGCCCGGTAAAACCAATGCCATCGCTCGGATTAGCCCCACAGGGCGTTTGATCACTTATGTCAGCGATAATAGCCAAGGCAGGCTCGTAGATATGGCAACTAAAAAAAGCATCGCTATCAATAATGAAGGATTGGCTGAACCTGCCAACTTTTCACCCGATGGCAACTATTTGTTGTATTCGGCAAAAAACCGCATAAAAATCATCCCAGTACCGACTTTTGAACAGCAGTCCCCTGTTAGCTGGACGATTCAGTTTGCCGATAGCAACCAACAACCATTTACCATTCGAGAACCGATTTGGGTAACACCCTAAAGTCCATAACAATCAATTGAAATTCTACAGTATGACCCGATAAAAAAAGTAATAATCATTGATGGAAAATTATAATGAACCTAGAAAAACCAACAGATGCTCACACACCTGACCCATCCAACCCACAATTTGGTAGTGGGGCGAATGGTTATCCATCAGCGTTACCGCAATACACGCAGCTTAGTCAAAACTTACCGGTGACCCAAAGCCAAATCAGTTATAACCACATTACTTATGCGCTTGCGCTGTTTAGTTATTTTACCGCGGGACTGACTTGGATTATTCCGATTGTGATGAATTATTTAAAGCGCGATGAGGCTAGAAACACGTGGCTTTATAGTCACTTTGATTGGCAAATCAAAACGTTTTGGTACAGTATATTTTTTTGGGTGATTGGTTTTGTCATGGTGATTTTTGCAACGGGTGGGCTGTTTTTTGGCGCCGCCGTTGATAGCAATCATACGATGGGTGGTAGCTTTATTGTCGGTGCTTTAGGCGGCCTGATAATCGTCGCCACAGTCTTATGGCATCTGTATCGCATTGTTCGTGGTTGGATTGCGTTGTCAAATGGTCGACCTGTGCCTTAACCTTCGATTAAAAGACTTTAAAAGCTAAATCCTACAATCTATACTCTAAATACTCTGGGTTGATAGCTGATATGATAGTTACTAAAGGCGTTAAGGTAAAGAAAATTGCAGGTGTTTATTTAGCCTCAACACTGATATAATAGCTTCTCTGATTTTGACGAGGTAGTCTAGACAGCGCGTCAACGGCTGCTATCTCTCAAGCTAAATAGGTTAGTTCTGCTTGTATAAAGGGCAGAGTCAATTAGATTCACCCATGCAATGTGAGTGCTTATTCAACTATGTATGCCTTTCTTCGTCCGTTCTTATTTAATACCGATCCTGAAAAAGCCCACGAAATCACGTTATCATTACTCGAAAAATCGCAAAAATTTGGGATGCTCGGGTTTTTGTACGGTAAACAAGAACTAACAACCGAATGTATGGGGTTAACCTTTACCAATCCGGTTGGTTTGGCAGCCGGGCTTGATAAAAACGGCGAATATATCGATGCGTTAGCGGCATTGGGTTTTGGCTACATCGAAATTGGTACGATTACCCCAAAACCACAATCTGGCAATGACAAACCCCGTCTATTTCGTATCAAAGAAGCCCATGCCATTATCAACCGCATGGGATTTAACAATAAAGGCGTCGATTATCTCATTGAGCAAGTTAAGCGTGCAAAATATCAAGGTATTTTGGGTATTAACATTGGCAAAAATGCCAGCACGCCGGTTGAAAATGCCCTAGATGACTATATTTATTGTCTAGAGCGCGTGTATCCTTACGCATCTTATATTACGGTAAATATTTCCTCTCCCAATACCAAAAACCTGCGCGACCTGCAAAGTGGTGATGCGCTCACGGCGCTGCTTGATGGCATGAAATCACGTCACAGCCAACTGGCTACCCAACATCAGTATTATGTACCATTAGTGCTGAAAGTTGCCCCAGATTTGGAAGAAGACCAAATTGATTATATTGCCAAAGAATTGGTGCGTTTTGATATTGATGGGCTGATTACCACCAATACCACCTTAAGCCGTAATGGGGTAGAAGACTATAAAACCAGTCAAGAAGCAGGCGGGCTATCAGGTCGACCACTCAGTCACCGTAGTACCCAAGTCCTTGAGCAGTTTGCTGAACGCTTACCGAGCTCAATTGCGCTTATTGGCGTAGGCGGCATTGACAATGGTCAACGTGCGGTTAAAAAGATTGAAGCAGGTGCGGATTTGATTCAGCTCTATAGTGGTTTGATTTATGAAGGACCAGAGCTCATCCAAACCTGTGTTGAAGCCATTGACGGGTATCGTCTAAGCCAACATTCACCGTCTACTTTGTAAATCCCATGATACGAGCTTGACCCGATGACTTTGTTAGATATGGTAGTGTTGTTTGTATTGTTTATGGGGTTGTGGCAGGGGTTTAATAATGGCTTGATGCGCTCACTGGTGGGCATGTTTGGTTGGCTATTGGCGCTGCTGCTCGCCAGTTATTTGGCAAAACCTTTAGCCCCGTTTTTTGTGTCGCTGACGGGCTCAACCGGCCTTAGTATCATTGCGGCATTCTTGGCAATTGGCTTATTTGTCATCGTGGGACTGCAAATTGTATTATGGGTGATGAGTAAAACCTTGCAGGGGCTTCGGCTGAGCCTCCTAGATAAATTGGCAGGCGCAGGGTTTGGCTTGGTCAAAAATTTGGTCATTGTGTTGATGCTGCTGAGTTTATTGGCGCCTTTTGTCAGTCAACGTGACTTTTGGCAGCAGTCTAAGTTTGCCAATGCGCTACTGCCACTGGCACCTTTTGCCACACAAATCACCCAACAGCTTGCTGCCAATCTGGGGAAAACCGCTTTTGAAGGAATAGGGCAAATGGGTCAATAGCATTGGTAAGTTTGACTGACGGCTAAAGTATTGTAATTGTCAGCCGGCAAATAAAGGTAGTTTCATTCAATTTTCATCAGGTCTCTTTTCATCAGGTCTCATAGCCATCCGTGAAAAATCAAAGGGGTAAAGTATGTGTGGAGTTGTCGGTATAGCCGCTCACAGTCCGGTTAATCAAATGCTATACGATGCGCTGACTATGCTGCAGCATCGCGGGCAAGATGCTGCGGGTATTGTGACATGTCAAGATGGACGTCTGTTTTTGCGTAAAGAAAATGGCATGGTGCGCGATGTGTTTATGACACGTCATATGATGCGTCTTGTCGGTAATCAAGGCATCGGGCATGTACGTTACCCAACAGCTGGTACGTCTAGCAGTGCAGAAGCTCAGCCTTTTTATGTCAATTCGCCGTATGGTATTACCTTAGCGCATAATGGTAATTTGACCAACGCCGAAGAGATTGCCAAAGAACTGTTTATGGAAGATATGCGCCATATTAACACCGATTCTGATTCAGAAGTTTTGCTCAATGTGCTAGCGCATGAAATGCAAAAACTCGGTATCCAGCATCCAAGCCCCGATGATATTTTTGAAGCGATGACATCTGTCTACAAACGTATCGAAGGTGCTTATGCGGTTGTTGCTATGATTACAGGCTATGGTATTTTGGCTTTTCGTGACCCCAATGGCATTCGCCCGCTGATTTTTGGTCAACGATTAGCGGAAAATGGCGGCTTTGAATATGTGGTGGCATCTGAGTCAGTTGCGTTAACTGCATTGGGTTTTGATATCGTTCGAGATGTGAAGCCCGGTGAAGCGATTTTTATCGATGAAAACAATAACTTCTTTAGTCGCCAATGTGTCGAAGCCAAAGAGTTTAGACCTTGTATTTTTGAATACGTCTATTTTGCCCGCCCAGATTCGATTATTGATAATATTTCTGTTTATAAAGCCCGTATGCGTATGGGCGAGACTTTGGCGCAGAAAATCATCAAAGAATGGGGCGAAGATCACGGGATTGATGTGGTTATCCCTATTCCCGATACCTCACGTACTTCTGCGATGGAGCTTGCCCAGCATCTAGGTGTGAAATACCGTGAAGGTTTTATGAAAAACCGTTATATCGGTCGCACCTTTATTATGCCAGGTCAACAGCAGCGCAAAAAATCGGTACGTCAAAAATTAAGCGCGGTGCCTTTTGAATTTAGAAATAAAAACGTATTGTTGGTCGATGATTCAATTGTACGTGGCACAACCTGTCACGAGATTATCCAAATGGCACGTGACGCAGGCGCCAATAATGTGTATTTTGCCAGTGCCGCGCCACCGGTCAAATATCCCAATGTGTATGGTATTGACATGCCGGCGCGCAATGAACTGATTGCCTCCGGTCATAGTGTGGAAGAAGTGTGTGAAATCATCGGCGCGGATCGTTTGATATTCCAAGATTTGGATGATTTGATTGAAGCGGTACAAGACAAACACAGCGATGCCAAAAAATTTGACTGTTCGGTATTTGATGGCAAATACATCGCCGGTGGTATTGATGAAGATTATTTGGATGAATTGCAGCGTAGACGCAGTGATAAAGCCAAACAGAAAAAATCTGGGATACAAGACGTGGCTGATACGCCCGTAGATATCGTCGGAGTACAAACCGAGGTGTAAATTATCCTTAATAAAAAAAGCCCAAGTTGGGCTTTTTTTATGGCTATTGAAAACCTATCAGATTTAATCCCCATAAAAATCCATTAAGGCTAGCAATCCCCACCAGCATACTTAGCAGTAATTGCTTTTTCCAATGATAGCTGAGCAACACCACTATCAGCGCTAATATTTCTGCCACAAGTAATGGTGATAAGCCCAGACTCACAATCATAGCGTTGGGCATAGGCTTGGGCTGCTGCTGCCAATGCAAGGAGGTTAAAATCAACAGCGTCATCACGGATAATGGCAATGCTTTATTCACCGCGAGCAACAAGGGCGCATCCAATAAACGCTTTGGCAAAATTATTGGGGTGATGCGGGTGAGAAAAGTCACCAACGCCATGGCAAAAGTAGCGGCGACTAAATAAAAGTTATCAGGTGGTGTGTTCATAATATTCTAACGATTAATCAAATAAATTTTTTTATAGCTGAACTGTCAAGTAGCTTGCTGATGAGCAGATTTATTGCTCATAAAAAAGTGGATGATAATGAGTCCCAAACTCACGCAAATCGCTGATAGTAGCAACCAATCGGATATAAAATAAAACGCCGTTATAAATGCAATGATGGCGATGAATATGGGATAGTAAGCTTTGACCGCTTTAAACTGCTCGTAGGCTAAAATAGCAAACAAGCACACTAACGCAAAATCCAAATGAGGCACCCAATCATTGAGCCCTGCACCCAGCAAAATGCCCAATATGGTACCGATAACCCAATAACACTGATTGAGCAAACTCACCGGTAGTATGAGTCTTTGGCGTTCATTTTCATGAAGGGTGGTTAACACGGAAAAAGTTTCATCGGTTAACGCAAACAAGCAATAAAATCGACTGATAGGATTTGATGGTAATTGTTTTAACAAAGGAATGGCATAAAAAGCATGGCGCAAATTTATCGCTAAAGTATTGCTGGCGATGGTTGAGATTCCAACCCCGCCCGCTAACAGCGTAATAGAAGCATATTGCGCCGCACCCGCATATAACACCACACTAGATAAAATCGCCGCCCATATAGGCAGTTTTGCGGCCACAAACAACACGCCAAAGGCAATCCCTGCAGGTATATAGCCCATTGCCACAGGAAAACTTACTTTAAACGCCTGTTGCCATAACCCATTTTTTATTAATTCATTTGTCATCATTGCTATTCTTGTTTAGATTCTAGCCATAAAAATACCCTAGCAAGTAGGGTATTTTTGCCGCTTAAATCATTTATTGATTATCTACTACTTTGTTGTCATACATAGGCGCATTGCGGTCTTCAAAAACCACTTCGTCCTCAACAAATTCTGGTTTGACTTCGACAATAAAGTCTTTGCGTGACATACCGAGCCACAGTGGAATCGCACTGGCAATATATACCGATGAGAAAGTACCTAAAATCAAGCCAATGAGCAATGCTACAGAAAACCAATGTAAGCTTTCGCCGCCAAGTAGCAGCATCGCGACCACCACCAGCAACACCGTTGAAATAGTCATAATAGTACGACGTAGCGTTTCGGTGAGCGATAAATTGACAATTTGCGCTGGGCTAGCACCACGGACACGGCGGAAATTCTCACGGATACGGTCAAAGACCACGATGGTATCGTTAATCGAATAGCCAATCAATGATAACACCGCGGCAAGCACGGTCAAGTCAAACGGCCATCCGAAAAGTGCGAAAATACCCACAGTGATAATAGTATCATGAAATAACGCCAACACCGCGCCTAAGGCTAATTTGGCTTGGAAACGCACCATCACATAAATAAACATACACAGTAATGCCAGTGCCGTTGCCCCCAAGGAGCTGACATAAATCTCATTACCTACTTGACTGCCAACCACGTCAATATTCTTGATGGTAGCATTGTTGTTGGGTAAATCTAACGCCGCATCAAGAGAGTTTGATAACCCTTCGATTTGTTTTTGCGGGGGCAGGCGTACCAAAATTTCTTTGTTACTGCCCAAATATTGCACCACACTGTCATTGATTTTATGGCTTGCTAAGGCTGACTGAACTTGGGCTTGTTGCACAGGTTGCTCATAAACAACCGTGGCTGACACACCGCCAGTAAAATCTAAGCCTAGGTTTAAACCTTTAGTTAAAATAGCGACCAAACCTAGAATCGTTAAGATGGCTGATAATATGGCAAAAGGTTTAGCTACCTTTAAAAAATCAATGATACGCCGACCGGCAAAGAATTTTTCACCGCCAAAATTCTCTGCTGAAAATTCAGACGTGGCAGCGTTAGCCACCGCTAACCCCGCCCCAGCGTTTTGGGGTATCGTATCGGTGGGAGTAGCAGGCTGCTTGACCAAATTTTTATTCACCCCTTTACCATTACGGCGCGGCGTTTTGCGGTGCTGTGTATTTGATGCCATTTCATCACTACGACGTACGCCGAGCTCTGAGAGTTTTTGCTCGGGGTTAATGGGTTCTGAGCTGTCTAAACCGTCTAGATCCTCTAACTTATCATTATTCATTATTCGCTCCTTAACCAATACTTAGGCGTTTGACAGTTTTGCGGTAGCCATAAGCTAACTGTACCAGTGCACGCGTGACGGTCACCGAGGTGAAGATAGAGCTGGCAATACCAATGGCTAAGGTGACAGCAAAACCTTTAATCGGACCTGTACCAATCGCAAATAAAATAAATGCGACAATCAAGGTAGTCAGCTGCGCATCAAAAATACTGGTAAATGCGCGATTAAAACCCGCCACAATCGCAGATTTAGGTCTGGCGCCGTTGGCAAGCTCTTCGCGGATGCGTTCAAATATCAGTACGTTGGCATCCACCGCCATCCCGATGGTTAACACAATACCTGCGATACCCGGCAATGTCAGGGCAGAACCAATCAATGACATGATGGCTAAAATCATCATTAAGTTAAAAATCAACGCGATATTGGCAATTAAGCCGAATAAACGATAAAAGATAATCATAAATAAGAACACGAGTAAGTAGCCGACTTGGGTAGAGAACATACCTTTTTGGATGTTATCTTGCCCCAATGATGGACCAATAGTACGTTCTTCAACAAAATACATGGGCGCCGCTAGCGCACCTGCACGAAGTAACAAAGCCAGCTCTGAGGCTTCTGCATTACTATCTAAGCCCGTGATTTGGAAAGTTGAGCCAAAGACGCCTTGAATGGTCGCTTGATTGATAATATGGCTTTCTGCGTAAGGTGTTCTTACTTCTTTATTTTGACCCGTCACTGGGTCTGGCTGGAAGGTGACACGCTGCTTATTTTCAATAAACAGCACCGCCATTTGTTTGCCCACTGATTTTGCTGTGGTGTTTTGCATCAAACGACCACCCGCGTTATCCAGCGTGATATTCACTTGGGGGCGACCATTTTGATCCATCCCTGCTTGGGCATCCTGTACGTTTCGACCGGTGACTACAGCTTGACGTTCCAATAAGGTTTTTTGTGGGCTGTCGACTTGACCAAATGAGTAGGCTTCAGTGCCTGCAGGCAATACCCCAGATGGATTGGCTTGGAAAGTATTGTTTTGCTCAGAGACCATGCGAAATTCGAGATTGGCGGTACGACCAATGACCCGTTTGGCTTCTGCGGTATCTTGTACCCCGGGTAATTCCACCACAATACGATTGGCACCTTGTGATTGCACCACGGCTTCAGCCACGCCTAGCTCATTAATACGGTTACGCAAAGTCGTCAAGTTTTGGGTGACCGCATCTTGAGAAATTTGTGAAATCGTCGACTGGGTCAAGGTCATGTTAATCGCTGGACCCCCCGCATTGATTAGTGGTTGTAATTCGTAATTTGTCCCAAAGCGACTACGTAACACATTCATGGCTTGATCACGCGCGGCATTATCGACAAAGTTTAACGTCAGATTATTTTGCCCTGCTTGTAAATTGGTCAAGGCAATTTTTTGGTTGCGTAGCTCTGTACGAATATCTCGAGTTAAGTTTTCCAAACGCTGAGAGACGGTTTTGCTCATATCGACTTCTAGTACAAACCGTACACCACCTCGCAAGTCCAACCCTAATTTAATAGGATTGCCACCAATATTACGTAGCCATGCTGGCGTGGTTTGCGCCAAGTTCAGTGCTACCACGTAATTATCGCCAAGCTTTTCTTTTAGCACTTGTTGCGCTTTAAGCTGCGTTTCAGTCGACTCATCACCAATTTTTAACAAAGCTGATTTACCATCAAAACTGTTGTTTTTGGTTGGGATGTTGGCGGCATTTAGGATGGTTTCCGCTTGTTTTAGCACATCATTGGTCAATGTGGTACTAGCGGAAGCCCCCGTGATTTGAACGGCGGGCTTGTCTGGGTAAAGGTTTGGTAGGGCATACAGGGTGCTCAGTAGCAGCACAATGCCGATTAAAAAGTATTTCCAAGCAGGGTAGTGCATAATCTTGACTTCTTAAACTTGATTTTTTTTAGGTAACTAGTTGTTCTACTAGGGCTATTAACCGCGATCAACAAGGCAGTACAATATCATAATAGCCAGTTGGCAACTTAACAGAATGCTAGGTTGCCAACCTGACAGGTGAGCTGCATCAGCAATTATTTAAGACTATCAATGGTACCTACAGGCAATACCGAAATGATTGAGGCACGTTGCACCATCACCTCTTGGGTAGTATTTAATGCAACAACCGCATATTCACCTTGAAGTTTTTTGATTTTTCCCATCAAGCCACCGGCAAATACCACTTCATTGCCTTCTTTAATGGCATCAATCATTTGACGATGCTCTTTGTTACGACGGCTTTGTGGTCGGATAATAATAAAATAAAAAATAGCAAAAAAAGCCAATGGCAATAGCATTTGCATAATGGTGGAAGCACCCGTTCCAGTAGGCGCTGCCGCCGCACCTTCCGCATGGGCAGATTGGATAAATGCTAAAATAGCGGTAAGTAGCATAATTGAAATACCCTTAAATTGAGATTTAGTCATAAAACAGTGATAAAAACAACCTGTAATGATAACCGATTTAGCCAAATTAATAAATGATTAACCCTTGTTTGCTGAAATAATTCAGCGCTAGGAAGATGAACGGTGAGTAGAAAATCCAGCGATTTTGGATGGTTTTGGATAATAAGGTCAAAAATTTTTATCGGAATTATTCACTATTTTATGCTTGATTATTAACAATGACGTAACAATAAAGTTAATGGTTATGCTATGCTTAGTTGTAACAAATTATTTCTTTTAGGGTCAAACAATTGGTGTTACCAATTGAAGGAAAATCTCATGACTATCACGTTAAATTTTCAACCGATTGATAAAATCCGAAAGCAGGTAAGGTCAAAACTATGGCTAGGCGTAGTCATCGCGACTTCGTTAACCGGCCCAACGCTGGCAAACGCTGAGATCACCCAGCGTGATATCGATAATTACGGTACTGCGATGGCATCTGCAGCAAATGCTAAGAGCATTTCGCGCGTTGCAAGCCTAGTGGCAGATGATGCCTTGATATCTGTGTCGCGTAAAGGAAAAACCACCACCTTAAATAAAACCAATTATCTAAACCTCTTGCAAAACAACTGGTCAAAAGCAACGCGATATGGCTATGATATACAATTAAACAATGTGGTATCTAGCGGTAACCAGGCCAAAGCAGATGCGATAACAACAGAAGTCATCGTCGAAAATAACGTAACGACACGTTTAGTAACAACTTCACGTATTACCTTCGCTGAAAGCGGTAACTCAGTGTTATTGTCCAGGGCGATTAGCCAACTGGTGATTGAAAAGCACTAATTTAGTGGTGTTAAAAAGGGTGGTACAAAAGTTTTGTGCCACTTTTTTTATGGATTCTAGTATAATTTCAGCCAATATTTAATTTCACTGGCTTGAAATCACAGCCGTTTTTTTATTTATAATGTCAAATTTTAGCTTATATTCTTTCATAGTTTTACGCTATGAGATGGATATATGTCCTACATCTAAATTGCAAAAAAGAGCTAGGAATTATCATGTTGCTTTCGATAAGCCATTCATCAAAAAAAACTATCAAACCGTTAAGTTTAGCTATTTCCTCTATTATTTTGGCAGCCTGTAGCAGTGCGCCAACCAGCACCACCAGTCCAGCGGGTAAACCCATGATTGGATCATCCAGTCACAGCAAAAGCACGGTGCGTAGCGCGCAAGAAAATGCGGCGCTACTGGATATGGATAGTTTGGATGAACTAGAAGGGCTGCTTGAAGCCACCGACATGACCATGGTAGAGAATAACGCTTTGTTGGTTCAGCGCTACGGTAATCTATGGGATAGACTGCGCGTCAATTTTCGTATGAACTCCAATGTGTACGATCCGCGTATTGAAGCGCAGAAAAGTTGGTTCATTAGCCGTCAAGACTATCTAAACCGCTTAACAGCGCGTGCTAGCCGCTATTTATACTACACAGTACGCGAAGCTGAGCGTCGCAACATTCCAACGGAACTGGCATTATTGCCTGTGATTGAAAGCTCTTATGACCCCAATGCCAATAGTAACGCATCTGCGGCAGGGTTATGGCAGTTTATTCCAAGTACAGGTCGTATTTATGGTTTGAATCAAACCAGTACCTTTGATGGTCGCCGTGATGTGATTGAGTCAACCCGTGCCGCTTATGACTTTTTGACGGCCTTGTATAACCAATTTGGGAGTTGGGAGTTGGCATTGGCATCCTACAATGCCGGTCCAGGTCGTATCCAATCTGCGATTAATTATAATGCAGCACGGGGGTTACCAACGGATTATTGGTCGCTTAAATTACCTACTGAAACGATGAACTATGTCCCTCGATTTTTGGCAGTGGCGCAAATTGTCAAAAATCCGAGTACCTACAATGTGTATTTACCCGCAATTGCGAACCGTCAGCATTTTAGAAGTGTCCCTGCCAATGTTGGGGTAAGTTTGTATGAAATTAGTAATTTGACAGGCGTAAGCTACGATGAACTGCGTGCCCTAAATCCTGCGTTAATTGCAGGTACGGTAGATATGTCAGGCCCAAGCCGTATTCTGATTCCCAATGATCTCAATGAATCAATTGACCGTAAAATCACCCAATTACGGGGTAATGGTTATATGAGTCAGCAAGGTTATTTGGCAAACAATAGTTATGTCACCCCTAAAACTACTACATCTACTTATAACACACCGCCGACAAACTTTGGCAACCAAACTAGAACCACAACCGCAAGTCAGGGTGATTCACTCAGTGCCGCCAAACAAGCCTATAGCAAAAAAGAAACAGTTAACTTGCCATCCTCTAGCAGCGATTTGGCGGCGATGGCAACTAGTATGGTTAAAAACCAAACCACGACTTATATCGCCCCCATTCCTAGTACACCAAGCATCCAAAGCCGCAATACGGTAATCAAAGAACCACCGATTACCGCCACCGAGCAAAAAATAGTGACCGCTGAAATGCAGTCTACCAATACATTACCAACTACTTCAGCTGTTGTTACTGCCAACAACACCGTGGTGCAAGAGCCGCCTTTATCCAATCAAGAGCGTAATTTGATTGCTAAAGAAATCGAAAAAACTGCACCCCAAGTAGAGCAAGCCATTAACCCTACCGATGGTAATATCAAGCTCAATGCTATTCAGACTCAGCAATCTGTGCTAGAAGCCAAAGGCGAAACCAAAAAACTCAGTTACGAAGAGCCGCCAGTGGTGTTGCCAAAAGAGGTAAAAATTACCCAAGCGTCGAGCTTAAATGGCAAAGCGCCAAGCACGGCGCAAGCAGCCACGAGCAAATCCAATATCGCCAGTGAAAGCAAAGCTGTCACAGTTAGCAAGCCGGTTGCCAAAAAACGTCCGAGCGGCACACGCAGCACCTATCAAGTCAAAGCTGGCGACACCTTGGCAAATATCGCCAGTCGCATGGGTGTGAATTGGCGAGATATCGCTGAATGGAACCAAATTGATCCAAATGCCGCCTTGCTAGCGGGTTCAACACTTTACTTATACAACGCCAAGCCTATCGAACCCAAAGTAGCGGAAGCGCCAAAACGTAAAGCCAATAGCTATATCGTGCAAGCGGGGGATACCTTGACAGGCATCGCCGACAAGTTTGATCTAAATGTCAGTGAGTTAGCAAAATTCAATAATTTACCAGTCACTTATCAAGTGCGTACCAACCAAAACTTGTGGTTAATTCCAGACAAAATGCCCAAGCCGCCAGTGGCACAGCCGGCAGCGCAAAAGCCTGCCCCTGCTAGAGCCGAAGTGCAACCGGTATCAAGTCGTTATACGGTTCAGACGGGTGATACCTTGTCGGGTATCGCTGATCGACTGTCCGTATCGCCCAAAGACATTGCCGATGTCAACGGTTTTAACACCAATTATCGTGTGCAAAAAGGGCAAGTCATCATCGTGCCTGTCACAGTTGAAAAGGTCAAATATGCGCTAGCTGGCAAATCGATTAACTACACAGTACGCCCAGGTGATAGCTTAGGTAGCGTCGCCAATAACTTTGATTTAACAGTATCAGACTTGGCCAAAGCCAATTATCTAAAACCCACAGCAAACTTAATTCAAGGGCAAAAACTGGTTATTCCTCAAGCGGGATTGGGTACGGTGGCTAGCGTGACAGCGACCCGCGAACCGATGAGCAAGCAGGACTCTGCAAAACCCGACAGCAAAAAAGAAACAAAAAAAGAGACCAAAGCAGCCAAAGACTCCCAATCAGAGGAGGATAACAAGCCAGCGTCAAAGCCAGTAAGCAAATATAGTCGTGGTGATGCACAAGGCTACCAAGTAAAATCAGGTGATAGTCTGACAAACTTGAGTGCAAAATATGGCGTTTCTAAAAGTGAGCTTGCCGCTTTAAATAATTTAAAAGGTAATGAGTCGTTATTGATTGGTCAAAATATCAAAATTCCAAAAACCACAACAACCTATAAAGTCAAAGCAGGCGAAGGCTTAATCTCTTTGGCAGGACGCTTTGGCGTCAGCCCTAAAGAGTTGGCTAGTCTAAATAACTTGTCACCAACGGCCTCGCTAAAAGTGGGTCAAATCATTACGGTGCCAAAATAGGTTAACTATAGTTTATAAAATAAGAAAACCACTATGTAAAAATAGTGGTTTTTTACTTAAGTTTTTGCCCGGTTTTATAGTTTAGTTTTTATACTTAGCAAGGAAATTATAAGGCAATAAAAAAGCGTATTTAATTAAAAATACGCCTTTTTTAGATATAGGGTTAATTAGTTAACCATATCTTTTAAACTTTTACCTGCTTTAAAGCTTGGCACTTTGCTTGCTGGAATTTGAATTTCTTCTTTAGTCTGTGGGTTACGACCTGTACGTGCTTGGCGTTCTTTCACGCTAAACGTACCAAAGCCAACCAGTGACACGGTATCATTGGCTTTCATTGCTTCGCCAATCGTTGCAATAAAGGCATTTAATGCTTCAGTTGATTGGGCTTTAGAAAGACCACTTTTTTTAGCAATGCTATCAACTAATTCTGACTTATTCATAAGAATATCCTTCAAATTTTTAGGGATGAAAATAAACGTTATATATACAAAGCACACGCTTGGCAATTAATTAGGCTCAAAGCCTTAAGTATCAAGTGCTGCATAAGTAATTATGATTCGATTATAAGTAAACTCCAACGGCTTCACAAGCAGTTTAAGCATAATTTCTGTGGAATTAAGCATTGATTAACGTGTTTTTGCAAAATATAGCGGTTGGCACACCAAACGATAACATTTTATTTCAACAAAAACCGCTAAAAATTGATATATACAGCTATAGTGAGTAAAAGTGGCTAAGAATCAATCTCGCAATGATTTCTTGACTAAGAATCACCGACTGACAGTGTTTTATACCAGACTTACAATAATTAATGTTATTAACAACCTTTTGAAGTTACACTATCGACAAATTACAAAACCCATATTTGATTAATTTTGTGGAAATTTAATGAACGATAATTTTCAAACTTCGACCAATGCCCCAAGCAATATAGCCACGACAGCGCTCAATGTTGTATTAGTGATTATTGAAACCTTGCTGACCCTGTTGCTACGTTTCGATGCAGATCTTCGTAAGGTTGTTTATCCTTTAGCCACTACCAATACCGTCGTCCGTATTCATGCTTATGTCCCAAGCGTCACTTTTTATGTGACTTTTACCGTTAACGGCATTTTGTTAGACAGTCAATTACAGCCTTCTCAGCAGGTCGATGTGACCATCAATGGCTTTACTTGGCAAATTGCACAGAATTTATTTACCAACCAGCCTAAAGCCATCGAGCAGCTACAAATCCGCGGCGAAGCACAAAAGATGGCAGAGGTGAAGGCTTTTTTACATCAAATTGGTATCAATCAGCTATTACAAGTCATCACAAAAGCAGTCAAAGGCGATAAAGACAAGCAAAAAACCAAAAAGCCTATCAAAACCGATGCTGACTACAAACAACAAGTTGAGACACTCAATAGCCAAGTCAACGCCGCAAATCTACAAAAAACAGCGCTTGAAGCACAAATTGTAGAATTAAAAAGTAAAAATCAATGGATGAAACGCGCGGCAATCGCATTTTTTGTATTATTCGTTATTTGCGCGATTGGCTGGGCGGTAAAATAACAACCATTGCCTGCATTGCTTTGATAAAAGTCGCTTATCATTAAACAAATAAATCTGAGAAATAAATAAATCCGAGTGTTTTAGTAAGAATTAATCTTGACTAAAAGACTCGGATTTTCATATAATAGTCCTACCAACCATAAAACACGTTTTCACGGCTTACGATGCTTGAACAGATTTAAATTTTTAACTTAAGTGGGGCTATTATGCGATTGACAACCCGAGGACGCTATGCAGTGACGGCGCTGCTAGATTTGGCATTGCAAGAGCAAAAACATGAATTGGCTGTGTCATTGTCTGATATCGCAAAACGTCAAGAGATTTCTATTTCTTATCTTGAGCAGTTGTTTTCAAAGCTACGTAAAAAAGGTTTGGTAGTAAGCACTCGTGGGGCATCAGGTGGTTACCATATTGCCAAACCCATCAATGAAATCTCAATTATGAGTATTATTTCAGCAGTTGATGAGTCGGTTGATGCCAGAGCTTGCGAAGGTAAAGGTAACTGCCAAGATGGCGCTATGTGTTTAACCCATGATTTATGGAATGGATTGTCTGAGCAAATTGAAAATTATCTGTCCACCGTGACACTAGATACGCTCATCAACCGTCAAATTATCCGTGAAATTTCTGAGCGTCAAATTTTGATGGTTGAAGACATGCAGGATAAAAATCAGTCTGCGGTAAACTCAATGACAGAGGCACCCGTATCGCAACGATCAAAGAAAATCACCAATAAAGTTGGTAACATTAGTAATAATCATTCATTAACTCATAACAGCAAAACCTTACAACAAAATTCCGGGGAGAATTTGTTAGCATGAATAAATTAGTCTATTTAGATTATGCCGCGACCACACCAATTGATGAGCAAGTCGCCCAAAAGATGATGAAATACATGACCTTTGATGGCGTGTTTGGTAATCCTGCATCGCGTTCGCACGGGTTTGGTTGGCAAGCTGAGGAAGCGGTTGAAACCGCACGCGAGCAAATCGCGGAGTTAATCAACGCCGATCCACGTGAAATTGTATTTACTTCAGGTGCTACTGAGTCAGACAATTTAGCGATTAAAGGGGTGGCACAGTTTTATAGTGGTAAAGGCAAACACATCATTACTAGTAAAATTGAACATAAAGCCGTGCTAGACGTCTGCCGTGAATTAGAAACAGAAGGTTTTGAAATCACCTATTTAGACCCACAGCCAAAGACAGGTCTGATCACGGTTGACCAAGTTAAAGAGGCTATTCGTGAAGATACCATTTTAGTGACCCTAATGATGGTTAACAATGAACTTGGTACCTTAACAGATGTCGCGGCGATTGGTGAAATCACACGTGAAAAAGGTATTATTTTTCATGTCGATGCGGCGCAGGCAGCCGGTAAAACTCCGATTGATTTAGAGCAATTAAAAGTTGATTTGATGAGTTTTTCTGCGCATAAAATTTATGGTCCTAAAGGGATTGGTGCCTTATATGTTCGCCGTAAACCGCGTGTGCGTCTAAAATCACAAATGCAAGGTGGTGGTCATGAGCGTGGTATGCGTTCAGGTACTTTGGCAACGCATCAGATTGTAGGGATGGGTGAAGCATTTGCCATTGCTGGCAAACGTATGGCAGAAGATGAAGCCAGACTTACAAAACTGCGCCAACGTCTGTGGGACGGGTTAAAAGAGCTTGATGAGGTTTATCTTAATGGTGACATCAATCACAGCATTCCAAATATCGTCAACATCAGCTTTAACTTTGTAGAAGGCGAATCGTTGATGATGTCATTGAAAGATTTTGCCGTGTCGTCTGGTTCTGCTTGTACATCAGCGACGCTTGAGCCTTCCTACGTATTACGTGCGATTGGATTATCAGATGAGCTTGCTCACAGTTCAATTCGTTTTAGTTTGGGACGTTATACCACCGAAGAAGATGTTGACCATGCGATTGCTGAGATGCGAACCGCGGTTGAAAAATTACGCGCTTTATCACCGCTTTGGGATATGTATAAAGAAGGCGTTGATTTAAATAGTGTGGAATGGAATGAACATTAATTTGTATTAAAAATTAATTTCCATTAAAAATTTATTCAATCGAATTAATAAGTAAAGATTAGTCAGTTACGTTTGACGTAATCAGCCAAAAGGAAAATGAAATGGCCTACAGTGATAAAGTGCTTGACCATTATGAAAATCCACGAAATGTGGGAAACTTAGATAAAGATGCCAAAAATGTCGGTACCGGTATGGTCGGTGCCCCAGCGTGTGGTGATGTGATGCGCCTGCAAATCCAAGTGGGTGATAACGGTATCATTGAAGATGCGCGCTTTAAAACCTATGGTTGTGGTTCAGCCATTGCCTCAAGCTCATTGGTGACAGAGTGGCTTAAAGGCAAAACCCTGGATGAAGCTAGCGCAATTAAAAACAAAGATATCGCTGAAGAGCTGGCACTGCCACCGGTTAAAGTGCACTGCTCAGTGTTGGCAGAAGACGCAATTAAAGCAGCGATTGAAGATTATAAATCCAAATCTGAAGCTTGATTGATTTCACGATTGTCACAGTCTTATTGATTCATCCTCAATAAGACTGTGTGAGTCGCTCGAAGTGACTAGCTTGAAGATTGAAATGAATAGATGGGGTAGTAAAGTGATTGAATTATCAAACGATGCAGCTGAACATGTACGCGATTTTTTACAAAACCGTGGTCATGGCGAAGGTATCCGTGTGGGTATCCGTACCGCAGGTTGTTCTGGCTTAGCTTATGTGCTGGAATTTGTAGATGAGCCAGATCCTAACGACCAACGTTTTGAGAGCAATGGGGTCAGTGTATTTGTCGATCCAAAAAGCTTAGTTTATCTTAATGGTTTGAAAATGGATTTTGTGAAAGAAGGTCTTAATGAAGGCTTTAAATTTAGTAATCCAAACCAAAAAGGTGAGTGTGGCTGTGGTGAATCTTTCACCGTTTAGTTTTTAGTATTTTTTTGTCAGTATAGTGATGGCTCGGTAGGGGAAATTGAAAATGGTTAATTATTTTGAGTTGATGAATGTACCCCAACAATATCAAATTGATATAGCCAAACTTCAGCAGACCCTTCGCCAACTTCAATCTAAGTTCCATCCTGATAACAATCTTGATGCGTCTGTAGCTGAGCAAACCCTTTTGCTATCTGCTAATACCGATAGTTCTTTGCGTGAATCAATCGCCAAATTATCCGCACTAAAGCCTGAGCAAGCGTCTGCTATTATTAATGAAGCCTACAATACGCTTAAAAACCCTGATTCTCGCGCGTCACATTTATTGGCACTCAAAGGCATTTCACAATCTATTAACCAGCCGATTCGTGATTTGGAATTTTTAGACGATGCCATGTCATTTCGTATCGATTTAGACGATGCTGATAGCCAAAGTATTACCTTGCTTAGCAAAAAACTTACCGAGTGGCTAAATAATTATCAACTTGCCTTTGACGAAGTTTACCAAAAAATTGATAATTCAGCTGCAGCTGAGGCTAATCATGATGCCTTAACCAAACAGGCGATAGATATCATTCAAAAACTGCAGTTTTTGGTTAAATTACAAGCAGATGTGGCAAAAACCACTGATGAGTTAGCCAAGCGGAATTTTGATAATGATGACGATTTGTATGTGTAAATCATGATTAAAGGGTAAGTCGTCCTAGCAGTGGTTAAGTTTTATTTGGTTTATCATATTTTTAATTTATAATACCATCCGTTTTGACTTTCTATAAAGATATAACCTAAGCTGGTTTTATTTTCAAATTATTTTTTCCATTTTTTAATTGGTCCAATATATGTCGTTATTACAAATCGCTGAACCCAATCAAAGTGCTAAGCCACATGCGCATCGTTTTGCCTTAGGAATTGACTTAGGAACCACGCGTTCAATTGTAGCGGTAGTGCGTTCAGGTGAGCCCCAGGTGATTGGCGATAAAGTTAGCGAATGTCAATCTAACGACAATAACGCCAATGACGACAGTCAAATTGCTAATCAGGTAAAAGGTATCGATTGCCAAAAGCTTTTACCGTCAGTGGTGTATTTTGGCTTAGATGACAATGGCAATCCAGAAACTTTGGTAGGTAGTCATGCTGAAGCAATGGCAGAACAAGCACCAAATCATACTATACGCTCGGTTAAACGGTTTATGGGTCGAAGCATCAAGGATATTAAGTTCAATCATCCTTATGAATTAGTCGGTGATGTCGATGTCATGCCAAGTATCCAAACCCCACAAGGTGCCAAAAATCCTGTTGAAGTATCAAGTATCCTGTTAAAACATCTGTATGAGCGGGCAAAATTGGCGTTACCTGACAATAGTATTGTGGGTGCGGTGATTACGGTGCCGGCTTATTTTGATGAAGCACAGCGCCAAGCGACCAAAGATGCAGCTAAATTGGCAGGCATTCATGTGATTCGCTTATTAAACGAGCCGACGGCTGCTGCGATGGCGTATGGGCTGAACCAAGCACAAAACGAAGCATATCATCTCATTTATGATTTGGGTGGGGGCACGTTTGACGTATCGGTGTTAAAGCTCAATCACGGTGTGTATGAAGTACTGGCAACGGGCGGTAATAGCGCACTGGGTGGCGATGATATTGACCGCCTGATTGCTAATTGGCTGATTCAACAAACAGGCTTGAATCCATCAACCATTGAAAACCATCAAAAACAGCTGCTAAACGTACAGGCTCGCACCCTCAAAGAACAGTTATCAAAAGCAGACCAAGTGACTGCCGAAGTTTCACTCAGCGGTCAAACTTTTGATATTGTGTTAAACCAAAGCAGTCTTCGTCAAATCATTCAGCCTGTGACCGACCGTACATTAGCGGTTTGTGCGCAAGTGCTACGTGATGCTGGACTTGAAACGTCCCAGCTTGATGAAGTGGTGTTGGTAGGTGGTTCGACACGGATGCCATTGATTCAGCAAATCGTAGCAGAAACGTTTAATCAGCCGCCACTGTCACGCATCAATCCAGATGAAGTCGTCGCGTTGGGGGCAGCCAAATATGCCGACCAATTAATTGGACAACAGCAAAATACGGTATTGCTGCTTGATGTTACGCCTTTATCCTTGGGGCTTGAGACCATGGGTGGTCTCACCGAAGTGATTATTCCGCGTAACACGCCAATTCCTGTGACGCGTAAACAGGTATTCACAACCTATCAAGATAACCAAAATGGTATGATTATCCATGTGGTACAAGGTGAACGCGATACGGTGGCTGACAACCGCTCGTTAGGGCAGTTTAAACTAACTGACATTCCAGCGATGAAAGCAGGGTTGGCGCGTATCGAAGTCACTTTTCAAATTGATGCCAATGGTCAGTTAACCGTCTGGGCTAAAGAGTTGACAACGGGCAAAGCAAGCCAAATTCAAGTCAAACCGTCTTATGGGTTGTCAGAAGATGAGCAGGAAAAACTGCTTAAAGCAGGTTTTGATTTTGCCATGCAAGATCGACTGCAGCGCAGCTTAATTGAAAGTCAAGTAGAAGCAAAACGAGAATTGTTGGCGCTAGCATCTGCGCTTGCAGAATTTGGCTTTTTGTTAACCGATGAGCAGAAAAATACGCTGCAAACCTCGATGGCTGATGTTCAACAGGCAATTGATGGTGCTGAACAAGCCCAACTAGAAACAGCGAGCGCGCAGCTAAAAGTTCATAGTGATGATTTTGCTGCACTTATCATGAACCAAGCGGTCAATGAAACCATGAAAGGCACTTCAACCGCGGATTGGTCAAATTAATTTTGAATACATAAGACTATTAATCGTTAAGAGATTGTTATGCCAAAAATTACTGTATTACCGCATCACCAAATTTGCCCTACTGGCGCAGAGATTGAACTCAATGAAGGCGATAATCTATGCCGTGGTTTGCTAGAAAAAGGCGTGAAAATTGAGCATGCTTGTGATATGTCAAAAGCTTGTACTACTTGCCATGTTATCGTGCGAAAAGGGTTTAATAGTTTAGAGGAAATGGATGATATCGAAGCTGATTTGCTAGATCGCGCTTGGGGGCTAGAGCCAGATTCAAGACTGTCTTGCCAAGTCATCATCGAAGATCAAGATTTGACGATTGAAATTCCAAAATATACCATCAATCACGCCTCTGAAAATCATTAATACCAACTCATCAAAAAAGGCTTACTAATTATCGTTAGTAAGCCTTTTTTGATGGCGCTACCGCTACGTATCGCTAAACACTCGTTATTGCTAGAACAAGGCGCTGACTCATTCAGCGCATATGTATTCACAGCATATTATGGCGCAGCAGTCTGTGGTTTAACCGTGACTTTAGTGATGGATTTTAGGTATGCTAAATAATCCTCAAACTGAGACTGACCGATATTTTCGCGCACGATTTGGGCAGTTTGTTGTTTGACTTGCGGTGTGATTTGCGCGTTGTCATTGCTAATAACCCCACCAACAATCACGCTAGCACCCGATATAGTAGGGCGGGTCATGACCGCTAGTTGATTGTTAACAGCAGGTTGACTAAATGCCACACCACGCTCATCATCGCTGAGTTTGCTGTCTTGACGAGTCACAATCCCCAAATCTTGGAATGGTGCACCCGCCGCCACGATTGAATTGGCTTGTTTGACTTTGGCAGCGATGGCATTGGCCTCTGCCACTGCTAAACTTTTTGCTTTCTCTTCAATAAGTTTGGCTTTAATAACCGGCTCGGCTTCTGCTTGTGTCATGAGTTTGCTGGTGCGGTGATTGGTTGATTGTAACCATACCACTTTATCAGAGACATCTATACCGACTGATACACTGCCTTCTTGCAGCGCGAGTGGCTCAAATGCCGCCGCTACAATGGCAGGTTGATTGAGTGCAGATGAGTTATTGGTTTTAGGGTAGTTTTTAATCGATTTCGCGGCTAATTTATAGCGATTGGCAAGTTCGGTGATAGTAGCGCCAGCAACTGCGTCATTGTTGATTTTACCAATCAAATCTTGATAGGCGGCTTCACGCTTTTGCGCCATAATTTGTTCGGTTAACACAGGCGTCAAGCTTTCAATGGTTGGTGGGGTTTGACCATTGATTTTTACCAATTTGAATAAATGATAGCCATAGTTGGTTTTGATGGGGCTGGTGACTTGACCGACTTTTAAGGTCTTGATTTGGGTCATGATGGTGTCATAATCATTGGGGAACATCGATTGGGTAATCGGACCGATGTTGCCGCCATCGTTTTTACTGCCTTCATCTTGCGAGTACTGTTTGGCAAGCGCTGCAAAATCCGCTTGATTGGCATCAAGTTTACTTTTTAATGAGGTTAAGGTGGCTTGTGCTTGACTGCCACTCATCAAAATCATGGCTAATTCGTATTCGGTCTGGTTGTTGCTATTTTTCAAATAGCTTTGATACTGTTGCTGCAATTCCTGAGCCGTTGGGGCAGCAACAGGCAGGGCATTTTTATTGAGTTCTAAATAAGTTAAATCCACCATATCACTAGATTTAAGTGTCGCTTGGTTTTTTTGATAATAACTTGCAATCTCTTGCGGCGTTACTTGTACCTGCGGGGCAAAACTGTGCCAGTCCAAACGCAGCACTTGCACAGGGCGCGACTCAGACTGCATTGACATAAGTTTATCAATACTCCCTTGCGCAAAGATCCCTGTATTAATGATACCGCGGCTAAAGGCAGTCACCAACAAGTCTTGACGAACCGAATCAAATAATTGCTCTTTGGTCATGCCGCGACTGGTTAAATAGCTAGCAAACAACTCGTTAGAAAATTTTCCGCTGGCGTCTTGAAAGGTTTTTTCTGCCATCAACATTTGGGTGATGGTGGCATCTGACACAGTAAAACCAAGCTGGTTGGCTTGATTGATAATCAAATAACGGTCAATCAAATTGTGCAGCATCTGCTCACGTAATTTATCGCTATTAAGTAGGCTGGCATCCCCATTCACTTGCTCAAGCAACGTTTCGCGGCGATTGTTAATCATGGCTTGCAAGGTAGCATTATCGATATTTAACTCTGCAACTTTGGCAACAGCATTGGGGTCATCTCCGCTACGGACAATCGACTCAAACCCCGTGATGGCTAAAGGAAGTAAAAAAAGAACGAGCAAGGCTTTGCCCATCCAACCTTTCAAAAAATTGCGTAAAGATTCCATATTGCTCACTTGCAGTTTAGATGGATTTATTAAGGATAACTAATCAGGCTAAATAATCAAATCAAACACGATATTATAGGGGAACTGTCCACCAAAATCATTATCTTTCATCAAGTTGGGTAGACAGTTTTAAGATATAGCAAAATAGTAAAAAGGCAGACTGTTAACAATTTATAAATTCTTAGCTAACGCTTTATAAATTCTTAGATAGCTCTTTATAAATTTTTAGATAGCTCGGAAATAATAGCGTCAAGGATTTTGAGTCTTGCGGTATATTTATCATCGGTGGCAATCACATACCACGGGCGTTCTTTATGGTGGGTTAAATGAATCATGTCGGAAGCGGCTTGCACGTACTCATGCCATTTGGCGCGGTTACGCCAATCGTCATCGGTAATTTTAAACTGTTTATTGGGCGTCTCTTCACGCGCTTTAAAGCGTTTAAGTTCTTCTTCTTCACTGATAGCGAGCCAAAACTTAACCACAATGGCATTGCTCTGTACCAAGTCGTTTTCAAAGCGATTGATTTCGCCATAAGCACGTTGCCAGTCTGCCTCTTTTGCAAAGCCTTCAATACGCTCAACGAGTACGCGACCATACCAGCTACGGTCAAAAATGGTCACTCGGCTATTATGCAGGCGTTGTTTGAGTAAGGCGAGGCATTTATTGCGTTTGAATTTTTGCGATAAATACGCTATATCCACATCTGCCATTTCATCATGGGGCAGACGCGTCCAAAACCGCCACAGATAGGCGTGTTTTAATTCATCTTCGGTCGGGGCAGAGATAGCGTGGATGGTAAACTCACGCGGGTCGAGTGGGGCAATGATGCGGCGTATCGCACCGCCTTTGCCTGCTGCATCCATACCTTCAAAGACAAAGATGATATGGCGCTGACCTCGCTCACGAATCAGTTCAGCGAGTATATGTTGTTTGCTATGCAGTTGTTTTTTATAATCTGCTTTTGCTAATGCTTGGTTATCGACGCTAACCAACTCACCAATCAGTGGGGTGGGTTTAAAAGGATTTTCATCCTTTTTAGGGTTAGCTGATTTTTCGGCTTTTTGGGGGTTGTCTTGGGCATCATCGGCTGCAGCTAGTTGGTTCATGGTTTGCAGCGCTGCTAATACAACATTCGCAAATTGAATATTTGAGGCATCAATATCTTGTCCATCTATGTGGTGCCAGCTTGATTGTAAGCGCATCAGCTTGCTAGTAAAGCGTTTGAAACGTTTCACATCTTTTTTTCGAAACCAATCTAAATGATACAACTGCTCAGGGTCAGGCTCTTCATCGGTCAAGCGTTTTTTTAGCGTTTTGTTGTCGACTGAAAACCAGCACTTGACGATATCGGTGTTGTTATTGACCAAATCTTGTTCAAACGCCTCAATGTCTTCAATCATTTGCTGTAAGCGCTGTTCATCAATATCATCGCCACAGTCAAACACATAACGAATCAAGTCAGCGTACCAGTTGCCAAAATACACCGCAATTTCACCCTTTCTAGGCAGTTGCCATGTGTGACGTTGCCAAATCGGTTGGTAGCGGCTGGGATGCTGACCCATGGTGGCGTGAACCTTGATATAGCGTGCATCCATCCATTCGGTTAGCGCTTTGACCGCCTCGCCTTTGCCCGAATTTTCCATACCATTCACCAAGATTAGTAACCCGCGCGAGTTTTTGCCAGCTCGTTGGTCACGTAGGGTGGTTTGCTCGGTAATCAAGTCAAAACTTAATTGGTCTTCAAGCGTGAAAGATGAGGAGTTTTTTTCAAGTTTGGTTACTTTATCGGTGGGTTTAGAAGCGGCTATATCGTTGTTTTTGGAATTGCTGGTGCTGTGTATTGCCATGTGTCCTGCTTAGGGGAATACCCGAAATGATAGGGATGAAGTTTTTATTTTTCTAAAAGATAGCAGTTAAAGCACAGTTGAACAATTTACGATTTGTATTTTTGGCGGATTTACATTAAGGTAATGCGGCACAAAACTGCATTTTACTGTGGGTTTATACAATGGATAAACTGCAGTTTCTGTGTTTTGAATTTAAAAATTTTGCAAAAAAATCGAGGCCCTATGAGCAGCTTAAGCCAATTAGAACAAGATTTAAAACAATTTCGCGCCCTTCCATACCACAGCGACACCCAGTTAGCGCAAAAACTGAGTGAAGTACAAGCCTGGCAACGCGGTCGTATTCATAAAACCCACCAAGCCTTATTTGCCAGCGCCAACAACCAAGCCATGGGGGAATTTTTAATTGACCAACTATATGGCGGCGAAAAATTCAATGTACTCGCTGAACAGCTAGAGCGCATGGTGCAAAAGGCTGAAAAACTAGAAAAATTTATCCCTGCCAATGCCGTGAGCACAGGGGCAGCCGGTATCATCGAAGCGATTAACGCCATTAAGCTTGATCTGCAGCTGGCTCAGTATTTACAAGAAAATCATTTATCCGTGGATGAGCCATCCATGATTAAAGCCTATCAGTCTGTCAATGCAGAGTCGGCAAGACGCCAGCAGATTGCTGACCTCAAACAAATGTGCTATCGCACAGACAAATATCTTAAATCATTTATCTTACAAAAAGCATTTTCACTTGCCAAAAGCACAGCGTACAAAAAAGGCTTTCAGCCGTTATATGATTTTATTGCCGAAGGTTTTGCTGCTATCAAACCGATTAAAAGTATTGGTGCCTTTATCGAGCCATTTTGTGAAAAAGAGTTGCAAATCATTACCAATGTGCATGCGGGCAAAGAACATCCCTTTGATGTTTAGTGATAAAATAGAAAAAAAATATGCACGAACTTTGCGCTTTTAACTTTGCCAATTTGTGATTGGCGATGACCTCACTAGGAAACCACATGAACGACAATAACCATGATTCAATCCAAGACAGCTTGGTAAAAGACAGCATCCAAGCCAATGACAAACTCAATAGCCAAGTACAACAATCACTGACAGCTGACACCACCATCAACCGTCAATTTACTGGCACAGCTGATTTGCCAGAATCCGTGCCCCAAGGTCAGCAGCTCACTCGCCCTGCAACCGCTAACCCAAATGACGCTATCCCCAATGAGTCGTCAGCGCAATCCCATAGCGGTTTTGATAAATCAGCTATCTACAATCCGCATACCGAAGCCACTGATGGTAATGAAGAAACCCATTTTGGCTACAAAACTGTCAAAAAAGCTGAAAAACAACAAAAAGTAGCAGAAGTGTTTACCTCTGTTGCCAAAAAATACGACATCATGAATGATTTAATGTCCTTGGGTATTCATCGTCTGTGGAAACGCTATGCCATAAGCCTAACGGGCGTGCGTGCAGGTCAACGGGTACTAGATATCGCAGGGGGCACAGGTGACTTGGCAAAAGCCTTTAGTAAAGAGGTGGGTCGCACAGGTCATGTGGTATTGTCCGATATCAATGAAGCGATGCTAGAGGTCGGTCGTGAGCGTCTGCTCAATGCAGGCTGTAGTAACGTCGACTTTGTACTTGCCAACGCTGAGACGCTGGCACCATTTGAAGATGAAAGTTTTGATTTGGTGACCATCAGCTTTGGGCTACGCAACGTCACTGACAAAGACGCGGCACTGCGCTCGATGTATCGGGTGCTCAAAAAAGGCGGACGTCTGCTGATTTTGGAATTTTCAAAACCTGTGTTTGAGCCATTTGGTAAAGTGTATGATTTGTACTCGTTTACCGCATTGCCACTCATGGGTAAATTGGTGGCGAATGATAGCGAAAGTTATCAGTATTTGGCAGAGTCTATCCGTATGCACCCAGACCAACGCACCCTAAAAGGCATGATGGAAGACGCAGGGTTTGTCAATTGTGATTATCACAACTTAACAGGCGGTATCGTGGCGGTACATCGTGGGTTTAAAAAGTAATTGATGAAACAGGAGCTTTTTGTTGATTTACCGAGTATAAAAAAAATTAATCAACGAATTACCTTTTATATGACTGTAGGGTTAATGGTCTTGCAAGTTATTTTGCTGACCATTTCGGAAACTAACAAAGGGTTTTCGATACTTGTATTTTTAGTTGCTATTTTTAGTTTAATTGGAATTTGGACGAGTTATTTTAACAAAGTTAAACTTTTAGGACTTACGCAAAGACGACCGAAGGCGAGCGTAACTGCTCACGCAAATAATCACTGAGTAAACCCCTTTTAACCTGATATAAAGATTGTTTTAACCGTTTAGCCTGTCTGGCTAACTGCAGC
>BMPS01000024.1 GCA_014647715.1 Streptomyces cinereus
ATAAGACGAGGCATAGCGAACAGTCTTCTTTTTGGGTCAGAGCTTAAAGTTTACTGCTTCGCTATTTTTTTATCAAAATTTCCTCATTATGTTCTTTTGTATATTAAATGTTCAACACAACCTAAAAGTAATCGCTAAAATTTCTGGGCAATACTTTTTTTTGACCGATGAATTTTTAGGTTTAGCCAACGCTAACATGCTTGAATTTTTAAACAGTTGCAATCATAGTAATGCTATATTTGCTTTTTATAGGCAGGCTGTTATTGATAAACAAGCTGTTAGGGCGTATAGATGAATATTTTGCTCGGTATATTGTTGACTGTATTGATAAGCTTTTTAGTGTATCGATGGATAAGGCTGGCTTGGTATAAACTGCATGACATGGCAGGTATTGAGGTCGGTATGTCTCAATATTCTGTGCCGCCCACCGCATCACTAGCAAAACCAGAAACCATGCGCTTGGCGTACCAATCAACCCTGCCAATTCCCAATACCTTCGGTAGTGATAGCCGTTTTGAGTTGATGCCACGTGCTAGCAAAAATGCAAGCAATAAAAAATGGTTTAAAGCAAAAACTCAACAACCGCGATTATCCTCGCCTTCGATTTTGGGTATTGATGGCGCGTCAATTGAACGTATGCCAACCGCTGCCGTAATGCTGCTTGATACCATCCATGACAAGCTCATTCGTTATCAGGAGTGGCAACGCGACCAAAGTCAGTCAGTCAACCAACCAGACCACCCGCAAACTCAATGGTTGACTGAAAATAAGTTTGTAGTCAACCGCTTGATTGAGCAGACGATTCCTGAAGCTGTACATCAGTATGACCAAATTGCCAAATATCATCCCAGTCAGCTCAATCAAAAAATTCAGGGTGAGATGACCGCAGGCGAGATGCTCATTGAGGTATTGGCTCGGGTCAATCTGCAATTAGATGAATTGCTCAATGAGATGTTTCATGAAGTCAGCCAGCAATTTGCGTCAACTTACCGCTATGTCAAAAATCGCACATAGTCGATGGTAGATTAACATTGGTATATTAAAATGAAAAAAGCGTATCAATTTGATACGCTTTTTTTGTAAGTTGCTTTTTGTGTAAATTTTATAGCGGTTAGCTACTTCTTTTTTCTTTATCGCGGCGTAAGTGATGCCCACCACGGCGCGCTTTTAGCGGTTTTTTCTCAAAGCGTTCTTGGCGGCGTTTGGCAATGCCATAAAGCCCTGTGCCTTGGCGCGGGCGAATGTTGACAAGACCTGCTAAGGTGTCAATCTCACGGCGATCTAGCTCAAGATAACGACCGGTACGAAGCTCCCTTGGGAGACTGACAGAGCCGTAACGGATACGCAGTAGTCGGCTTACTTTTAAGCCTTGTGATTCAAATAAGCGGCGTACTTCACGATTGCGACCTTCTTTGAGTTTGACTTGGTACCATTTATTGATACCTTCACCGCCTTTTTCAACGATGTCATCAAACTGTGCCATACCATCTTCTAGCATGACGCCACGTTTGAGATTTAAGATAATCTCAGGGGTGACTTCCCCCATCACACGCACCGCATATTCGCGCTCTATTTCATTTGATGGGTGCATCAGACGGTGAGCCAGTTCCCCATCATTGGTAAATAGCAATAAACCTGTTGAGTTGATGTCCAACCGACCCACCATTACCCAGCGGTCATGATTTAGGGGTGGCAGATGCTCAAACACCGTGGGACGACCTTCTGGGTCATGGGCTGAGCAAATTTCGCCTTCTGGCTTGTAATACATCAATATACGGCGGCGTTTTTCGTTTTCTGCGGTATAGCGTAGCAAACGTCCATCGACTCGGATTTCATCGCCCTGTCCGACACGGTCACCAATGGTAGCGACAGTGCCGTTAACACTGACGCGACCTTCGCGAATCACATCTTCCATTTGACGGCGCGAACCTAAGCCTAGACGGGCGAGGGCTTTTTGCAGTTTTTCGTCTTTCATTCAATAATCCTTTAATAGGTAGCAACATTTCACAATGTTGTGCTAGCATGAAACTTCATACTTGTGCCTATTGTAGGACAAGCGATGGTTGAATGCTAGTATAAACTCATGTGGCTAAATTTTAACCAGTATTTTAATCAAAATTTAACATAAATAATGTCACATTGTAAAAATTATTTTACGTTATAATTATCGACATAAGTGAATCAATACAACTACAAGGAATAATAACAATGAAAGGGCAAATAGCCAATTTCTCGCCGCAACATGGTCAAGGTATCATCATGGCGGAGGACGGAAAAAATTACCCATTTACTAGCCAACAATGGCAACAAGCCACGGCACCGATAGCAGGACAACAAGTAGAATTTAGTGTCGATGCGCAGGGTTATGCGGTGGCAGTTGTCGGTCTTGCCGCAGGCAATGCAATCAATCTGAACAAACCGATAGATAGCGCGATTGCGCCCATCCCTCACGGCTATACAGACAACCCTACAACTGCCAACTATGGTCAAGTTACTCACACAGCGGGCATGAATGCCGTCAATCCAGCATGGGCGATTGAAGAAAATTATGGCTTTTTTGATTGGGTTAAAAAAAGTCTCAGTAATTATGCCAATTTTAAAGGGCGCGCTAGACGTAAAGAATATTGGTATTTTTATTTGGCGTGGCTCATGTTGTATCTGGGTGCGGCAATCATCGATTATATGATTGGCACTGATGGCATTGTGGCGGGGCTTATTGCTTTGGCGTTGGTGATTCCCAATATCGCAGTAGCTGTTCGCCGTTTACATGATGTTAATAAATCAGGCTGGTGGATGCTGATTGCTTTTATCCCCATCATTGGCGGGATTATGCTGCTGGTGTGGTATTGCACAGATACCAAGCCAAATGTCAACCAATGGGGAGCCCCTGCTCGCCGCTTGCCTTAATGCATTCTTAATGCAGGGTCTTTAAATAGGTTATTAAGAAGCTGCCCAGTCGGCAGCTTTTTTATATCTCAAGCTGTTGCACATCAGGTAGCTTTGGTAAATCTTGCAAGCTTTTAAGCCCAAAGGCGGCTAAAAACGCTGGGGTGGTATGCAGTAGTGCAGGACGTCCCAGCGTATCGCGAAAGCCTTGCTCAATAATCCAGCCTTTATCAAATAGTTGCCGTAAGATATTGCTCGATACAGTCACGCCACGAATTTGCTCAATATCGCCACGCGTCACTGGTTGTTTGTAAGCAATCACACTTAACGTTTCTAATAACGCTTGGCTTAAGGTTTCTTGACGCTGGGGAAAAACTTGCTGAATAAGTGGGCTAAAGTCATTGGCGATTTGCAATCGGTAGCCGCTCGCGGTATCCGCTAAGGTTAACGCGCCTTGTGATAGCCGCTGCTGCAAGACCGTGAGCGCCATGCTCAGTTGGTTTGGATTAATCGATAACCAGTGACATAGCTGTTTGGCAGTAATCGGGGTTTCTGAGGCAAGTAAAATCGCTTCGATAGATTTGCTATGCTGCTGGGCAAGCTGATGTTGTTGGTTAAAATCGGTCATGACGATGCCCATATCAAGGTTATTTCGCTTACATCGGAAGCGTTGTCATCCTCTTTTGCGACAAATTTTAGCATCCGCTGTTTGGCTAATTCCAAAATGGCGACAAAACTCACCACCACACCCAGTTTGCCTTGTGATTTATCTAATATGTCGTGAAAAGTGCCTTGACCACGACTTGCCAACATACGACTAATACTTGCCATACGCTCTGCCAAAGGCACGATATCGGCTTTGACGTGGTGCATTTGGTAATCGGGCTTTAGCTGCATTTTGATTAAGCTATCGGCAAGCATGGTGGCAGGATAGGGTGCCATCTCTTTGGCTAATATATCAGGGTTTGGCAAACTGGCGTATGCCAAAAATACATCGCGCTCAAGCCGCATTAACGCATCGATACGCTGACTGGCGTGTTTGATTTGGGCGTATTGTTCAAGTCTGTCAATCAGCTGCTTGGTGGGGTTTTTTTCATCTTCTGGCCGTTGGGGACTTGGTAGTAACAATTCGCTTTTAATAGCAATCAAGGTACTTGCCATCAGCAAATAATCGCCTGCCAACTCAAAATGATTGTCATCGAGCTCATCAATATAAGTCAGGTACTGCTCGGTAATCGGCAAAATCGCTGTGGTGGTGATATCAAAGTTATTTTTTTTGACTAAGTACAACAAAAAATCCAGCGGACCTTCAAACTGCTCCAGCCAAATGGCAAAAGCTTCAGGCGGAATATAGAGGTCTTCAGGCAGACTTTGAACAGGCGTCTCAAAAATTCGAATGGCTAAATTGGTCACTACTGTCGAACCGCCACAAACAATCCTGCCCCAATTGATAGGGTAGAGCACAGATAGTTGCTGTCCTGTTCAAAGGCTGCCAAAAACGCTGCTACTTCATCGGCATGAGAAATGACATTATCGACAATCAGCATATCGCCAAAGGTCAGTAACCGCTTAAAGTCAGCCACATAGTCAACATAAAACCTACGCTCTGCGTCCAAGAAAATCACATCAAAATGGCCGGTTGACTGACGTAAAAAATCCTTCGCATCGACTTGTTGTAGCGTGATATTGTGGTCAAACTGCAAGGTACGCAGGTGATTGCGAGCAGTTAGTAATCGCCACTCGTCGATATCAATCGAGGTCAATGTGGCACTATCCGCGGTATTGGCGCGATTGATTTGGGCTAACGCATAGCCTAGCCATAGCGTAGAATAGCCTGTTGATGTGCCGATTTCTAATATATTTTTAGCCCGCTTACTGATAACCAGACTGGCAAGAAACTCGGCTGAATCAGGCTCAAGGTGGCGATGTCGGTTAAGACGGTTGGGCTGCGCATCGTCAAAGGCTTTATCGGTTTGATAAAGCCTATCGGTATAGGCTTTAAAGTGTGCAAATGACATGAGTGACTCGTTATTTTTTGAGTTTGGCAAGGGGTTTGATACCAATGGCTTTTCGTACTTTTTCAAGGCGTTTTCGCGCATCACGGCGGGCTTTTTCTGCGCCCATTTGTAGGATTTCTTCCAACTCTTTTGGATTCGCCATCAATTCATTGTAACGAGCACGGAAAGGGGCAATTTCGCTGTTAATTTTTTCAAACAACACTTCTTTGGCATCCCCCCAACCGATACCTTGCTCAAAACGTTGACGCAGTAGTTGTTGTTCTTCCGCGCTAGCGAATGCACGATAAATCTCAAAAATCGTGGATTCATCGGGATTTTTGGGTTCTTCTGGCAGCTGTGAATTGGTGACAATACGCATGATGGCTTTTCGCAGCGCTTTTTCACCGTCTACTTGCGACTGATTTGATGAAGGGTCGCCAAATAACGGGATGGTATTGCCATAGCTTTTTGACATTTTACGACCATCAAGCCCCGTCAGTAGCGGCGTGTCATCATCTACCATGGCTTCGGGCAATACAAAAATCGGTTTTTCCGGGTCACAATAGCGAAAATTAAAGGTACCTGCTATATCACGTGCCATCTCGATATGTTGGACTTGGTCTTTCCCCACAGGCACATGGGTGGCATTGAACATCAAAATATCCGCAGCCATTAGCACAGGATAACTAAATAACCCCATCGAAATGCCATAATCAGGGTCAGTGTCTGGCGTTTCACGGTTGGCATCTACGGCGGCTTTGTAGGCGTGTGCACGGTTCATCAAGCCTTTAGCACAGTTACAGTTGAGCACCCAAGTTAGTTCTGGAATTTCGATAATATCCGATTGGCGGTAAAATACCACGCGCTCAGGGTCGAGACCACATGCAAGCCACGTAGCGGCAATTGCCTTGGTCGATGCATGAATCGCCTCAGGGTCGTGGCATTTGATGAGTGCGTGCAAATCTGCCAAGAAAAAATAAGCATCGCTTTCTCCCGTACTGGCGCCTTGTATCGCCGATTGTATGGCTGGACGAATGGCACCGACATAGTTGCCAAGATGGGGAATACCACTGGTGGTGATACCCGTTAAAATGCGGCGCGGCGCGGCTGTTTTATCATTCATATTCAAAATTCCAAACAAAAGCAAAAAAAGTACAGAATAGGCAAAAAAATTGTCCGCTAGTATAGCGGTTTTTGACTACAAATTCATGCCAAAAATTGGCTGAGCCCCATGAGCCAAATGAGTAATATTAGCGGTAATAACGGATACCAGTAGGCTGAGTTTTATAGCGCCGATGAAACCACATGTATTGGGTCGGGTCGATACGGATATAATTTTCTAATAGCTGATTGATGCGATTGGCATCCACTAATTCATCTTCGGTTGGGTAGTTGTCAATGACAGGTGAGAAGATGATGTGATAATGCGGTTTGCGACCCTTTGGCATCTCATCCGGGGTTTCCCGATAAAAATGCAACATCATCACGGCAGGCGGATTGGCTTTATTGCCCAGTTTTGCCATGCGACGTGGTGCGGTCAAGGTGGCAGCGGGTACCCCAAAAAAATTTGCCATCACACCTTGTTTTAGCCCAAAATCTTGGTCGGGGGTGATCCATACCACATGATTGTCTTTAAGATTTTTGGCAAAATGGCGCATATCGCGATGACTGATTTGATCGCTATAAACCTTTGAGCGAGCATTGAAAATAAACCAATCAAGCAGCGCATTGTTTTGCGGTCGATACACCACATCCAGCGGGGTGAACATGGTGGTCAGCCGTCCACCCAAATCGAGCAAAGTCGAATGGATACCGAGTAAAATCACCGCTTTACCTTGTGATTGGGCGTTTTTGACATGTTGCAGCCCTGATACAGTGACGCAGCGGGTAAATACATCAGGTCGATACCACGCACACAGACTCTCAAACACACCCACACCAGCATTGATAAAAATCTTCTCTGCCATCTCTAAACGCTGATCTTCACTGAGCTCTGGAAACGCCAATGACAGATTGGTCAAAGTATCGGCTCGGCGGCTTTTAATCAGTCCAAATAACGATTTTCCCAAAAAATGACCGATTTTAAATTGATAGCGCAACGGCAAATAAATCAATGGCAAAATTAGCGCAACCCCAAGCCAAATCCCCCAATATTGCGGCAACAAAAACTGCCACTGAAAAGGCTTACGCGCTGTACGGGTCGCTGATTGCAGTTTTTGCAACTCGCTCACCTTTGGCATGCCTTCAAGTGTTACGGTTGACTGATGCAGCAGATTGGCATCGACCTTACTAGCAGTATCGACCGGGGGCGTTTTAGCTGTTGGGTCAAACATTTGGGGCTTATGATTTTGGATTGGTTTCATAGGGTATGTTTCATAAAAAAATACATAAGAAAAGACATAAAAAATGCAAAAATAAATGCCGTAGCAGCGACTTGGCCGATTAAGTTTGTAAAACTGGTCAAAAAATATAGGCTAAAATATACAGGCTTTTAAGCTGATTGGCTCATTATACCAAACAACGACGCAGGCTAAAGCCAGTAAATTTGGTATATATTGGGTAACAGTGATACTTTCAATGACGAAAGACCACCAATCCATGTTACAATTTGCAAAATATTACAAAAAAGAAGCAATAATGCTTTAACGTAATTACATGTTAATTTAGTTCAGTTGAAGATAATTGCTTTTATCTCTACCCCAGGATGACCTTATATAAAAAGGAGTTGACATGCAGACAAATTCCGCAATGACAAGTAACTCCCCCATGCTATCAAAGATAGTGTGGTTACTTGTTGCAATTATTGGCGCAGTGGCATTAGGGACAATCGCCCTGCACCGCGGCGAAAGTATCAATGCGGTGTGGCTCGTCGCCGCTGCCGTGTGTTCGTATAGCATTGCTTATCGCTACTATAGTCTATTTATCGCCAAAAAAGTCTTTGAGCTCAATCCCCGCCGCGTGACACCCGCTCATCGCCTAAAAGATGGCTTAGATTATGTACCTACCAATAAATATGTCTTATTTGGTCACCACTTTGCTGCGATTGCTGGGGCAGGTCCTTTAGTCGGTCCTATCTTAGCGGCACAAATGGGTTATTTGCCAGGTACGCTATGGCTCATCATTGGGGTGGTATTTGCAGGTGCGGTACAAGATTTTACTGTACTATTTATCTCGACCCGCCGTGATGGCAAGTCACTGGGTGAAATGGCAAAAGACGAGCTGGGTACTTTTACGGGTATTACGGTGATGCTCGGTGCACTCGGCGTGATGGTCATCATTCTTGCCGTACTGGCACTGGTGGTGGTGAAGGCGCTAGCGCACAGTCCTTGGGGGCTATTTACCATCGCGGCAACGATTCCTATCGCGCTGCTAATGGGCGTCTATATGCGTTATTTGCGCCCAGGTAAAATCATGGAAGTATCTATCATCGGCTTTGTGTTGATGATGGCGGCGATTGTTTTTGGTGGCGATATTGCCAAAGACCCTGCGATGGCTGAATTGTTTACCCTGACAGGTACCCAGCTGACTTGGGCTTTGATGATTTATGGGGTGGTGGCATCGGTATTGCCTGTGTGGCTGCTGCTTGCGCCGCGTGATTATTTATCTACTTTTTTAAAAATAGGGGTGATTGCGGGTTTGGCAGTGGCGATTGTCTTTACCATGCCAGAGTTAAAAATGCCTGCGGTTACCAAATTTATCGATGGTACAGGTCCGGTATTCAAAGGTGGGTTATTTCCGTTCTTGTTTATTACCATTGCTTGTGGTGCTATCTCTGGTTTTCACGCCTTGGTATCGAGTGGGACGACCCCAAAACTTGTGGACAATGAAGTAGATACTCGCGCCATTGGTTACGGTGGTATGCTCATGGAGTCGATGGTTGGTATCATGGCAATGATCTGTGCCACTATTCTTGACCCTGGTATGTATTTTGCGATTAATGCGCCAACTGCGCTTTTAGGTACAACCCCAGAGACAGCGGCAGCCGCTATCCAAAAATTGGGGTTTGTGATTACCCCCGACGCGCTTACGACACTAGCGCAGCAAGTGGGTGAAAGCTCCATTATCTCACGAACAGGCGGTGCACCGACCTTTGCAATTGGGATGGCGCATATCCTATCGTCTATCTTTGATAGTACCGCGATGATGGGATTTTGGTATCATTTTGCGATTTTATTTGAAGCCTTGTTTATTTTGACGGCAGTCGATGCAGGGACGCGTGCTTGTCGTTTTATGGTACAAGATACCATCGGCATCGTGGTGCCATCGGTACGTGGTTCAACCAATCTCGGCGTGCATTTGCTTGCGACTTTGATTGCAGTAGCTGCTTGGGGCTTCTTTGTCTACCAAGGTGTGATTGATCCGCTTGGGGGCATTAACTCATTGTGGCCGCTGTTTGGCATCGGTAACCAAATCTTGGCAGCGATGGCATTGACACTAGGTACCGCAGTTTTATTTAAAATGAAAAAACAAAAGTATGCTTGGGTTACTGTGGCACCCACGGTTTTCTTATTGATTACCTGTCTGACGGCAGGTTGGCAAAAAATCTTCCATGAAAATCCAGCGATTGGTTTCTTGGCGCAAGCGCACAAATACAGCGCCGCGATTGCCAAAGGTGAAGTGTTAAAACCTGCCAAAACCTTGGATGAGATGCAAACCATCGTATTCTCAAACTATGTGGATGCCGTGCTTTGTGGCTTCTTTATGATTGTCATGATTGTGATGATTTTCGGTACGATTCGCGCATTAAGAAAAGCTTTGGCAAGTGATAAACCTACCGTGGTCGAAGGTGAGGCGATTTATGAAGATCCAAAACCCTTGAATATTTCTGCACCGCATTAGTGAAAAATTAACAGTAATTGCACTTATATTGTGCAATTGCTTAGATTTCACCAAAACCATGCTAGGCAGATAGAAGGAGAGTCACATGAGTAATAACGCGTTAATCGCTAACTTGATTAAAATGACCTTGAAGGCGCAAAAGGAGGTAATTTTTAGCCCAAAAAATATGACCCGCCTAATCACGCTAGTCAAACGGATGCAACAAAGCTTTCGTTTAATGGTCGGTGTCCCTGATTATGCGACCTACGTTAGCCATATGCAGGAGCAGCATCCTGACCTAGAGCCGATGGATGAAAAGACCTTTTTTCGCTACTGCGTCGATGCGCGCTACCCGAGTAATGGCGGTAGCATGAAGCGATGTCCTTGTTAATCAAAAAACATTAAAAAAACAGTCTAAGTTAGGCTGTTTTTTTTATCAAAAATTGAATTATTAATTTTTGTAAATATTGGCAATGATTGTCGGCAATAATGACCCAAGATTTATACACAATCGCCTTTGGCAGGTCTGGTCGCAGTGGGTGTAGGCTCTGATATCATGCACCCTTAAGGCGGTTTATTGTTTCATTTTTCATGATTGCAAGTTGGCAGTCGCCCATGGATTTGGACATTGCATTCAGATACTGCTTTGCGATAGTTAAAGCTTCGCCATCATGTAAAATTTGCATATTTTAATTTTCGGGCTGGACTAAATTTAGATAAAGCTGATAATTTTCTGCATCAAAACAGACAAAGATAATGTCTTCAAATTCATGATTTTCGTTTTGTTTGACGAAATCTTTTACGGTGTTTACCGCAATTTGTGCGGCTTGTTGTTTTGGAAAACGATACACACCCGTTGAAATATTGGGAAAAGCAATGGTTTTAACGCCGTTTTGCTCAGCAAGTTTCAGCGATTCGGTGTAACAGCTTGCTAGTAGCGCTGACTCATTTGACTGTCCGCCATGCCAAACAGGTCCGACGGTGTGAATCACATATTTGGCGGGCAAATTCCCTGCAGGGGTAATCACGGCTTTGCCAGTAGGACAACCGCCTTGCTCATCATGAATCACTCGACAAGCCGCAAGTAGTGACGTACCTGCTTTACGGTGAATAGCGCCATCAACCCCACCACCACCGAGCAATGAATTGTTGGCAGCGTTGACAATCGCATCAACAGCTAGGGTCGTAATATCTTGTTGTACGACACGGATTTGCATGCTTGTACTCCTTATAATTTTTAACATTTTAAATGTTCGTTTCTTTTGATGGTTTGTTTGGGTTATTTTTTTGTTTGCAAGTAGGATTCATCGGCTAATTTTTCAAACCGTTCTTTTTCTTTATGGAGTTCATGTTTCGCGGTGGTCATATCGCTATCAAATAAGCTTTCGAGTTCTTGAATCGCCGATTGTGCTGAGGCAATCATCTCGGCTTCATCTTCATAGATGGCGCGCTGCCGTTCAATCAACGCGTCATCATAATCGCGGAACATTTGCACGGTTTTTCGTGCGGTTTCTGGCTCCATGCCCAATACTTCCAAGGTTTCGCGTGACATATCCAGCGAAGATAGGTAGGTTTCTCGCCAAATATACTTAACCCCCGCATCGCGCAAACGATAATAATGCTCACGGTTTTTGGCACGTGCCAAGATGGTCAGATGCGGATAATTGCGTACCACATAATCGGCCACCGTTGCCGACAGCTCGATATCACCAATGGCAATAATAAAAACTTTGGCTCGTTGAAGTCCTGCTGCGCGTAGGATTTCAGGGTTTTGGGGATTGCCATAGTATACTTGGTTACCAAATTTGCGGACAAAATCGACTTGGTTGGCAGATTTTTCAATCGCGGTAAATTCAATATTGTGCATGCGTAGCACACGACCGATGATTTGCCCGACACGTCCAAAGCCTGCAATCACCACTGCGTGATCATGGTTGGGTATTTTGTCGTATTCTTTACTGGGCTTAGCTTTGGCAAATATCGGATCGCCAATTTTTTCCAGTAATAAAAATGCCAGTGGAGTCATTGCCATTGAGACAGTCACCACAAGGTTTAGGATATTTTGTTGTTCACGGGTTAACAGATGCTGGGCGGTCGCCACGCTAAACAGTACAAACGCAAATTCCCCGCCTTGCGCTAGCGTCACCCCAAGACGGATACTGCTTTCGTTTTTGTTGCCCATGAGCCGCGCAATGATTGTCAGCATCACAAACTTAATAAGCATCAGCAATACTGCCAAGCCAATGATGAGTAAGGGCTTGGCGACAATTAGTTTGACGTTGGTGAGCATACCGACTGACATAAAAAACAGCCCAAGCAGCAAACCCTTAAATGGCTCAATACTCGCCTCTAACTCGTGGCGGTATTCGGAGTCAGCCAGTAGCACCCCGGTTAAAAATGCCCCAAGTGCCATTGACAAGCCTATATAATTCATCAATAGCGACACACCAAGTACGATAAACAACGCCGTGGCGGTGAGCAGCTCGGTGGCGTTACTAGAGGCCACGAATTTAAAGAAAGGACGTACCACAAACCGACTGACAAATATCATGCCAGCAAAAATACTAATGACTTTGGCAAAATAAATCCAATCGTAATTTTGCTCTTGCGCGCCCGACAAAAATGGCAAGGCGGCAAGTAAAGGAATAACCGCGATATCTTGAAATAATAAAATAGTAAAGGCTTGCTGACCATGCGTGGTGGCAAGCTGCTTTTTTTCACCCAATAACTGCAACACAAACGCCGTTGATGACAGCGCCAAGCCAAAACCGATGACAAAGCTATTTGATAGCCGAATATCTAAAAAATACCACGATAGCAGCATCAGCACCACGCCCGTGACAATCACCTGCAGCCCGCCTAACACAAAAATCTGTTGCCTAAGTGCCCAAAGCCGAGAGGGCTGTAGCTCTAAGCCAATAATAAATAACAGTAGTACTACCCCAAATTCAGAAAAATGCAGCAAGTCATCGGGGTTACCCGCAACTTTTAAAAAACTTGGACCCAGCAATAAGCCTGTAAACAAATAACCCAATACCGTGGCGATACCAAAACGCTTTGCAAGCGGTATCAAAATCACTGCCGCACCCAAAAAGATAGTTGCGTCAAGCATCATAGAACTATCAGCACTGGCAGCAAGCACAAACATACAAAACCTCAATTATTTTTAATTTTTGACAAAAATTTTCCAAATCCCGTTATCGGCAATCGCATTTTTATAGGCGTCATTACGTTTCTTACGGGGAGTTTGCCGACTGTCCACCACTTTAAAGTCTGCTAATGTTTGAATCACCAAACCTGTGCGATAAAAACGAATCCGTTCAGGCTCTAGCAATTCACCTTTGGCATTGCGACAAAACACATAAGCGCGTAAATCAATAAATTCACGATGCGCCACCAGCCGCACGTCTTCGCTTTTGGCTAGGGCATTTTCCATTGCCATCAACTGGGCATCCTCATACGGACCGCATTTTTCAACCAGTGCACCCACCGAGCCAAAATTTTTGGATTCCTTAGCTTTGGTACGGGTCAAATGCAGTTTTTGCACATGATAAATAAACTGAGGTATCTCAAGGCTTGCGGGTAATGGCAGATAATCAGGCGGCAATCCTGCCGAAGGATAAAAGCCTTTGGCGCGGTCAATCAAAGCTTGCCAGGTTTGCTCATAGCTTTGCACCTCTGCCAAATTGCCTGCATAAATAGGCAAGTCTTGAATTTGGGTCAGATAGGGCGGCGGAAAAAAATTATCCCGAAATTGGGCAATATCGGCTTGCAAGGTGGAGAGCAATAACTTGACCTGTTTTTTATGCGCCTTTTCATCAACCAGCAATGCTGAGGGATTGCCATTATCTGAGTTGTCTGAGCCATCAGATTGGGTGAGATGCAAGTTGGGTGCCACGAAAGGTGCAGAACGGTGTGTCATACGCGTTTACCTCCAGTAAGCTAATGATTTTTATATAGATTTAATAGAAATCTGATATAGATATTAAATACAGATGTTTAATTGTTTGACAAGCGTTTAGCAAACTTTTAGCAAACAAGGCTTGCCACAGCATGGTGCTGATTCATCCTAACATATTTAGCCTAAGTAATGCGCAAAATTAAGCAGTTAATCGTAAGAAAAGTTAAGCAAGCAAATAGCAAACCCCACAAAATAAAAACTAAAAACGCTCAGCGGCAGCACCGACTTTTTGCACTTCGGGTCAAAAAGTCGGTTAGTGCGCGTGCGCATGGACAGGGGTTGCGCTAGTAATATCACAATTAAACTGCGCGGAGTGCGCATGCAAATCACTCTCAAATTGAATGGTACTGTGCCCAATGCCTAAATGCTGTAACTCATGCTGTAAGTCTGATAATAGCGCATCAGTTTGCTGTAGGGTAAGCGAGCTTGGGACAATGATATGACAAGATAAGCTATGTAAGCCGCTGGTAATCGTCCAGATATGTAAATCATGAACCGATAACACGTTTGGGTGGGCAGAGAGGGTTTTGATAATAACGCTTTGGTCAATATCATTGGGCGCGCCTTCCATCAAGATATGGGCGGCGTTTTTGACGACAGCATAGCCACTACGAACAATCAGTAGCGCCACCAAAATACTTACTGCCGCATCTGCCCACACCCAGCCAAACAGCATAATCACAATAGCAGCAACAATCGCAGCCACCGAGCCTAGCAAGTCACTTAATACATGTAAATAAGCGCTTTTCATATTGAGATTATCAGTATCACCACCGTGCATCAGTTTGGCCACCACCAAATTGACGATAAGCCCAATAGTACTGATAACTAGCATACCCGTGGTAGCGATTTGTGGCGGCTGCTGAAAACGCAGCACCGCTTCACAGATAATACCTGCACTGATAATCAGTAGCGTCAGACCATTGATGAGTGCAATCAAAATCTCAAAACGGCGATAGCCAAAAGTTTTATGGGAGGTAGCAGATTTTTTACCGATGATAAACGCAAACAAAGTCATGGCAAGTGACACTGCATCACTAAACATATGACCTGCATCTGATAACAACGCCAAACTGCCGGTAATATAACCGCCGATGACTTCAACAATCATATAGCTTGCAATGATGGCAAACGCTATGGTGATGATACGCTGATTATCGGTATGGCTGTGACTATGACTGTGGCTGTGATCAGCGTCATCATGGCGGTGATTGTTGTCATGACCATGCGCATTAGGCTGCTCATCAGTAGGCTGCTTTGAATCTTGAAGCGGTTTTGGTGTCATTGTTATTTACTTACCCTAATTAATGGCAAAAATTAGCTAAATTGTAGCCCAATCAGCGACTTGAAAAAAGCTCATTTAAACATCAGCGTGAAATAAGCGCTTTAGCAAAAGCAATGGTTTTGCAAGTCAGGTTAAGACCAACTCATCGGATCAATGTCAATCGATAGTCTGGCATACTTTGCCGATGGCAACGCAATTGTCTGTCGCCACCAGTCCGACAATAGCTGCTGGCGAACGTGGCGTGTTTTGGTCAAAATTAATAAATGCGAGTGATAGCGACTGTTTTTCTTTGCCATCGGCGCATCCACCGGACCATTAATCGCAATACCCAAGGCTGTCATGTGTTGGCGTGATGGCAATAGCGCAATTGCTTGATGCAAAATTTGCTGATTGTTTTCTAACGATTTGCTTTCCACCCGAACCAAACAAGCGTAAGTAAATGGCGGCAATCCCAACATGCGCCGCTCAACCAATAATTGCTGGGCAAAACTCAGATATCCTTCACGTACCAAAGTCAGTAACGCGGGATTTTCAGGTTGCAGGGTTTGTATCAATACCAGACCTGCTTTATCGGCACGACCTGCACGACCTGCCACTTGGATAATCAGCTGGGCGGTATGCTCAGGCGAACGAAAATCTGAGGATAAAAAACCGCGGTCAGCATTGGGAATTGCCACCAACGTCACATTGGGGAAATGATGCCCTTTAGCCACCATTTGCGTGCCCACCAAAATGGCTTTGGGATTATCAGCAATACGCTGATACACTTGCTCCCAACTATTTTTTTTACGCGTGGTATCGCGGTCAATCTGAATCACAGGCACATCGGGGAAAAGCTCAGTTAACCCTTCAACCATCCGCGCCGTACCCATGCCCACAGGGTCAAGATTGCTACTACCGCAGCTGGGGCAATGGTTCGGGATGGCTTGCTGCCAATCGCAGTGGTGGCATTTTAGCATTGCCACTGGCTGAAAATGCACTGTCAAATGCGCATCACAGCGCGGGCAGTCTGCTTGCCAACCGCAGGCATCACACAATAAGATAGGCGCGTAGCCACGACGGTTTAAAAATACCAATACTTGCTCATCTTTATCCAACGTTTGCCGAATGGCTTGAATTAAGCTTTGCGCCAAACCGTTTTGCCATGCCTGTTGGCGCGCATCAATCAGCTGCATGATGGCAGGTTTGGCATCGCCTGCACGCTGGGTCAAAGTAAGCTCGGTAAGTTTACCTTGTTGTACCAAATACAGGCTTTCAAGCGATGGCGTCGCGGTGCCCAAAATCACCGGACAATTAAGCTGAAACCCACGATAGAGCGCCACGTCACTGGCGTGATAGCGCAGTGAGTCTTGCTGTTTGTAAGATTGGTCATGCGATTCATCGACAATAATCAGCCCTAAATTGGCAAATGGGTATAACACTGACGAACGCGTACCGATAATAATTTGCGCATAGCCCAGTCGGCATTGTTGCCAGCCATCAAGCCGTACGGTGTCATTAAGTCCCGAATGTAGCATCAATACTTGGGCTTCAAATCGTTCGGCAAATCGCTGTCTGGTCTGTGGGGTAAGCCCTATTTCTGGCACTAAGATAAGCACTTGTTTGCCTTGCGCCAGTACCGTTTGCATCACTTGCAAATACACTTCGGTCTTGCCACTTCCCGTAATGCCATTGAGCAAAAAACCTTCATAGTGTGGCTGCTGGCAGGCGTGGGTGATTTTTTGCACCGCTTGTTGTTGCTGCAAATTTAAGGTAAGCGGTGTGGTGGCAAGCTTAGCAAGCTTGGGTAAAGATGGCATTTGATAAACAGGCGCAATCAGACCTTTTTGCTCAAATTTTTTTAAATAAGCGGGTTCAACGCCATTGTCTACTAGCGCAAACTCACTTACAAGCTTTGTGTCATTGCCATGCGAATTGCTATGTGAATTGCCATGCGAGTTGATGACCAATTCACATAAAGCAAATTGTTGGCGTTGTTTTTTTGCACTGGTAGAAAAATCCTCGTCAGTGGCATCACGTAGTTGTCGCCAACATAATTGTCGGTAGTCAAGCGTCATTCCTTGGCGAATTAACGTCGGCAGCATGACAGAAAACACATCGCCAAGCGGATAGCAGTAATAAGCAGATAGCCAATAAGCGAGTTTTAGCAAAGCCTCATCGACAATCGGCAGCTCATCAAGTATATCCAATACAGGTTTAATCGCATTTTGCGTAAGCTGACTGTGCTCAATATGCGCCACCACAATGCCGACCAATTTGCGCGCACCGAACGGTACTCGGACGCGGCAGCCAATCGCGGGCAACGCATCGCCCACAACGCGATAATCGAACACCGAATCAATGGGGACAGGTAAGGCAACTTGGATTAGCAAAACACACCTTTAAAAATTGTTGTAGGGTTGAATTATAGCCCAATTCTAGGCGTTAAACTGTGGTCAGATGGGCAAAAATTTGACATAAAAAAAGGCAAGTCTTGTAACTCACCTTCCATTTGAGCGGGTTAACATCCATCTAAAACCAAAATCAATCTAAAACCAAAATCGCTTCAATTTCGACCACCGCACCTTTTGGCAAGGCTGCCACTTGCACCGCGGCACGGGCAGGGTAAGGCGCAGTTAGGTGCGTCGCAAAAATCTCATTTAAGGCAGTAAAATCTACCAAATCGGTGAGCGAAACATTAAACTTCACCACATTGGCAAGCGAACCGCCTGCGGCTTGGCAGATAGCCTCGATGTTTGACATCACTTGGTTGGCCTGATTAACAAAGCCATCGGCTAGGGTCATGGTGTTTGGGTCGAGTCCGATTTGACCTGAAATATAGACAGTCTTATCAACTTTCACAGCTTGTGAATAAGTGCCTACCGCAGCAGGCGCATTGTCAGTATGAATGATGTCACGGCTCATATTATTTCCTATTACAGTATGATAAGTTTACAAAATATCTTTATTTTTTAGTGCAGACGTGTTCTGGCTCTGAGAAAGTAGCACTTCGTCATTCCATTGATACAGTCTTACAATATTGGGATAGCCCAAGAAGGTGCGTAGACGCTGGATTAAGCTTGCAATCTGGTCACGGCTTTGCACCACCACAAACAGCAAGGTATAGCCATTACGCTGTTCGATATATTCAAAACCTGCTTGAGTGTCACGCACGATAAAGATTAAATCACTGATTTGCTCATCGGTTAGGTTTTGATTGATTTTTAGCGCAGCATCAAAATAAATACGCTTTGATACTTCATCCTCACTGTTAGACACTCGCCAATGTAGCGGAATCACTTGGTATTCATTGACACGGCGAATTTCATCAATTGAAAAACATTTATGTCGATGCACCACCAAGCCATTTTTTGAAATATGCCCGACAATCGGGTCGCCATACACCGGATGACAACAGCTGGAAAAATTCATCTCCATATTGGCGGCATCCGCAATCAAGCTTTGCGGTTGGTTAGCGGCATGGGCGCTGGCTTGGTTTTTGGCAAGCTGCTCTTGGGTCAATAAGCGCGAAACGGCAATCTGCGGTAGCAATTTACCTGTGGTAAACTCCGTAAAGAACGCACTTTTATCCTGTAAGCCACGCCAATCAAGTAGCAATTGCCATTGTTCATCACTCACATCAGCGAGTGAAAGGTTTTGCGTTTTAAGCGCGCGCTCAAAGGCGGTTTTACCTTCGTGCTCTTTTTGCTCAGGATTTAAGCCTTTTAACCATTCAAACAAGGCACGCCGCGCTTTATTGGTTGCCACAAAACCTAGCCACTCCGCTTTTGGAATCGCATTGGGGTCGGTATGAATTTTGACCCTATTGCCAGTTTTCAAAATCGTACCCAGTTTGGCTTCTACGCCATTGATTTCAGCGCCCGTTGCACGGTTACCGATATGAGTACTGATAGTATAGGCAAAGTCAAGCGCTGTGGAGCCGCGCGGCAACTCGTAAGCATCACCGTTTGGGGTATAGCAAATAATTTTACGTTCGTGGAGATAGTCAATCAGTTTATCGACCACTGTCACCGCATCGGATGGCTGCTCTTCGATATCGCTTTCATTGTCGGCAATCAAGTTTTGCAGATTGCGTAGAGAGGCCTGAATCACCGACTGGCTAAGAGGCGATGCCGCTTCACCCATCAAAATCCCTAAACGGGTGGTTTTGAGCATGGTTTTAGTCAGAATGACCACTTTGATGGTGTCATGGTCGTTTTTATAAGTGATGGTAAATGATTGGTTGCCCCCCGCACGCGGATGACGGATATTGTCTTCGATACATTCAGGCGCAATTTGGTATTTATTGATAAAATACTTGGCGATTTGGTCGCAGTCTTCCACTTTATCCATGACTAGCATAAATTCATAATGCCACAGCAAATCGGTGATTTCGCCGCGGTTTTTAAAAAACTGGCGAAACAAAGTCACACGGTTATCGACATCTTTGACATAACCTTTAACGCCCAGTCGGCTCAAAACAATATTTAAATAGTTATGAATAGCTTCTTGTTGAAAGGTGCGCCCCAAGCCATGCTGCATAAGCTTATCGGATAACTTGTTATACATGGGCGCATTTAAGCTGCGATAACATAAAATCTCGATATAGTCGGCTAAATCATTAAGCCCAAGCGTACGAGCAAACGGCACATAAAAATCCAAGGTTTCTTGTGCGGTTGCCTGTTGTTTTTTTTCAGGCACCGCTTCAATGGTGGTCATATTGTGCAAGCGGTCAGCCAATTTGACAATCAATACGCGCGGGTCTTCTAGCGTTGCGGTAATAATGCGATAAAAAGTCGCGGCTTTATTGATGTGTTTTTCATTGGAGGATTTTAATTTGGTGACACCATTGACGATTTGGGCAACTGCCTTGCCAAACTCTCGGGTCAAATCTTCTTCAGTGGTAGGGGTATCTTCAACGGTATCATGCAAAATCGCCGCCACAATGGTATCGACATCCATGCGAAAACTACCCAAAATCTCCGCTACCGCCATAGGGTGGGTAATATAAGGCTCGCCAGATTTGCGTTTATCTTTGATATGGGCTTGGTCGCCAAAGGCACAGGCTTTGAGAACAATTTGCTGTTCGGCATCATCCAAATAATCCAATACACGCATTAGGTCAAACTGTGCAATATCCACATCAGGATGGCTTAATTTTGGTAAAGTTGATATATTCAAAAATGTGCCCTCAACGTACGATAGATAGGTTTAACCTGCTAAAAAGTCATAGTGTTCTGGTCAGCAGTTAACTCTATCATAAAAAACGGTTGGATAAAAATAGCTGGCATCAAACCAGCTAAAGTTAGTAAAAACGTATTATAAAGATATCTTAATTATTCGCAAAATTACCGCGAATTGTCAAGCTAAGTTACATATAATTCCACGTTTCATTCCACGTTTAATTCAACTAAAAAGTCACCTAAAAAAGGTGACTCTTTATAAAATAATAGTCGCTAACTATTAACAGTGGCTTAAGCTAGCGTTAGAATCCATGACCACTTGAAATGCTCAAATCAACATGGTGAAATTTGTTAGGCAATTCGCGCTCAGGTTGGTTTAAAATTTCTTTAGTCACCAGTCCATCAGCGATTTCGCGCAGGGCAAGTACGGTTGGTTTATCATTTTCACGCTCAACCATAGGTTCTGATACACCGCGTGCGATTTGGCGCGCACGTTTACTGGCAACAAGAATCAAATCAAAACGGTTGTGGATATTTTCTAGACAATCTTCTACAGTGACACGTGCCATGACTATGGTTATCCTATTCAAAACTAAAAAAGTAATTGATTATTTTAACAAAATTAAACCCATATTGCCAGTGACAATGCACTAATCCAAGATTTTTAACCCTGCTTTGTTCTCACGTTTTGGACGTTGTGCGTCGGTGGACTCGGTTGGTTGACTGGCGTTGATTTCAGATTGCGGCGCATTATCGTATTCCGTTGGGTCAAAGAACATGCCTTGTGAATTTTCTCTGGCATAAATCCCCATCACCGCTTGCATCGGTACCCATAATTCTTGCGAAACACCGCCAAATCGCGCATGAAAATTAATAAAATCATTATTAATGACCAAATTACCTGTAGCACGGCTGGCGATATTAAGTACGATACGACCATCTTGCACATATTCGACAGGCACCGTGACATTGGGCTGCGTCGTATCGACCATGATATGTGGAGTTAGGTTATTGTCTTCAAGCCATTCAAAAATAGCGCGTACCATATAAGGGCGAGTCGGGGTGAGTTGAAAGTCGTTTTCCATGATGATTCTCTTATTTTAATGATTACTATTTTAAACTAGTTTTAAAGGTTGGGCGATTAAACATCCGCTCCATATATTGATACAACGGACGGCACAGGTGCAGCGGCAATTCAATACCCATGGGTTTTAAGCGATATAAAATCGATGACAAAATGCAATCACATACACCCATGGTATCTGAAAGAAAAAAAGCTTTATGGGCAAACAGCGGCGCTATGGTAACAAGAGATTCAGTCAGCTGCTTTCTTGCAATCTTTGCTTGATTGACATCTAATGTATCCTTATCGGTCAATAGCGTATCTGCTAATTTAATCCAATCTTTCTCAATACGCCACCATAATTGACGGTATTGTGCCTTTTCAATCGGATTTTCAGGTAGCAGTTTGTTCTGATGATAGCGCTCTTCAAGGTATTCAAAAATAATGCGATTGTTATATAAAATCAATTCACGATGAATGAATACCGGTAGCGTGTTATAAGGATTGATATCAGGTAAATCTTCGGCAAAATCCTCATCATCACGAATGTTCGTCTCACTAAATTCTATTTTTTTCTCAAGTAAAACCAGTCTTAATTGGTGACTTAGGTAGCCATCATCGGCATAAATCAACGGGGTATTCGAAGTAGGGGTCAACATAGTTAAAAATAATAAGCTGTATCAGCGTAAAGAGTAAGCCTAGCTTAAAATGACTGAATTAGCAATAACTGTCAAAGTTATCATACCAATCAATCAATAAATGCGCATAAAAAAAGGCAGCCTAAGCTACCTTTTTTTATATCAACCCTTATTTAACGTCTTTCCAAAATTCTTTATTGAGTAAGTACACTGGAATTAATAACGCAAGTAAGAATAAAATGACCCAAAAACCATAGACTTTACGTTGGTGCGCTTGCGGCTCTGCCATCCACGCCATAAAGTTGACGATATCACCAATGTTACGACGATATTCTTCTTTTGAGGTGTTCATTTGCATATCATGAAGGACGAACGGCATGGCAACATTCGGCAGTACGATATTGTTGGCACCCCAAGGACGACTTGGATCTTCATAGAAGGCTAACAAGTACGTATAAACCCAATCATTACCACGTAGACGGGTTTCAAGTGACAAGTCAGGTGGCTGTGCACCAAACCAAGCCTTTTGAAGCTCTGGGTCTACGCCTGCATTGATATGGTCACCGACTTGGTCAGTGGTCAGCATCAAGTATTTTTCCACCAACTCTTTTGGAATGTCCAAGTCTTTGTACATTTTTGAGTAGCGAACATATTGCGCTGAGTGACAGCCTGCACAGTAGCTCATAAATAATGAGGCACCACGTTGAATCGACGCTTTATTGGTCAAATCTACAGGAGCGGTTTCACACGCCAAATGCGCTTCTTTACCATCAACCGTTTTGTAGGTGCCACAGCCGCCTTCGCTAGCTTGTGCGGCTGTCGCGCCCAAACCTAGTGCAACTGTCAAACCCAATCCAGCAACTAATTTTTTAACCGCTTTCATTAGTGACCTCCAGTTACACGTTCAGGTGGCTGTTTGCAAGTTTCAATCGATGTATAGATTGGCATTAGCAAGAAAAACAAGAAATACAAAATAGTACAAATACGTGCCACAATCGTTGCGGTATCACTTGATGGAATTACCCCTAAGTAGCCTAAGATCAAGAAACTAACAACAAAGATAGCAAGTGCAATTTTTGACAAAATACCTTTATAACGCATTGAACGCACAGGCGATTTGTCTAACCAAGGCAATACAAATAAAATAGCAATTGATGCTGCCATCACAATAACACCCGGCAGGGCTGAACCAAACATAGACGGGGTTGCACGTAACATTGCATAAAAAGGCGTATAGTACCAAACAGGGGCAATGTGAGCAGGTGTCTTAAGTGGGTTTGCTGCTTCAAAGTTTGGTGGCTCAAGGAAGAAACCGCCGCCTTCTGGGAAGAAGAATACCACGGTAAAGAAAATGATAAAGAATACCACGATACCAATCATATCATGCACGGTGTAGTACGGGTGGAAAGCTACACCATCAAGTGGTACACCATTTTTATCTTTAAGTTTTTTGATATCGATACCATCTGGGTTATTAGAACCAACATGGTGCAATGCTACCAAGTGAACAAATACCAGACCCACTAAAATCAAAGGAATCGCAACAACGTGCAACGCGAAGAAACGGTTTAAGGTAATACCAGAGATGATATAGTCACCTTTTACCCATTCTCCCAAGGCATCACCAATAAATGGAATCGCTGCTGGTAAGTTTAAAATAACCTGCGCACCCCAGAAAGACATATTACCCCAAGGTAATAAGTAACCGAAGAAACCTTCTGCCATTAAGCACAGATAGATACCCATACCGATGAGCCAAACCAGTTCACGAGGTTTTTGGTATGAACCATATAACAAGCCACGGAACATATGCAGATACACGACCACGAAGAATGCCGAGGCACCGGTTGAGTGCATATAACGAATTAACCAACCACCTTGTACATCACGCATAATGTATTCTACAGAAGCAAATGCGCCTTCTGCACTTGGGTTGAACATCATGGTTAGCCAAATACCCGTCACTAACTGATTGACCAATACCACCATTGATAATACGCCAAAGAAGTACCAAAAGTTAAAATTCTTTGGTGCGTAATACTTTGACATATGGTATTCATAAGTTTCTGTCGCTGGAAAGCGCGCATCCACCCAATGCATAAATTTCTTTGCACTCATATTATGCCCCCACCGTTAAGATAGTACCGCTGATGCTATACTCAGGAACTGGCAAATTACGAGGCGCAGGTTGACCCTTAAAAACACGTCCAGCTAAGTCATACTTTGAGCCGTGACAGGGGCATAAAAATCCGCCAACCCAACTGCTGCCACCCAAATCTGCTGCGCCGACATCAGGACGATAACCTGGTGCACAACCTAAGTGAGTACAAACCCCTTCACACACTAGAACTTCACTATTGTCTTTTGAGCGGCTATTATTTTTGCAGTAGTCAGGTTGTAATGAACCTTCTGATTTTGGATCGGCAAGTGATGATTCTACTTTTGATAAATTATCCATCATCTCTTTGGTACGTTTGACAAGAAAAATCGGTTTACCACGATATTTGATAACAATCATTTGTCCTGCTTCGAGTTTGCTTAGGTCTTGGCTAACAGGTGCACCCGCAGCTTCTGCTTTTGCACTTGGATACCATGAACGCACAAACGGCGTAGCAATAGCAGCGACACCGACTGCGCCCATAGCGGCAGTGGATGCGATTAAAACTCTTCGACGCTTAACGTCGACGCCTTCGGCATGGCTCATTAAGAACTCCTCCAGATTAATGAAGTGGGTAACCATATTCCCACACTGGGTTTGTGGCTATTGTAAATCAGTTGTTACAGAATTGCCACCTTAGCTGTGCCTAAATTACGCTAATTTTGCTATTTTATGCTATTTTTGCAATAAAATAAATTACCTAAGGTAAATAAAAAAGACCCTTGCGGTAAACAAGAGTCTTTTTTGTAAACGCCAAAAAACGCGGTCGATACGAGAATTTCGACCACGAAAAATATTAACGTTTTGAGAATTGGGGACGTTTACGTGCTTTACGTAAGCCCAATTTTTTACGTTCAACTTCACGCGCGTCACGAGTCACAAAGCCCGCTTCTTTAAGCGCTGGTTTTAAGGTTTCGTCTGACTCAATCAATGCACGGGTGATACCGTGGCGAATCGCGCCTGCTTGACCATTGATACCGCCACCTTTTACAGTCACATAGATATCATATTTGCTAGCAGCATCTAGTAATTCTAGAGGTTGACGTACAACCATTACTGATGTTTCACGACCAAAGTATTGATCAAGTGGTTTACCGTTGACGACGATGTTACCTGTACCCGCAGATAAGAACACACGAGCTGTTGAAGTTTTACGACGACCTGTACCGTAATTGCGTTCCATGTGTTACTCCTTAGATATCTAATACTTGAGGTTGTTGAGCAGTATGAGGATGCTCAGTACCTGAGTAAACTTTTAACTTTTTAATCATCGCATAGCCCAATGGACCTTTTGGCAACATACCTTTAACCGCTTTGTTAAGTACGTCAGCAGGTTTGTGTGCGATAAGTTTGGTAAAGTTAGTCTCTTTGATACCACCTGGGTAACCGGTGTGACGGTAGTATTTTTTGTCTTGCGCTTTTTTACCAGTCACGGCAACTTTCTCAGCATTAATCACAACGATATAATCGCCTGTGTCAACGTGAGGGGTGTAAGAAGGCTTATGCTTGCCACGTAAGCGTGATGCGATTTCGCTCGCCAAGCGACCTAATGTTTTACCTTCAGCGTCGACGATGTACCAATCGTGTGTCACTTCATGTGGTTTAGCACTGATAGTTTTCATGTTTAAAAACCTTTTTGAGTTAATAGTTGAGAGTGAGTGTCTGGGAAACGAGGGCTCTCAAAATTACGAACGCATATTATAAGGATTAAGATAGTGACTTGCAATACAAGTCAAGCGTTTTTAAGAAATAAACTTGCAAAAAATAGGCAACTAAAATTGCCTATTTATGTCAATCAGCATATCAGTGCACAATATTAGACATTAAATCTAAAATGCATCACATCGCCATCTTGCACGATGTAGGTTTTACCTTCGAGGCGAGATTTACCTGCCGCTGCCGCGCCTTTTTCACCGTTGTATTCAATAAAATCATCAAATGCAATCACTTCGGCGCGGATAAAACCACGCTCAAAGTCGGTATGAATCACGCCTGCTGCTTCTGGTGCGGTCGCACCGACTTTTACCGTCCAAGCGCGTACTTCTTTGACCCCTGCGGTAAAATACGTTTGCATATTAAGCAGCTCATAACCTGCGCGAATCACCCGATCAAGCCCTGCCTCAGTCATACCCATACTTTCTAAAAACTCTTGTTTTTCATCGTCATCCAGCTGGGCGATTTCTGATTCGATTTGGTTGCATAGCGCGACCACCAACGCATCATCTTTTGCCGCAAATTCCCGTACTTGGTCAAGATAAGGATTGTTGTCAAAGCCATCCTCGCTCACGTTGGCAATATACATGGTCGGTTTTAGGGTGATTAAACCATAGCTGCGGATGATTTTTTTCTCATCCTCATCCAGATTTGCCATACGTGCAGGCTTACCATCGGCTAAAAATGGCTCAATTTTGTTAAACACATCGAGCATGGCTTTGGCGTCTTTATCACCGCCTTTGGCTTTTTTACCCACATTGATAATCGCACGGCTCACTGCTTCAAGGTCAGCTAGGGCAAGTTCGGTGTTGATGGTTTCGATATCGGATAATGGGTTAACGCGTCCATCGACGTGAATCACGTTGTCATCATCAAAGCAGCGCACCACATGGGCAATCGCATCGGTTTCACGGATATTGGCTAAGAACTGATTACCCATGCCTTCGCCTTTGGATGCACCTGCCACTAGACCTGCGATATCCACAAATTCCATTGAGGTGGGCACAACGCGCTCAGGTTTGACGATATCGGCAAGTTGTTTGAGACGTGGGTCGGGTACAGGCACAATCCCAGTATTGGGATCTTTGGTACAAAACGGGAAGTTTTCTGCCGCAATCCCAGCTTTGGTCAATGCGTTAAACAGGGTTGATTTACCAACATTTGGCAGTCCGACGATACCACAATTAAAGCCCATACAATGCTCACTAAATAAAGGGTTAGTTAAATTGGTTGCATTATAACAACTTAGTCATCAGAATTCGACAGGCGATTGACGCATCAAAAATTGACCCATCAAAAATTTGTAGCATGATATAAACTACAAAAATTCAAATTAAGCGATGGTGCAAATTGTTGTCATACTCTTACCACGCTTTTGGCACGGTGTCGTCATACTTTTGCCATGCTATTGCGAGCGTCTCGAGTTATCATGAAATTGTCATAATGGAGCGTCAAGCTATGCTATAATGAGCAGTTTGATAATGATTTGTGTCTGATTGCGGTGAGGGTTATCGTAGACTGCACAACATTGATAATTATTTCATTTTTATAGGAATGTTTTGAGTGACAGTCTCTGCTTTTTTATCACATCAGCCTAGAAAACGTTTTGGGCAAAATTTCTTACATGATCAGGTGATTATTGGGAGAATTATTGACAGTATTCATGCAGGTCGCGATGATTTGATGGTTGAAATTGGTCCAGGCATGGGCGCGATTACTGAGCCGCTACTCAAGGAAGTCAATCGCTTGACCGTTATCGAGCTTGATACCGATTTGGCAGACAGCTTGCGCATTCGCATTGGCGCCAATAGCAATGATGGCTTAACCATTGTCAAAGCCAACGCCATGGAAGTGGATTACCGTGCGCTGTACCAGCAAATCATTGGCGATAACCCTAATGCTGCGCCTGACAAAAAATTGCGCATTGTCGGTAACTTGCCATACAATATTTCTACGCCGTTATTGTTTCATTTATTAAGTTTTGCCGATGTCATTGAAGACATGCATTTTATGCTACAAAAGGAAGTGGTTGATCGCATCACCGCAGCGGTAGATAGCGGAGAATATGGTCGCTTATCCGTCATGATGCAGTATTATTGTGAAACTGATTATTTACTGACGGTGCCAAATGGGGCATTTAACCCCCCACCCAAAGTGACGAGTGCGGTATTTCGACTCAGACCTTATCAACAAAAACCGATTGTGGCTGACGATGAAAAGCTGTTTGCCCTTGTGGTGCGTGAGGCATTTAATCATCGCCGTAAAACACTGCGGGCGATTTTTAAAAAGTCGCCGATTTTGCCTGCGGTCACAGAACAACAGCTTGTGGCGTGGGGACTTAATCCACTGGCGCGTCCAGAGACGTTATCAGTACAAGATTTTGTGACGTTAACTAATGGCATCGCGGCTAATGGTATCGCGGCAAACGGCATGGCGGCAAATGGTTAATTTTTTTGTAGCTGTTTAAAATTTTACTTTCAAGATCTATGAGGTGTTATGGGTTTTCGACATCAATTTGTCATTGGCGATATTCAAGGCTGTTATGCCGATTTGCAGGCACTGCTCAAGCAAATTGGGTTTGATGAAAAGCAAGATAAATTATGGTTTGTCGGCGATATCGTTGCACGTGGTGAAGACTCGCTGAGCGCGCTGCGTCTGGTAAAACGTCTTTGCCAAGCCGGTGCTGCCGAAATGGTGTTGGGCAATCATGATATTAACTTGATCGCGGTATGGCGTGGTGTCATAAAGATTAAGAAAAAGGATAGAACCCAAGCGATTTTTGACGCCCCAGATTGTGATGAATTACTCAACTGGCTTCGTCGCCAGCCGCTGCTTGTTTATCCCAATGATAAAACCGTGATGGTGCATGCAGGCATCCCGCCAAACTGGAGTATTACCCAAGCAGCCATGCATGCGTCAGAATTGCAAACTCAGCTACAAAGTAGCTTATGGCAACTCGATAGACTGCTGCCAAACCTGTATAGCGACACCGCTGTTCCTTGGTCAAATATGCTGACAGGCTACGCGCGTATGCGAGCGATTTGCAATTATTTTACCCGTATGCGCCTTTGTCAAATGGACGGCACGCTAGAGTTTAGCTTTAAATCCAGTTTGGATGATAAAATGCCAGAGGGGTTTCGTCCGTGGTTTGAATGGCAAGTGCCGCGCGAACGTAAAATCTTATTTGGTCACTGGGCGGCGCTAAAAGCCAAAGTGGATTTGGCAAATGCCAGAGCCACGGATTCAGGGTGTGTGTGGGGCGGTAGTATGATGGCATACCGCCTAGAAGATGAGCAGGTTATCTGTCAAACTTGTAAAGCAAAATAACCTTTCTTTGTAAAGCAAAACAATCATACAGTTACCGAGCGAGCTGCAGCAGCTGTACAAATGCTTTGGGCAAACGGGTAGGGCGAACTTGGGTTTGCCCTTTTTCATCTTTACTAGTAGCCACGCATACAATACTTATCTCGGCTTGGCTTAACAGCTGCTGGTGGTTATCATAAATTCGCTGCTCAAGCTGTAATGACGCAGATTTGCAGTCTGCCGTCTCAATCACAACGGTGACTTCGCTATCAAGCAGAATCGGACGCACATAACGGATGTTGGCTTGGTTCACTACAAATTGGATATCAGGTTTGCCACTATCGCTATGGTGAGTAACGTCCTGACTCACAGCCTCGGCTGAATGCGCTTGATAAAAATAACTGGTCATTCCCAAGGCACGTAACCAATCACGGCGACAACGCTCAAACAGCTTTAAATGATTGGCGTGATACACAATCCCGCCTGCATCGGTATCTTCCAAATAAATACGGTAATGGCTGGCATAAATAGGCTGAGTGCTTGATTGAGTGTGGGGCTGATTCTGGAGCTGGGTCACGTGCTATCCTTAGGTTAATAATGTTAACAATAAGTCAGTAATTTTTAAAAACGACGAAGTGATAGCATAAAAAAAAGAATGGCGTTAAACCATTCTTTTTTGAAAATGTTTAGTTTTTTATACACACACTCATCAAGTCAATTGACGATGATTGACTTTGTCTAATTTTAACGCCTCCAAATAACTGCGGATATGGGTGACGTAATCTAAGCACTGCACGTAACGGCTATTGCTTTGGCTATTAACTTTCAAATACTGATACACGGCTGCCCAATTGTTGCCATCAATACCGCGCTTTTCCAAAATCTGCTGGATATCTTTAATCGCTTGTGGACCCATATTGTAAGCCGCTAGAGTAAACCATACCCGATCCGATGCTGGCACTTGGGCAAATTCATGTTGCAGCTGACTTAGATACTTAGCGCCCCCTTGGATGCTCTGCGTTGGGTCGGTCCGATTATCAACGCCCATCGCATTGGCAGTGGCATTGGTCAACATCATGATACCGCGCACACCCGTTGGCGAAGTGGCTTCTGCATCCAGATGCGATTCTTGGTACCCCATTGCCACAAGCAGTTCCCAATCAAGTCGGTATTTGTTTGCTGTCTGCTTAAAAGATGGTTCATAAATGGGCAACACGCGTGTCATGGTATCGGCAAAATGTTGTTGATTAAACGGCTCTGCCAATGGTGTTTGACTATAAAACGCGGCTAAATGTTGATTACGGGTGAGCGATTGACCGCCACACAGGAAGTTTTTTACATCGTCGTTGAGTTTGACATCATTGGGGTTTAGCTGTATGGCAACATGTTCGTTGAGCCCCTGCTTTGATAAATAATCTTTGTCGCAGCTTAGACTCAGCGATGATAACGCAGTGGTGTTTTGGTAATCTGACACATTGGTCAGGGCGATATCGGCTTTGCCCGTTTTGACAGCCGCCATCGCGTCCGCATCACTGGCAAACACTTGGGTTCTCAGGGTAACATCCAATCGCTTGGCATAATGGCGCATGACATCATAGCCAAAGCCGTGCTCAAAACCATCTTGAGCAAAATAGGTGGTATTACCATTGACGGTGGCAATACGCAGCTGCTTTTGAGACAGGATACTATCAAAGGTCGCCATTTTTGGTGCTGCAACCATGCTAGTAGGTGAGGCAAGGGTATTGATAGCATTGCCATTAACGACTTTGTCAGTAATACCCGCCTGGGTGGCAACATAAGCTAAGGGCAAACCAATTCCCATCACAGCTACCAGCTTTTTACTGGCACTCAACCATTTTAGCGGCTTGATAAAGCGATTAATAAGACTAGCAGACGGATTAGCCAGTTGCGCCAAATCTTGCACATGGCTAGGCACCGCTGGCACACGCGACTGGGCAATTTTTGGCGACATCTCCCCACCCAAACAGGGCTTGAATTGAATCGGGAAGAATTGCAAGCGTTTAAATTGGGTCGCGTATTTACTAAAGTGTAATAAAGGGTGTTGAAACGGGTATAAAGTTAAAGGGCTTAAAAATGCTTTGACCGACATCGAAATCGACGCAGGATAGGTCAAAGCCAAATCATCACAATGCTCAAATGATGAGTTTAGCGGCATGTGTCACTCCACGGTGCACACACGTTAGATACGTTAAATTAATAAAAACAACTATGCCAAATGAAAACATTTTATGAAACTAAGAACCGAATCGATAGTTAAGCCCAGTACTCGTCAAACCTAGTGGCAGTTAACTAAGTACTAATTCACTAAGTACTAATCAGCCAAGCCAAATAAGTACATGGCTTAATCCAACTATCCAAATCTATCCTAAATCTCGCCAAAAAAGCTTCCATCCAAAATAGGTCGTTATTAACTTAACGCTAAAAAAAGAGCCAAACAGGTTGGCTCCCCTTATACCTAGGACGGTGATAAATCCCTATCCATCGTAGAGAACTATCGAAATAAATAATAATTAAGTACAACCCGAAAAAGGGTTAAAATTTTTGTAAGTACCGGCGAACTAAAAATAGTTTAATAAACACAAGCACTTATATAAAGAATTTAACGTAGGGTAACGTATGGCACGCATAAAATAATAAACAATAACAATATTTACTGCATGGCATTACAGTTAGTTATAAAAAACAATGGGGGTATTGTAGTGAAATTAAAGTTACGCGTCATGTTATTGACGGTAACGAAAGGCAAATTTATGATAAAAAGCGTAAAAAACCCGCTAAAATGCAATTAACGGGTAATAATTACTTGAGACCTTTGCACGAAACAGCCCCTTTGCTCGAGGCATACCACCAAACCAAAAATAACAAAGAATGGCAATGAAATAAGCAAAACAATGGCTAAATCATGGATAAAATCTCCAAATGGTTGTTAA
>BMPS01000025.1 GCA_014647715.1 Streptomyces cinereus
TTTGCCGTATTAAGCATTATCGGGGTATTGCGACAAGGTATGAGAAGCTTAAACGTAATTATGAGAATTTGGTCGCTCTAGCCTTTGCTTATCATTGGCTGAAGCTTTGAATGTTCAACAGAACCTATTTAAAGATGACTTTATTTTTTGCTAGCAGCGGCGTCTGCGCCTTTTGGCTTGATGCCTGCTTCCTCAGTTAATTGCATCAACATGGTACGGGCTTCTTCAGCAGATTTTTGCGCTTTTTCCATCGACTTAGCAATTTCTGGATTGGTCTCTGGGGTTGCCGTTGGTTTTTTGATTAAAGCCGCTGTACCGGCACGGCTATTGGTAATACTTTCAACCATTTTATCGCGGGTTTGTGCGACACGGGGGTCATTAAATTTTAATTTGTTGAGCGTGGCTTTTTGCAAATCTAACTGTGCCACCACTTCTTTAAAGAAAGCTTGTTGGTCAGCAGGCGTTTTGGCGTTTTGCATTTTTTTTGCCATTTCTGCTTGTTTGGCTTGGGTAGTGCGGTCAAGCTCGTTTAAGGTTTTAAATAACTGCGTCAAATCTGCTTTTAGGGCAAGATTGGGGGTCGCAGCCGCGGCATTTTTGGCGGCAACTGTAGGGGCGCTGCTAACATTGGCGGTTTTTTCTGCAGTCGCTGGCGTGATGACAGTTGTCGTGGTTGACGAATCTGTGGTGGTGACAGCAGCACTAGCAGGCGCGCTAGAGGTGGCTTGGGAAGCGGCCACAGGTGCGGTAGTCTTAGAGGTTGACGTGGTGGTGGTCGTCGTTGTAGAAGCAGTGGTGGTCGCGGCTTTGTCATCTTTTTTTGAGCATGCAGATAACGCTAGCACAACACTGATAGCGCCTATAGTCATGGCAGAGGTGGCGGTAGATTTGTTTAACATAGAGTTTTTTTAACCTAAATAATTTTTTAATCTAAATAGCTTGTTAACCTAAATGATTTTAATCCAAATAACTTTAATATAAATCACTTGTTAACTTAAATGATTTTAATCTAAATAACTTTTCACCCAAATCAATGGGGTTAGAATCCTCAACTAAAACCCAAAACGGCAATAGCAGTGACTGAAATGTGGCAATTAGGCGACAGTTTAGCAAATAACTGAAAATTGAAATGTAGAGAATTGCAACAGAAGGCTACGGCAGTTTGTCTAAATGCCTTAATTTTAGCCGATTTGCTATGAAATCCAGTGGATTTTTATGGCAAAAAGCGATAAGGTGGCAGCTTATTTTTGCCTAATAAGATTCGATACCTAGTATAGATTCGTCAAATTGTTGCTGTTGTTATGAAAAATTCGCGCCAATCCGTGGGTCTGCAAACCTGCGCTACTCAATTATTGTCTTTAAAAACGGGTTTGTTGCTATCGATGGCTTGTCTGTCCTTGGTGGGTCATACGTCAGCTACCACACCAGTACCGCCGATGACCACTGACCCAGTGACCAGGCAAAGCCATGCAGTCATGGGTCAGCGCGATCCAGTTAATAAGCTACCTCAAGCGATTCAAGCCAAACTTGCCCAAGCCAATATTCCGACCGATAGCATGAGCATGGTGGTACAGCCGTTAACGGACAATGCGCAAAATGCAGCGTCGACTGCGCCCCAAACTGCTTTGTTTAGTTATAATGCTGATGTGCCACGTACCCCCGCATCTACGCAAAAACTGATTGCCACTTATGTGGCGCTCGATAGTTTGGGCAAAGATTTTGTTTGGCAAACCAAATTGTATCAGCATGGTTTTGTCTGGAAAGGCACGCTTTATGGCGATGTGATTGTGCAGGGCAGTGGCGACCCAAAACTGGAAAACGAGCGCTTGTACCAGCTGCTTGCCATGATTAAAGCACAGGGTATTCAGCAGGTGCAAGGCAGTTTAATCATCGATAATCAGCAGTTTCAAGGGGTAGATTTTGATGTTAATGCGTTTGATGGTAAAGGGTTACGCCCTTATAATGCCCAGCCCAATGCTTTATTGACCAATTTTGGTACGGTGGAAGTGGATTTAGTGCCACTGCCAAAACCCAATGCCACACCGGTCGTAAAGCCTAATACCAGTAGCGTCACGCGATCCACAACATCGGCTTCGACAGATATCGACAATCCCGCGGCAAATCTTGAGCAAATCCAAAGCAAACCCTCGATTAATCCCAAAGACGTAGCGGCGTATCAAGTCAGCCTAAAGCCTGCGCTGGCAAACTTTACTATGCCTACAACACTTAAAGCCAGTCAAGCGCCTTGTAATAGCAACCAAGATGATTGGATTGGGACATTGACGTCCACAGGATTGCGCTTTCATCAAACCGCATCCGCCTTCTGTGGTGAGCAAAAGCGCTATCTGACGTTTCCTGATGGGGATGTGCTGGTCAAACAACAAATCATCGCCGATTGGCAAAAAATCTTGCCAAACTTTACAGGGAACATTGAATTTGCCAACCCTGCAGTGCCCTATATGCAGCAAGCCAAGGCGATACCGCAAGCGCTACCTTGGTATATTCGCTTATACCTAAAATACTTTGGCAAACCCTTGACCCCAAAATTGGTTGGCTATGTCGCCTCCAATCCATTGCACGAGCAAATCAAAGACATCAATCAGCACTCCAACAATGTGATGACAGAACAAATCGCCTTGTCGCTACCGCTGTATGCCGACAAGCAGCACATCAGCACTTATCCAAAAACCTTTGCCTACATTCACCAGTGGTGGCAACAAAAGCTGCCCCAAGTACAGCCCCCTGTGATGACTAGAGCCTCAGGCTTATGCCGTGATTGCCGCGTGGCGCCCAATAGTATGTTGGCGCTGCTAACTCTCGCTTATCATTCACCCAATTTTACCGTATATCGTGATTCGTTGGGTGTGGCAGGCGAGTCGGGTACCATCAAAGCGCTGAAACTGCGCCAGCCAAATAACCCTGCTATTGGGCATGCTTGGATCAAAACAGGCACGCTCGATAATGTCACCAGTATGGCAGGCTATGTTCAAGGCAAATCAGGACAATGGTATGCAGTGGTTGGGATGATTAATGCCGACAATGTCAAAAATAATAGCAATGCCAAAGCCGTGCTGGATGAAATGCTAGCGTGGACAGCGCTGCAGTGATTGGTTTGTGGTTGATTGGCTATTTATCGTGAACATTAAAATACCAATCAATTTGGCGGTCAAATCCCATTTCCAGTAGGCTGGCGGTGATGCGTCCAGTCAAGCCCCACACGGTCTCGCCATCAATGATAAAGCTCGGTGATACCATCACTTGCCGACCCAAATCATACGCATAATCGATGGTCGGCTGGCGAATAAGCGTGGCTAAGTCTGCCCAAAATAGCCTTGCAATTTCGCACATCTCTGGCACAAGGTTAATACTGGGTGGTATCACCCCCACAATCGGCTTGACAGGTCTCCCGCTTTTGGCAAATTGTAGTGGCAATTCGCCGAGCACAGTCACTTGACTGGGATGAATACCGGTTTCCTCATGCGTTTCTCGTAACGCGGTAGCTTGGTTGCTATCATCCGTGTCTTCGCGTCTGCCCCCAGCAAATGATACTTCGCCGGCATGTTCTCGCATATCCGAAGCGCGCAACGAGTACAAAATTTTTGGCTCAGCTTCATTGGTAATGGCGATGAGTACCGAATACGGCTGCGGCGTGGGGTCGAATGGCAGTTTTGCAATTCGCTCTGCCAGTTGGTTCAGTAAAGGACTTTGAAATCTAGTTGTGGACATATTTTTTAATTCATCAAAATTTAATGGGCAATTTCGCAATGTTTATAGGGCGCTTTGAGTTGACCGAATTTATCTAAAACTCATTGTCTATTGTCGATATCACTATCAAGCGGTAATGCTGGCATAGCTGAGACAGGTTTTTGCATACTAGGCTGGGTATGCGGCGCGTTACAACCTGCTAATAATGCTAAACTTAATACCTAGCTAAACATCAAGCTAGATACCAAGTTAAATACTAAGCTAAACTTGCTCATAATCAGCTGCTCAACTCATTTTTATCATGTAAAAACCTGCAATCAATGCTACCATACTTAAAACGACTTTCACCTTACAAAACATAAAAATAATAGGAAAATACCATGCCTTACTGCCTACAATGCGGTCATCTAGCCGAAACCAAAATCCCGCCGATGGACAGTCGTCCGCGCATCGTGTGTCCGTCTTGTGGCTACATCCATTACGAAAATCCCAAAGTCATCAATGGCTGTTTACTCATTCATGAAGGTAAGGTTTTGCTCTGTCGCCGCGCGATTGAACCGCGTCATGGTTATTGGACGTTGCCCGCAGGCTTTATGGAGCTTGGCGAGACCATGAAAGATGGGGGCAATCGTGAGTGTTTTGAAGAAGCCGAAGCTATCGGTAGTGCATTAGAGTTATATTGTCTATACGACATACCCGATATCGGACAGATTCATGTGATGTTTATCGGCTCGCTCAAAGATGGCAAATTTGGAGTGGGCATCGAGAGTCTAGAATGCGCGCTGTTTGCCGAAGAAGACATTCCTTGGGAAGACTTGGCGTTCCAAAATGTCATTGAAACGCTGCAACATTATTTTGCTGACCGCAAAGCAGGGGCGACGCTCGGTAATTTCCCCATCCATCAGCAAGTGATTGTCAAAGACGTGCATTTGGGCGATTAACTGTCCATTTAAACGGCAAATTGTTAGCTAAAAAGATACGGGCGTAGCGCATAGGCTCTAAATATCTAGGCTTCAGAATTTAGGCTCCAGATATTTAGGCTTCAAATATCTCCGCTCTAAATACCTACGTTCTAAATACAACAATGATTGAGCCGCTTTTTTTACTATAAGTCAGTTTTTTAAAATTGCGTGTATTCACCTTGAAACAATGTAGATATTTAATCAAAAGCTCATGAATGACAAAATCCTAAAAAAATTCACACATACATCATTTTGTCGCTATAAAATCTTGCTACAATGCTTGAGTGATATATCTTCTATACTAGATAAAAAAACAATATATTTATGGATGATGAGATTACTATGTCAACTAGAAAAACTATTTCCACACCTGCGCAACCACCCCAGCCGGTAACTGATACTTCATCACCAATCACGGCGATAGAACCGCTAAACCCAAACCCCAATCAACCCACCCCACAAGGCACACCACCACTCAAAGAATTGGTCAAACAATACGATAGCGTGTCATTGCTGCTGCAAGGTGGCGGTGCGCTTGGTGCCTACCAAGCAGGGATATATGAAGGACTGCATAAACAAGGCATCAAAATCGACCGTATCTCAGGTATTTCAATCGGCGCGCTCAATACCGCCATTATCGCAGGTAACCGTCCAGAGAACCGCTTGGCGGCGCTGCAAGGGTTTTGGAACACCATTACCCATCGTAACTACACCCCTGCAGGGCTGAATGTCTACCGTCAAACCGCCAATGAGTTAGATAAACTCAGCAAGATTGATATGGTAAGCCATTTTATGCCTTGGATATTTGAAAATGGCTTTTTAAAGCAGCAGCTGCGGGTGATGGAATCTACCACCGAGGCTTGGCAAACCATGATTGAAGGACAGCGTGGCTTTTTTAAACCGCGTTATTTTGTGCCGTATGACACCACCCCCAATCACTTAAGCTATTATACCACCGACAAGCTGCGCGAAACCCTGGAGCGTTATTGTGACTTAAAACTGGTCAATGACGTCAATCGGATGAAAGTATCGGTGTCTGCGGTCAATGTGCGTAACGGTAACTTTGCCATTTTTAGCAATGAAAATGAAGAACTGCACTACGATCACTTTATCGCATCGGGCGCATTGCCGCCAGGTTTTCCAGCGGTTGAGATTGATGGGGAGTATTATTGGGATGGCGGATTGGTGTCCAATACGCCGCTCAATGAAATCTTAAGCCATGAAGAGCACCTCAAGCAATTGATTTTCCAAGTGGATTTGTGGAATGCCAAGGGCACGGTGCCAGAGAATATGATGGAGATTGACGAGCGCATCAAAGACATCCAATATTCCAGCAAAACCCGCATGGTTACTGACTTTATGGCGCAAAAGCTGCGTTATACGCGCCTTATCAAAGAGTTACTCAAAATCATCGATGACGATGCCAAAATTGATAAAGTTGAAGAACTGTGCGTCAACAAAGCCCGCGAAATGACGGAAGTCGGTGTCAAAAACGTGATTCATCTGATTTATCACAAAAAGACTTATGAGCGCGGCTATAAAGACTACGAGTTTAGCGGCTCGACCATGCAAGAACACTGGGAAAGTGGCTTACAAGATATTGAGAACACGTTTCGCCACCCAGATTGGTTCATGCTACCTGAAACCGATGACATCTTTGTCACCCATGATATCCACCAAAAACGCAAACGCTTGGCACAGGTCAGTACCTTGCTAAAAAATCTTGAAGACTAGCAGTCGTTGCAAGTTGAATCTTTACAAGCTGAAGGCTTACAAAAGTCAAAAAAAGTGATGGTATCTATGTATCTATCTAGCCATCACTTTTTTTATGAAAAATTACACCAAATTTGATAAGTCTAAGCTCAGCAATCGGTCAATCGCCTTGCTACTTTGTGCGATGTCTGCGACCAATGCCATGCGCACATGGTTTTTGCCAGCGTTACCGCTGTTCTTTTGGTATGAGGGCGTATCACGAGACAGGTAACGCCCTGCAAGCGCATGGATATTTAGCTGTTCATAAATCACTTTAACAAACTGCTCATCATCTTGTACCGGCAACCAAAAATAAAAACCGGCATCAGGACGGCGTAGCGGTAATTTGCCTGACAACTTGTCCATCCACAAATCAAATTTTTGGCGATATAGTTTGCGGTTTTCTTCCACATGGGATTCATCTTGCCACGCGGTAATCGAAGCGAGCTGATGATGAATCGGCATCGCGCAGCCTTGATAAGTACGGTACTGGGCATACGGCGCTAGTAGCTTGGCATCACCTGCCACAAATCCTGAGCGCATGCCAGGTAGATTGGAGCGTTTTGACAGCGAATGAAACACCACGCAATTGGCAAAATCATCGCGTCCGAGTTTGGCGCAGACTTCTAGTAGTCCAATTGGCGGCGTATCAAAGTACAGCTCACTGTAGCACTCGTCACTGGCTAGGATAAAGCCGTAATTATCCGATAGCTCAACCAGACGCTGCCACTGCGACATATCCATCACCGAGCCAGTTGGGTTGTTTGGACTACACACAAAGACCAGTTGGGTCTTCTCCCAAATCTCGCTTGGCACGCTGTCATAGTCCCCGACAAAGTTATTGTCCGCGGTACAATTGACAAAATACGGCTGTCCACCAGCGAGCAGCGTCGCCCCTTCATAAATCTGATAAAACGGATTTGGCATCACTACGTAAGGTCGTTTGCTATCCTCACGGTCAAACGCCGCTTGCACAAAACTAAATAGCGCCTCACGTGTACCCATCACCGGTAACACTTGGGTGTCGGCATTTAATTGTTTGACCTGAAAACGGCGCTGTACCCAATCGGCAATCGCTTGGCGCAGCTCTGGCAAACCGTTGGTGGTGGGGTAATTTTGGATTTTAGCCAGACTGTCTTTGATGACGTCTAACACAAACTGTGGCGGCGTGTGCTGCGGCTCACCGATACCCAGTTTAATCGGGGCATAGTCTGGGTTTGGCGTGATGCCTTGTAGCAAGGTTGCCATCTTGGCAAACGGATAAGGATGCAAAAGCTGTAATTGCGGATTCATAAGGGGTTGGCTGTCCATATATGCGAGAGAGCTGATTTTAAAAGTACTGTGATGTTAAAAATACTGTGAAAAATGAGGTTACTTTACCCCGAATCGCTGAGTTTGCCAAGATTGAACCAAAAGTTTGCTAAAAGTTGATACCCAATTAACGTTTTGAACCATGAGCTTGGGCAATATTTCGCTCAAAAAAATGGGTAAAGGTGAGTATCAAGGTAAAAAGAGTAGGGAAAAAGCAGGTGTTTACTATATCATGCACACTGCCTTGCCAGTACCAGTGCTTGTCGATTATAAGCTGGTCATGTCTGTCTAGCACTTCACCCATGCTGGCAGCAGCAATCACCGTAAATAAGGCGATAAGCCAACGATAGCGGTGATTTTTAAAAAGTAGACTTGTGATAAGAAATACCCCAATGCCGACATAAATATGTAGGGCATCTTTTTCTAAGCCTGTGAAGCTAACGATATGGGTTTTGATGTCTTGAAATACAGAGTCGTACATAGAAAGTTTGATTTTCATTGCAAAGTTGGCAGAGCATAGCGATTTTCTGCCAACGGTTAAAGGCGGTTTTTGTGTTGATTTATCACGGGATTATTAGTCGGGCAAAGCTTAACAGTGTGAAAGTTAATAAGAGCATTTTGAATGCATTAGTGTAGTTTATATCTTGTCTTATATAAAGATTGCATATTCGGAATTAATTCGAGTTTAATATCTTCCCCAAGCTTTAAAAGTACTTTATCTGACCTAATTGAAAAATTTTCCAGCAGAACTTTACTAGGCGGTAAGTTAAACTCCTTATTAAAAATTAAAATAGTACTGAATTCATGTGTTATTTCGAAAGAATATTCTCCCTGAGGATTTTCTAGGAACTTTTGCAAAATATGAAAGTTTTCATCACACACACAAAAAGTTATTACACCGTTTTTTGACATTTCTTCGTAGGATACAATCCGTTTCTCAAAGAGGTCTGCATAAACTTTTGATATATTTTTATATTCCTCAAAATCGATTATACAATCTTTTGGTAAAAGTGCAGGTAGATTTAATAGCTTACATATTTTATAAGACTTATAAAGGTACGAAATATAGAGAAAGTTACTATTCGAGGATGCATTTTTAAATAAATCAGTTGACAGGCTAGCAATACGAATATCGTTTATAAAAAAGCTTATTAAAAGGTCGTCATTTCTAATTAACTTAAAGAAATTAAAAACTTCATCAATTCCATCTAATGAACGTAACTGTTTGTTTTCCCAACTCTCGAAGTTAAAGGTAAGAAAAGCTGAGTATTTACCACTTTGGGTGAGAGGATTTAAAGGGATTTTATTAAAACTGAAATTGACTACACCTTTTATCGAGCCTAAAAAACTAAATGTCTCTGAACCAAAACTGATATCGCCATCTAATTTTTGTATGTTTTCTCCTACAAAGCTCTCATCGTCTGTAGAGAATAAAATATGACCCTTTAATATTTTATTCGGAGAAATAAATATTTCATTAGGGCGAGACGTTCCCACATTAAAGATGTGGTTAAATAGAGCAGAATCCGTGTTAATGCTGGTTATATTATTTAATGAAATTGATTTTCCATGTTTGAATAACTCTTCAAATTCCAAGTTGTTGGTGTAATTATGGTCAATATCTATAGATAATTTTAATCTTTCTTCTTTCACTTTGGGTTGTATAGTGTAGTAAGTCTGACCATTCTGGTAACTAGGAATTACACTAAACCTCGGGTCTAAATTTTCTAAACTTTGCTTAACACTCTTATGGACATTATCAATTGCATTACTAATTGAGTTTAACGGCATAGCTGATAAAAGGTTTCGCTGCGCCTCTTGTATATCAATATCAGTTTTCGGTCGTTTTCCAATATTTTCAACTGAGTATTCTTCAGCATCTTTTTTCCACTCTTTTAATAATTTCACAGAATATTTTTCTGGTTCACTATCAATAATCTTATGGCAATTTCTACATAGCCAGATACCATTATCGAAAGATTTTCTTTGTGCACTTGTCATCTTAATATCATATCTAGCACCATTGGGTTGAACAGCACAAATATGAGCACCTTCCCCTATAATATGAATGCTAGTGGAATTACTTTCTTTTGTAGAAATAGTAAGGACACGACAATTAGGGTTTGAGCAGTAATTAGCTACTCTTTCCCTTAATTGACGTTTAATTGCTAGTGTAAAATCTTCGTTTTTATTTCTACTCATTATAAGTAATCCTAGTTCGTTACTTTTCTAATACTGCTGACTTTCTAGAACCCTTTTGGCAGTAACGCCCTACGTATACCACGAATGCGCATAAAATTGACATTATTCAGCGATTAAACGTTATCAAATAGCACTAAGCTGTGCCAAATTGTTTAACATAAGACTGCATCAACTGATTAATCACCTCATTCATGCTCAGGCGTTGGCTTTGGCAGACTTTAGCAAAGTCTTCAACCAAATGCTTATCTGACTCAATGGTTAAGGCTTCCAAATCGCCCCAATCATCACTGGTATCAATCTCACTATCGGGCATTGCTTTCAACCGAGTAAGCATCGCTTTTTGCTCATCAGTTAATGCAGGTGGTCGTTCCCCTTTTTTAAATGTCATACTAACGGTAGCCATAGTATTCTCTCTCTTCTTGTTTGGTTGCTTTGCGGGCAGTAATTATCCTTACAACCTCAGTATCTTTATCATCATAATGGGTCAAATGCCCCACAAAAACAACCACACAACCATCAATCATACCCACAGTACGCCAACGCTGTTCACCATCGACAATTTGATGTCTTTCACTAAAACCCTGTTCATCAAAGAACGCATAAATCGCTAATTCAAAGGATAATCCATGTTTGGTTTGATTACTAGTATTTTTACTAATGTCCCATTCAAAGCGAATATAGTCAAAATCTAATTGTTTATCCATTAGATTTTTTGAACCCCACTCACCTTTTGAAACCCTTTTGGTAAGAGTGCACCGCGTCGACCGCGTGTACTCATAAAATTGGCAATATCCATCGGTTTGAGCGTCAACGTGCGTTTACCACTGTCCAATGACAAACTATCCCCTTCGCTAAACGTCGTGATGGCGACCACGCTGTCACCGTCTTTTAAATCAATCAGCTTGTTGCCTTTACCTTTTTTCATCATCGGTAACTCAGTCAATGGGTATACCAGCAAATGCCCTGCCGAGCTGACCACGCCAACTAGCGTATCTTGCTCACCAATTTGGTGGGTTATTAAACCAAAGGCGTCATCAAAATTAATCACATTTTTGCCCGCTTTTTGGTTGGTATCAAGATCAGCAAAAGTGTTGATAAAGCCATAGCCTTGCGAGCTTGCCATGATGAGCTTACTGCCATCTTGTCCCATCAGCACGTTGACAAAACTTGCCCCGCCCGTAGGTTTTAGCAGGCTTGTGAGTGGCTCGCCTTGCCCCCGCGCAGAGGGTAAGGTATGGGCATCGAGGCGATAACTGCGACCGGTGTTATCCATGAGATAGACTTTTTCATTGGACTTGCCTTGCGCATGGGCAAGATAGGCATCGCCCGAACGGTAATTCATATTGGCGGCATCGACATCGTGCCCTTTGGCGGAGCGAATCCAGCCTGATTTTGACACGATGACCGTCACAGGCTCGCTTGGGGTTAGGTCAGTTTCTTTAAGCGCGGTGGCTTCCGTGCGCTCTACAATCGGCGATTGGCGTTTGTCGCCATGCTCTTTCATATCGGCAGTGAGCTCTTCAATCATTAAGCCAGTCAATTTGTCTGGGTTGTTCAAGTATGCTTCGATTTGGGCTTTCTCTGCTTCTAGGTCACTTTGTTCACGTTTGAGCTCAATTTCTTCAAGGCGTGCCAATTGACGCAGACGAATGTCCAAAATGGCATTGGCTTGGATTTCAGTCAAATCATAGCGCGTCATCAATTCTGCTTTTGGGTCGTCTTCCTCACGGATGATACGGATGACTTCATCAATATGAAGATAGGCAATCAGCAAACCTGCCAAGATATGCAGACGCTGCTCGATTTTATCCAAGCGGTATTGCAGACGGCGCGTGACGGTATCTCGGCGCACAGAGAGCCATTCGGTAAGAATGGTAAGCAGTGATTTGACTTGGGGTTTGCCATTGGTCCCAATCATATTGAGATTAACGCGATAATTACTCTCAAGGTCGGTACTGGCAAACAAATGGCTCATCATCGGCTCGATATCAACACGGTTGGAGCGCAGCTCAAGCACAATACGGCAAGCGTTTTGGTGGTCGGATTCGTCATGGATGTCGGTCACCCAAGGCAGTTTTTTGGCATTAATTAAATTGGCAATTTGCTCAATGATTTTATTGCCGGAGATTTGATAGGGTAGCGCATCGATGATGACTAAGTTTTTTTCTTTGTCATCGACATGATAAGTAGCACGCATTTTGTAGCTACCACGACCCGTTCTATATAGCTGTAGCAAATCCTCAGGCGAGGTGATGATTTCTGCTTTGGTCGGCAAATCGGGTGCAGGGATGTACTTTGCCAGCTCTTTTTCCGTCATCGTGGGTTTTTTAAGTAGCGCAATGCAGCCTTTGACCACTTCAGACAAATTATGTGGCGGAATATCGGTTGCCATACCGACTGCAATGCCGGTTGTGCCGTTGAGCAAGATATTCGGTAGGCGGGCAGGTAAGGTGACGGGTTCTTGCAAGGTGCCGTCAAAGTTGTCTTGCCAATCGACAGTGCCTTGACCGAGCTCGTTTAGTAAGGTATTGGCATAAGCCGATAGCTTGGCTTCGGTATAGCGCATCGCAGCGAAGGATTTTGGGTCGTCGGGCGAGCCGAAGTTGCCTTGACCGCTAATGAGAGGATAACGGTAACTAAACGGCTGACTCATCAATACCATGGCTTCATAACAAGCTGAGTCGCCATGCGGGTGGTATTTACCAATGACGTCACCGATGGTGCGCGCTGATTTTTTGGGTTTGGCGGTATTTTTGAGCCCAAGCTCGCTCATCGCATACACGATACGGCGCTGAACGGGTTTTAACCCGTCGGCAACGTGTGGCAATGCCCGGTCCATGATGACGTACATCGCGTAGTTTAGATACGCGTTTTCGGTAAATTCAGCGACTGAGCGAGTAGGGTTGTTCAAATCGTTTGGTTTGGTAATTTTTGCTACAAGGGTATCAGACATAATGGTTACTTAATCAATGACAAAAAATAAAAGAAAGTGCAAAAGAAAGAAAGTGCAAAAGAGAGATAAGAAGTATGAGGAAATATCATAAAGCTTGAGAGTAGAAAAACAAGTGCTAATCCATGACATGGCAAATTTGCCCAGTTTTACACGTCAAACTGTGTCGCAAAAACGCCTTTTAAAGATAACTGGACACTGTAGCCGCTTTAACGGTCAAATAACGGATAACTATTTCGACGCGAAATCATTTTTATCATCCCATAAGTACAGAGAATAGGCTTGAGAATTGAGTAAATATTTAGTATGTTAATAGTACATTTGGCCGCGATTTTTAATATAATTTTTAGCAGTGGGATGGACCTTTTTATAAAAATTCTTTTAATTATCAATATGCTATTCGCTGATAGACCGCATACCTAAGGAAAACATTTCTCATGAATGAATCAACCACCTCAGCTCAAACCCCTGACAATAATGCACAAGACATTGCGCCCATCGATACTCCCATCGATAATATGGAAGCGCAGCCACATGCGCCAAAGCTTACCGATCATCATGAGAAACCTTGGTTAAAGACTTACCAGCATTACGGCATGAACTATAACATGCAAATGCCCGGTGACGAAGTTAACCTAATGAATGTTTTTGAAAAGAATTTCGAACAATTCAATGGAAGTGATGCCTTTGTGTGTATGGGTAGTAGCATGACCTATCGTCAGCTAGATACTTATAGCCGCCAAATCGCGGCGTATTTGCAGGGATTGGGTCTGAAAAAAGGCGATACCGTTGCAGTGATGATGCCAAATATCTTGCAATACCCAGTGTGTATGATTGGTATCATTCGCGCAGGTTTTATCTTAGTTAATGTCAATCCCTTATACACCGCTCATGAATTAGCGCATCAGTTAGAAGACTCGCAAGCCAAAGCGTTATTTATCGTTGAAAACTTTGCCAAAACCTATCAGGATATCGGCAAAAAAATGGTTGATCACGTTATCGTCTGTTCTATCGGTGATTTGATGGGTACGTTCAAAGGTATGCTAGTCAATACCGTGGTCAAGTATGTCAAAAAAGCCATTCCTGCTTGGCAAATTGACGGGCATGTGACGTTTAAGAGTGTAATTAAGCAAGCATCTGCCAGTCGCTATCAGCGCCCAGAGGGTATCAAAGGCAGTGATATTGCGGTACTACAGTACACTGGCGGCACCACAGGGGTTGCCAAAGGTGCGATGCTTACCCACAGTAACTTGGTATCCAATATGCTACAGTGCCAAGAGTTCGCTAGGCAAGTGTTCCCCAATCAGATGGTGGGTGAGTACGTCGTCGTTGCCTTACCGCTTTACCATATTTTCTCATTTACCGCCTGTGCGCTACTCGGTATGAACATGGGCTTTACGGGTGTATTGATTCCAAACCCACGCGACTTGGACAGCTTTGTCAAAGAATTAGCAAAATATAAGCCAGTCTTCTTCCCAGCGGTAAACACATTATTTAATGGCTTGGCGCACCACACCGGTTTTCGGGCATTAGACCACAGCAAATTGCGTTTGTCGCTAGGGGGTGGTATGTCGGTATTGCCTTCAACCGCTGAAGAATGGAAACGCATTACAGGTACCAATATCTTAGAAGGCTACGGCTTGTCCGAAACCTCACCCGTTGCCACCCTAAACCCCTTGGCACAAGAACAATTTAGCGCCAAAATCGGTATCCCGATGCCCAACACCGACATCAAACTGCTCGATGACAACGGCAATGAAGTCGCAGCAGGTGAGCGTGGTGAGATTGCAGTTAAAGGTCCACAAGTGATGAAAGGCTACTGGCAGCGCCCTGAAGCCACTGCAGAAGTAATGACAGCAGACGGTTATTTCAAAACTGGTGACATCGCTGTCATTGATGAGCAAGGCTATTTTAAAATTGTTGACCGTAAAAAAGACATGATTTTGGTATCAGGATTTAACGTCTATCCAAACGAAGTTGAAGAGGTGCTAGCGGCGCATCCTAAAGTATTAGAAGTCGGGGTGATTGGGGTACCGAGCGAAAAAAGCGGTGAAGTACCAAAAGCGTTTGTGGTGCGTAAAGACCCAAGCCTCACTGAGGAAGAGTTGCTGCAATATGCGCGAAGCGAGTTAACGGGTTATAAACGTCCGCGTAAAGTTGAGTTTGTGGATGAATTGCCAAAATCGAACGTTGGCAAAATCCTGCGTAAAGAACTGCGTAAACTTGAAGAAAAAAAGTAAGCTAACGCTTGTTGCCAAAACCCAGCTTTTCTATATCAGATTAGTTGGGTTTTTTATTGCATCGCGCCCAACTAACCTTATAAAATTGGGGATACCAATAGGCTGTTATGAGCAATACTGAGTTTATGGATGACGCTATTTCACCAATCAATGACCGCCCGATGCATGAGATGTATGAATGGGAAGAAAATCAGCAACCGTGGCTGATTAGCTACGAGCGCTATAACATTCGTAGTACCATCGATATGCCAAATGAACAAACGTCACTGATTGACATCTTAGAAGCGGGGTTTGCCAAACATGCGCGGCAAGTGGCGTATTACTGCGATGATCAGCAGATTACTTACGAGCAACTAGATAAACTGAGTCTAAAGATTGCCATTTATTTACAGCAATTAGGGCTCAAGGTCGGCGATGCTATTGGCGTGATGTTGCCCAATATTTTGCAATATCCCGTGATTACCCTTGGCGTCATCCGTGCTGGCATGGTGCTAGTGAGTATGAATCCTTCCTACACCAGCCGCGAGCTTGAGCACCAAATGGATGATGCCGACATCAAGGCGTTGTTTATATTAGATAAATTTATTTATACCTATAAAGACATTGCCGATAACCTTAACCGCGATTTACATCATTTAATCATCTGTCGGTTGGGCGATTTAAAAGGTAAGCTCAAAGGTGCATTAATCAATCTGGTCTCAGCGACCACCGATTTACCGCCAAAAGGTAATTGGATATATTTTAGTCATTTATTAGCGGGCGCTAGCAAGGCTTATCAACGCCCAAATCTCACGTTATCGAATATCGTATTAATTCAATATACCGGTGGTACCACAGGGACGGCAAAAGGCGCGATGCTCAGTCATGGCAATGTGATTGCCAATTTGCTGCAAATCGATGCGTTGATTCGCAGCGCGTACGATGAAGAAGGGCAGGAAGATATTATTTTGGCATCGTTGCCGCTGTATCATGTATTTTCATTCACCATTTGCTGTGTTTTTATTTTATATCGTGGGTTTGCCTCAAGGCTGGTGCCCAATCCACGTGATATCAATGAACTGGTCAATACGCTAAGGCGTACACCGCCGCATTTTATTTTGGGGGTTAATACGCTATTTAGCGCCTTGATACAGCATCCTGAATTTCGAAGGCTCGATTTTTCCCAACTCAAAGCCACCATTGGCGGCGGCATGGCAATCCTACCCAGTGTTGCCAAAAAATGGCACACCATCACAGGGTTACCGATTATCGAAGGATATGGGCTCTCAGAAACCGCGCCTGTGATTACCTTTAATCCATTAACTATCGCAGAATTTACCAACAAAGTCGGGCTACCAACCCCTGCCACTGACATCATCTTATTGGACAACAACGACCAACCTGTGCGCATTGGCGAACGCGGAGAAATCGCCGTCAAAGGCCCGCAAGTGATGGTGGGGTATCGCAATCTACCTGTCGAGACTGCCAATGCGTTTACCGCGACAGGCTATTTGCGCACGGGCGATATTGGCATCATTGATGAGCGCGGTTTTATCAAAATCGTTGACCGTAAAAAAGACATGATTGTGGTGTCAGGGTTTAATGTCTACCCAAATGAGATTGAGTCGGTGATGCTCGAACATGCCGATGTGCTTGAGTGTGTGGCGATTGGGGTACCAAGCGCGACGCGCGGGGAAGAGCCCAAAATATTCGTGGTCAGAAAACACAACCGCGTCACCGCTGAGCAGCTACTGGCGTTTGGTAAACAGCACTTAAGTGGCTATAAACGCCCACGCTATGTCGAGTTTGTCGATAGTCTGCCCAAGTCCAATGTTGGTAAAATTTTACGTAAAGAGCTACGTAAGCGTGAAGGGCTTGAATAGCAACCTGCTATGTCGCCGACGGAATTGTCTTGCTAAAACTGGGTTGGCAAGGTAGCATAAAACCACTGTAATTTTTGCCCATTGCTTAAAAACTATCTACCAAACCGTCAAAGCGGTCTTTTTAGGGAATCTTATGCGTATCGATAATCGTGAAAACAACCAACTTCGCCCAATTAGTTTTGTGCGTAACTTTACCAAACATGCCGAAGGCGCCGTGCTGGTCAGCTATGGTGATACCAAAGTGCTATGTACCTCCAGTATTGAAACCCAAGTACCACGCTGGCTCAAAGGCACAGGTAAGGGCTGGATTACCGCTGAATACGGTATGTTGCCACGTGCGACCCACGAGCGTACCCAACGCGAAGCCGCCAAAGGTAAACAATCAGGTCGTACCCAAGAGATTCAGCGGTTGATTGGCCGTAGCCTACGGGCGATGGTAGATCTTGAAAAGCTTGGGGAAAATACCATCCATATCGACTGTGACGTGCTGCAAGCCGATGGCGGCACCCGTACTGCCAGTATCACCGGTGCGGCTGTGGCATTGGTCGATGCATTAGAAAAATTACAAGCCGCCAAAAAACTCAAAGCCGATCCTTTGGTAGGCTTGGTGGCAGCCGTCTCTGTGGGTATCAAAAATGGTGAAGTGCTGTTGGATTTGAACTATAGCGAAGATTCAAGCTGTGACACAGATCTTAACGTTGTCATGACTCAAAAAGGCGAGTTTATCGAGATTCAAGGGACGGCCGAAGAAAAACCGTTTACCCGTGCGCAAGTGGATGAGATGCTAGCAATTGCCGAAGAAGGCATCAAACAGCTGATTGCTGAACAACAAGCGGTGCTAGGTTGGTAAAATAGCCTAACAAAGTGGGCTAGGCTAGTAAGGGCGTAGTGCATACGCCCTTTTAATTGTCATAGAGATTAGTATGTTAAAAGTCACCGACACAGGCGTTACCATTGGTTTGCAAAGTCAAGCGGTGACACCAAACAAGCTGACCCAAATACTCTGGATGGGTATCGCCATTGCCGGGGTAGGGCTATTGATGGCATTTAAAATGCTCTCAGTTGCCATCGGCTCGCTGATGATTTTACTAGCCATCATCGCAGGTATTGTGTGGCAATTACTCAACCAAAAAAAAGAAGTGCCTACTTTAACAGGAGGTGAACTGCGACTGACGCAACAAGGTTTTAGCCATCACCAAGGTGCTAAAGTCACAAGTTATCAATTATTGCCTAGCGATAGCATTGAGCCGACCATTGATGGCATGATTATCTACAATGCTGACGGTCTAACCTTGTATCACATCACAGGTTTTCATGACCCTAAACATATCAAAATTGCCCAAGCCGTCCTACAAGGTAAGCCCATCAAAGCCCAAGGCAAAGCAATCAAATTACAAAGCACTTAATCAAAAAACCACACCCTATCTCACACAGTGGTTAGGCACAGTGGTTAAGCTTAGTTACCAAATCATAATAATTTTTTTGCCAATACTTGTTAAAATCCTTAGAGAAGATTAATCCACACTCTGATAATAACATTAATTATTAAATTCATATAAAAAAACACGGAAGGAAAGGACGATGTCAACTGCATTAAAATTTGCCACCCCATTAATCGTTGCGATGGCGCTGGTAGGCTGTAATAAAAAAACAGAAACCACCACCACACCTACTGCTTCAGCGCCAGCTACCACAGTTACCGCTAGCGCCAATGGTGCAACGGCAACCGCTACGGTAAGTACCACAACGACGTCGACCACGGCAGTTGATCCTAACATGACGCCAGAAGACCACAAAAAAGCGCGTGAAAGAATCATGAAAGATTGGAAAAAAACCAACCAAACCATTGGTGCGATGGTCAAAGATCCAAGCAAATTTGATGCCGCGCAAGTCAAAGCCGCCGCCGAGAAACTTAACCAAAATCCTTGGGTGCATTATCCAGAAACAGCCAAAGGCGGTGAAGCAAAAGATGAAATTTGGCGCGATGCTGCAGGGTTCCAACAACAAATTGATAAATTTAAAACCGCTGCCAGTGCCCTCAATGCCGCCGCTGCAACTGCAACCAGTGTTGATGGCATCAAAACCCAATTTGGCGATTTGGGCGCCAGCTGTAAATCCTGTCATGAAAAATATAAAGAAGATTAATTTGTTATCCCCCATAAAAAAGGCAGTGTTCAATGACTGCCTTTTTTATTGGCTTAGTTAACTTTGATAAAAATTAACTTTGATAAAATTATGATAGATATCAAACGAGGTCAATGGTAGCGGGCGTAGTTTGGTTAACTGGCTTAGCAACACTTTGGCATCGGTTGACAGTTTTTGCCCCGTTTGCCAAAACTTTACCGCTTGGGCTTGCACATCGGCTTCAAAAGTGCTCTGACTGGTATCAAAATCAGCAAACAAATTATCTTTAGACACGCTAAAGGGTTTGTTGCAAGCCAGCGTCAATAAACATTCAATCGCTTGCGGCAGGATTTCTACTTGTTCAAACTGTTGCTGCTGCTGCTGATTACGTCCGTCGGGCGCATACCAGTAGCCAAAGTCATTGAGCAATCGGCGTTTTTGACCTGCCATACACCAATGGCTAATTTCATGCAAAGCACTGGCAAAAAATCCATGCGCAAACACAATTTTGGCAGGCTCGGTATCGGTCGCGGCAAAATATTCAGGCTCATGCCCGCCTTTGACCAAAATCGTATCACGATGGCAAAACCACCGTTTGAACCAACCTATCAGCCATCGCACTTGTAATGCTTCCACCGATACCCATTGATAGTCAATCAAAGGGCGATTTTTTGTCTTTGATATACTGGCGAGTACGGGCAAAAAATTAACCCTTAATGCTAACTGCGCACTTTGTTGGTCAATCATAGTTGTGTCAATATCATTGGCTAACACAGGCGCCACCGCGAATTGACTGACAAAAGGCAGCGTCATAAAGGGAAAAATAGCAAGGGCTCGTGGTGATATTTGTGCAGATAGTGGCGATAGGTGTGTGGACATAGCAAAAGTAGGGTCGATAAAAATTGCTATTATACAATTTAACCGCCCGCATCGACTAGGAAATCACGCCTACAACATGCTACCATGCAATGGACGTCAGTATGCTTTATACTGTAACGTAAAATAACTAACAGGAGCGGTGAAATGACGCTACATTCTTCATCAAACGTGCCATCACAATCATCGCAAGATGTACCAACAACTGCCCCAGCCAAAACCGCCAATAACACCACCAGTGAGATTGGCTCTAGTGCCAGCTTGGTCAAGTTTATTGATTTGGCACGTTGGGAGCATAACAATGACAACCATTATCACTGGGAAGGCAAGGTGAGTCTCAAGGATTTGCCACGTATCTATGCCTTGGGTGATGAACATCATGACAACGATCAGCCACTGGATGTGATGTTAGATATTCAGAAAAAAGGGGATGTGGTATTTTGGCAATTACACACCACGGGCGTGCTTTGGCAAACCTGCCAGCGCTGCCTAGACCCCGTCGCAGTGAGTCTGGATGTCGATAGTGAGCTTGCGCTGCTTGAAGATGAAAATCACGTCGCATTGCTTGATGAAGGCACAGAAATCATCCTGATTGATGAGCTAACGGATGACAATAAACTTTGGCTATTACCGATGATTGAAGATGAGTTATTGGTTGATTTGCCATTAGCGCCCAAGCATGACGACTGCGAAATGGCAGTGACTGAGGTGGGCGAGTTGCCAGAGGCAGTGGCGGAAAAAGAAAATCCGTTTGCGGTACTGGCAAGCCTAAAAAGTTAATAACAACCACGCCATTATATAGGCGGTCATACAGGTATTAACAAAAACTTGCCACTAAATGTCGGTTAAGGCTTTGCTAAATAGGTTTTTTTACGTATAATATGGCGTTTATAAATTTATCTGATTGTCTGTTCCAATAGTTTGCCTTATATCCATGCCAAATATCGATACCAAGTTGTTTGCATGATGATGTAATGAGGTTAAGGGAACGATGTTTTAATAGCGAGAAGCACAGGAGCTAACCTCATGGCTGTTCAACAAAACCGTAAAAGCCGTTCACGCCGTGATATGCGTCGTTCACACGACCGCATCACAATCAATGCTGTTGCTGTAGATGCAACTACCGGTGAAAAACACATCCGTCACCATGCGACTAAAGACGGTTTTTACCGTGGTCGTCAATTATTCAAAGTAGCAGCCGTTGCTGAATAATTAGCGCAAAATGCAGGGCTTTGACATGGCTTAGTATGCATTGGCTAAGCACCAAAAAGGCTGATGAATTATCATCAGCCTTTTTTTATTTGTTTTTTATGTAAAAATACCCGAAAGAAAAAACTAGAATTTTTTTTTCAATATGCCATAATAATCAGAGTACAATTGTACACATAAATTTACTGGCTTACTTTTGCCTGCTGGCTGGAGAGTAAGTTATATTATTGCCAGTTAAGTTTGATAAGCCTATAACGTCAATCCACGCTAATGACCCATTTTGATTTTGCTGATAACATTTGGTAAAGTAATCGACCAAAAAATCGCCTAAGCAAATTTTTTTGACCATGTTTTTTAGCGCTCTAGTAGGCGCAATACAACATAAGCAGTACAATATAATAAGTTAGGACATTATGGACAACCCAATGCAAAGCCAAACCAGCGCAAATCAACCAGCCACTTCATCACAAAATGCTGCCTCTATGAAATATGCTGTGATTTTTCCAGGACAAGGCTCACAGAGTGTGGGCATGCTAAACGATTGGGCAGCCCAGTATCCTACTGTCAAAGCAACGTTTGATGAAGCCTCAACGGCCCTTGGATTTGACTTGTGGGCGATATGCCAAGGGGCGTCAGGTGCCGCGTCTTTAGATGATACCGCGTATACCCAACCTGCACTATTGACCGCTAGTATGGCGATTTGGCGGGTGCTGCACGATGAGCTTGATTTACAGCCGGCATATGTTGCAGGGCATTCACTGGGTGAATACAGTGCGCTGTGTGCCGCTGGGGTATTGAGTTTGGCAGATGCTGTAAAGCTGGTGCATCAACGCGGTCAGTATATGAGCGCTGCCATGCAATCACAAACAGGTAAAATGGCAGCGATTTTAGGTCTGCCCGATGAAGATGTACAACAAATATGTGACGCTGTAGTAGCGGAGCATACGCAGGCAGTGGTCAGTCCAGCGAATTTTAATGCGCCAGGGCAAGTAGTGATTGCAGGCAATGTCGCAGGCGTGGATTTAGCGTCAGAGAAAATCGTTGCGCTCGGTAAAAAAAGCATGCCGCTAAAAGTTAGTGTACCGTCACATTGCCAGCTGATGACGCCTGCTACCGATAAGCTTGCCGCAGAATTAGAAAACGTGACCTTTAACCCACCCAGCATTCCGGTGATACAAAATCGCCATGCGCGGGTAGAAACCGATGTCACCGCAATCAAACAAGCCTTGATTGAACAGCTTAATATGCCCGTGCTATGGTCGACTATTGAGAATAAGTTAGCAGACGCGCAAGTCACCTTACAAATCGAATGTGGCAGCGGTAGCGTGCTGACAGGACTAGCCAAACGCCAAGCGCAGAAAATTAACACACTAGCGACCGATACAGTGACCAAACTAGACAATATAAAACAACAATTATCAGCCCAATAAAAAAACCCAAGGAAGTATATGACTCAACGTATTGCATTAGTGACAGGCGCTAGCCGTGGGATTGGTCAAGCAATTGCCAAACGTCTGGCAAATGAAGGCTATCTTGTCATCGGCACTGCTACCAGTGAAAAAGGCGCAGCGGCAGTCAATGATTACCTACAGGAATTGGGTGGTGCAGGTCGTGTGCTCAATGTGCAAGATGCCGAGCAAATCAACCAGTTATTTGATAGCATTGAAAAAGAATTTGGCAATGTACAGGTGCTAGTCAACAATGCCGGCATTACCCAAGATGGTCTGCTCATGCGGATGGATGACAATGCCTGGGAGCGCGTGCTCGACGTGAATTTGACCTCGGTATTTCGTACCAGTAAACGCGCCATAAAAGGTATGATGAAAGCGCGGCAAGGTCGCATTATTAATATTACCTCAGTAGTCGCTGCGATGGGCAACGCCGGACAAACCAACTATACGGCGAGCAAAGCAGGTATTGAAGGGTTTACCCGCTCACTGGCTCGGGAGATTGGGTCACGCCAAATCACCGTCAACTGCGTGGCACCAGGCTTTATCGACACCGACATGACCAGCGAGCTTGATGAAGCATTGATTCAATCCATGCTTAATGCCGTTCCGCTAGCTAGACTGGGCAAACCTGAAGACATCGCCGCTGCGGTAAATTTCTTGGCAAGTGAAGAAGCAGGTTATATTACCGGTACCGTGCTTGACGTCAATGGCGGCATGTACATGTAAATGGATTAGCCTGCCAAACACCAACCTAACAGGTCTTAAAATGCGGTTTTTGAACTTAAAATACAGTTTTTGAAATAGTAACAGGTTGCATTATTTTATTTTGAAATAGGCAATGAGCATGATAATATGCTCTAATATGTAGTTTACTCGATATATCATATACCCCAATGCAAGGAGAGAAGCATGAGTAACGAAATCGAACAAAAAGTAAAAGCCGCAGTAGCTGAGCAATTAGGCGTGAATGCAGAAGACATCAAAAATGAATCTTCATTTATGGATGACCTCGGTGCAGATTCACTTGACCTTGTTGAATTGGTAATGTCTTTTGAAAACGAATTTGGTATTACCATTCCTGATGAAGACAGCGCACAATTGACCACGGTGCAAAGTGCTATCAGCTACGTACAATCAAAATTGGCTAACTAGTTACTAGTTACTTAATTTAGCAGCTTACTTATCACTTAGTTTAGCGGCTACTTAGTTTAGCAGCATTTTACCCCAGTTTTAGCGATAAAATTGGGGTTTTTATTTGTTTAAAATCAGCTCCAACACAAACTTCGTTCCGATAAACGCCAAGCCAAGTAAAATCACACCATATAGCGTCATATTAGCGGCGCGTTGACCTCGCCAGCCAAAGCGCCAATGCCCAACCAATAACGCTCCAAATACCAACCAAGACAACAGACTAAACACAGTTTTGTGTACCAAATGCTGCGCCAGTAAATTGGTCGTATCAATAAAGCCCAACAACAGCGAAATCGACAATAGCGTAAAACCCACAGTAATCATATCAAACAGCAACGCTTCCATGCTTTGTAGTGAAGGTAGTTTATCGACCCAGACACGGTGAAAGGTTTGACGTTTGAGTTCGCTGATTTGTAGCCGTAGCATAATCGCGGCAATCGCTGCCATAAATAATACCGAATAGGCCGCCAAAGACATGATGATATGGGCTTGTAAGATAGGACTGATGGTTGATAGCGGGTGATACGGTGCATCGCCAAAAAAACCAATCATCATGCCCAAGAATGCCAACGGCGTTGCCAAAATCCCAAGCGGCAAAATTTGGCGATAAAGACAAAATCCCCAATAAAATAACAGCATAAACAATGTCGTCAACGACACGACATTAAAAATATTAAAGTTTAGACCGCCTTGGGTAATGATATCAGGATATAACACCACCGCATGACCCAATAACCCAATCAGCAATTGCCCAAGCACCATGCCTTTACGGATGGGCTTTTGTTGCGTAACTGCCCACATCAAATAGACGGTAGTTAAGCCATAACAGACTAACGCAAGTACAAAGATTACAAACACCCTAGCCTCATCAAAAATCATCAAATACGTGCAAAATGCGATGGTTATACTAGCATGACCCATGTAACAAATCGCGATTTTATCGGTATTATATTAGCAGTTTTAGCTAATTTAGCATAAAATAGTAAGATTATAAAATTGATAGCAATAGATTAGAGAAATTATATGTTTGAAACCTTAACCGAACGCCTGTCGACGAGTTTACGTAGTATCTCTGGTACAGGGCAGCTAACCGAAGACAACATCAAAGACACCTTGCGTGAAGTGCGTATGGCACTATTAGAAGCTGATGTCGCCTTGCCAGTGACGCGCGATTTTGTGTCACGGGTAAAAGACAAAGCCCTAGGTCAAGAAGTCCTTAAAGAACTCGCCCCAGGTCAAGCCTTTGTTAAAATCGTCTATGACGAACTGACCGAGATGATGGGCAGTGCTAACCAATCACTGGAAATGACAGGCAAGCCACCGGTTGTCTATCTACTAGCGGGATTGCAAGGGGCGGGCAAAACCACCACAGCCGGTAAACTTGCCAAATATCTGCAAGAGCGCCATAAGAAAAAAGTCATGCTAGTCTCTGCGGACGTCTATCGCCCCGCGGCAATTAAGCAGCTTGAGCAAGTCGCTGAGCAAGTCAAAGCCAATTTTGTGCCATCGAGTGCTGACCAAAATCCGATTGATATCGCCAAACGCGCCATAGAACAAGCCAAAGTACAGTTTCAAGATATTTTGATTATCGATACCGCAGGTCGTCTGCACATCGACGAAGCCATGATGGACGAAATCAAAGCCTTAACCGCAGCGGTCACTCCGTCAGAAACCTTATTTGTGGTTGACTCAATGACCGGTCAAGATGCGGCAAATACTGCAAAAGCCTTTAATGATGCGCTACCTTTGACCGGCGTGATTTTGACCAAGACTGACGGCGATGCGCGCGGTGGTGCGGCGTTATCGGTACGTGCCATCACTGGCAAACCGATCAAATTCTTGGGTCGTGGTGAAAAACTTGACGCGCTTGAGCCCTTCCACCCTGAGCGTGTGGCACAGCGTATCTTGGGCATGGGTGACGTGCTGTCACTGGTCGAAGAAGTCGAGCAAAAAATTGACCGCGAAAAAGCGGAAAAAATGGCGAAAAAAATCCAAAAAGGCGGTGAGTTTGACCTTGAGGATTTGCTAACCCAATTCCAACAAATGAAGAATTTGGGCGGCATGGCGGGTTTTTTGGATAAAATGCCAGGCATGAGCGGTGCGGATATCCAAAAAGCGGTATCAGATGCCAAGCCAGAAGAAAAGGTCAAAGAAATGGAAGCGCTCATTCATTCCATGACCCCATTTGAACGTAAAAACCCTGATAAAATCAACCCGAGCCGTAAACGCCGTATTGCGGCAGGCGCGGGTAAAGACGTGCAGCACGTCAATCAGCTGTTAAAGCAGCACAAGCAAATGGCAAAAATGATGAAAATGCTATCCGACCCATCGGGCATCAGCAAAATGATGAAAGCGGTGCAAGGGTTGACCAAAGGCATGGGCGGTGGCGGTGGTCCATTATTCGGACAAAACAACCAAGCAGGCGCAAATACCACGACAGTTAACGGACAGGCCAATCCAGTTGCGCCAAAATTTAAAACCCGTTTTTAAAATTTTAATCGCAGAATTGTACTTTCAAAGCCCGTATGCATTACGGGCTTTTTATTCATCTAAGGAATAATGAAAGTATTAAATATTCCAAGACAGTATAAATAAAAATCCTTACTATATTTTCAATCATTAAGCCATTGGATGTTTAGCTTGGCACTTTGAAAACTTATGAGGAAAACATGACAAACGCGACCCAAAATCACCCATTCACCACCCGTACTTACTCTAAAGGCAAAGTCTTTGCATTAGCGGGCATTTCAGTGATGGCAGTGGCAAGCTTAACTGCCTGCCAAAAAGCCCCACCCAAAAACGATAGTGCAGCCAGCGCTTCAGCATCTAACGGCAATGGTGTATCTTTGCTAAACGTATCTTACGACGTGTCCCGCGAGTTGTATAAAGAATACAACCCGATTTTTACGGAGCAGCAAAAACAGACCGTCACTATCCAGCAGTCGCATGGTGGCTCAAGTAAACAAGCCTTGAGCGTGGCGAATGGGCTTAAAGCGGATGTGGTGACCATGAACCAAACCTCAGATGTAGAACTGCTGGTGAAAAAAGGCTTGGTGGATAAAAACTGGCAACAAGCGTTTCCCAATAACGCGGTACCTTATACCAGCACCATGGTACTACTAGTTCGCAACAACAACCCCAAACAAATCAAAGACTGGGATGACTTGGCAAAACCCGGTGTCAGTATCGTGATTGCCAATCCAAAAACCAGTGGGACAGCGCGATATGGTTTCTTGGGGGCGTATGGATATGCTTTGCACCACTTCAATAATGACGAAGCCAAAACCAAAACGCTGGTGAAGCAAATTTTGAGCAATGTGGCAGTGTATGACAGTGGCGCAAGGGCAGCGACAACAAGCTTTTTACAACGAGAAATCGGCGATGTGCTGATTACCACAGAGAATGAAGCACAAATTACCAAAAAAGAATTTGCCGATAAAAACTTACAGATTATTTATCCCAGTTATTCGGTCAAGATTAATAACCCTGTTGCTGTGGTGAATGCCGTTACCGAGCAAAAAGGTACCACTGAATTAGCAAAAGCCTATTTAAAAGGCTTGTGGGATACACCTGCCCAAGAGATTATGGCCAAGAATTATTTGCGCCCTGTGGATGCGGCGACTTTGGCAAAATACCAAAGCCAATTTCCTGCAATTGCCACGTTTGAGCCAAATCAACTTTTTGGTAGTTGGGATGAGATTATGAGCAAGTTTTTTAAAGATGGCGCAATTTTTGACCAATTGGCGGTAAAAAAATAGCCGTGGCGCTAGCGATTAGCTAGAGTAGTTAAGTCATACTTTAAGGCATCAAAACACACATCGGCAGCAAAGCCCCGATATTGCAAAAATCGCAGTTGACGGGCTTTTTCTTTAGGCTCTGTCGGGATGGCATCACCGTATTTTCGTACCCGTGCTGTCACCGCTTGGGCAAGCCAATCCACTTCATAGGCCTCATTTGTGTCGTCATCCGCCGTGTCTGATTCAATGTCATTGAGTAATAAATCCTCAAAAAAATCATTGTGCATCTCAATCCATGTATTAATCGCACTGACCGAATTGACGGTGGTTAATCCATGTTTTTTCAACGTTTGAAAAATCCGCTGGGTACCATGCTGCTTGCCGATACCTTCTTTGATCAATGCAGACGTCATACGCTCATCGCTTTGATAGCCTTCTGCTTCAAATTCGCGCAAAAGCGCTTCGATGGCCGCCGCATCACATCCTTTTGCCAATAGTTTGTCCCGCAGCTCTTTTTTAGACTGCTCACGCCGCCCAAGATAATAAAACGCCAGCCAACGCATGTAGCTCTCGGCTTTAAGCTTGTCATGGTAAGCTTGGCGTTGTTCATCAGTCATTAACTGATTTTCGATATTTTTTAACAAGGATTTAGGATCTGGCATAGCGGTTTTAACCGTGACTAAAAAAAGCTAACAGGCTGGGGAACAAGTTGACCAGTATAAAAACCAAAACCCCAGTAAAAACTAGGGTTTTGGTTAGCTAAGTAGTTATTGCATACCTTCGACAAACTCAGGGGGTTCAACGTCATGCGCTTCTTCTAGCACAGGTTCCACATTACCAAGCTTAGCAGCGCGCACTTTGGCTTCAATCTCTTGGGCGATTTGTGGATTTTCTTCCAAGAATCTAATGGCGTTGGCTTTACCTTGACCAATTTTACTGTCATTGTAGCTATACCAAGCGCCCGATTTTTTGACCGCATCAATATCGACACCCAAGTCAACCACTTCACCTAGGTGATTGGTACCTGTACCATACATGATGTCAAATTCTGCTTGGCGGAACGGCGGCGCCAATTTATTTTTGATGACCTTAACGCGGGTCTCAGAACCGATGATGTTTTCACCCTCTTTAACCGCACCAATACGACGAATATCCAAACGCACCGACGCATAGAATTTAAGGGCGTTACCACCCGTCGTGGTTTCTGGCGAACCAAACATGACACCGATCTTCATACGAATTTGGTTAATGAATATCACCATACAGTTAGAGCGTTTGGCGTTACCGGTGATTTTACGTAACGCTTGGCTCATCAAACGCGCTTGCAGACCCATGTGGCTGTCGCCCATCTCGCCTTCAATCTCCGCGCGTGGGGTAAGGGCAGCGACCGAGTCAACAACAATCATATCCACCGCACCTGAGCGCACTAGCATATCGGTGATTTCAAGCGCTTGTTCACCGTTGTCAGGCTGCGTGACAAGTAAAGCGTCGACATCAACGCCCAATTTTTTGGCATAAATAGGGTCTAGCGCATGTTCAGCATCGATAAAAGCACAGGTACCGCCTTGTTTTTGACATTGGGCGATTGCTTGCAAGGTTAAAGTGGTTTTACCCGAACTTTCAGGACCATAAATTTCTACGATACGACCCTTTGGCAAACCGCCAATGCCCAGTGCAATATCCAAACCCAATGAGCCTGTGGAGACTACATCCACGTTGATTTTTGCCGACTCATCACCCAGGCGCATGATGGTATTTTTACCAAATTGTTTTTCAATTTGTGATAAAGCGGCAGTTAAAGCTTTGGCTTTATTGTCGTCCATAAGGAATCCTTGTTATAAAAAAGGTTGATAAAAACGGGAATAATTTAAAAGTAGGGATAAGTTAAAAAAGAAGTGAATTGATAAGGCTATAATAACAAAATATACGAAAAATTATAGGGCTAAATTACTGATATACGACATATATTGTCGCTTATGATTGTTAATAATTAATTAAAAATGACATGAGAAAATCTCTATATAAATGGGTGTTTTTTGGGTGTTTTCAAGGCATATTTTGCAACAAAAATCCCCACTAACAAAGTGAGGATATGCAATACGAGGCGCTAATATTGAGTACTAGTGTGCCTCATCTTCTGGCGAATCATTGGGTAGGGGTTGGGTGTTGCTAGCTATGGCAGAGCTAGGTATGACAGAGCTAGGCATGGCAGTGCTCGGATTGGAGTCGGTTGTCGCTGCTAAATAGCTTTGCGGATGATGGTGAGTGATTTTTGCTTCTTCATGCGCCAGTGAGCGCGCCGCTTGACGTAGCTCAAATTTTTGCACTTTACCCGTCGAGGTTTTTGGAATTTGCGCAAAAATAATATGTTTGGGTACTTGGAAACCTGCCAAATATTTACGGCAATGGGCAATGATATCTTTCCGATCTAGCGTTGAGCCTTCGCGGATTTCGATAAAGGCTACCGGTACTTCACCCCATTTGTCATGGGGAGCAGCAACCACCCCACAGCTTTCCACTTCTGGCATACGATACAGTACGTTTTCCACTTCGATACTTGAAATATTCTCACCGCCCGAGATGATGATGTCTTTGAGCCGATCCATAATTTTGATGTAACCATCTGGGTATTTGACGCCCAAGTCACCGGTCTTAAACCAGCCACCGTTAAAGGCTTCTGCGGTGGCTTTGCGGTTTTTTAGATAGCCTTTCATCACCATATTGCCGCGGATAGCAAGCTCACCAATTTCACTACCATCGGCTGCAACTGGGGTGGTGGTGCCTTGTTTGAATACATCGAACCCCGCTAGCAGATGTGAGTTCATGCCTTGGCGGGATTTTTTTTGCGCGCGTTCACTGACAGTCAAATCATCCCATTCTGGGCGCTCGACACATAAGGTGACGGGACCATATACTTCTGTCAAACCGTACACGTGGGTGATTTTAAAGCCCATTTCTTCCATTTTGGCGAGCAAAGACTCAGGGGGTGGTGCGCCTGCGACATTACAACGTACTTCATGCTTGATGGCTTTTTTCAGTGCTTCATTGCCATTGGCAATCATATTGTGCACGATAGGCGCTGCGCTATAATGGGTGACTTTTTCATCAGCAATTAACCGTAAAATCAAATCGGCATCAATTTTGCGCAAGCAGACATTGGTACCCGCACGCTCGCCAATGCTCCAAGGAAAGCTCCAGCCATTACAGTGAAACAGGGGGAGCGTCCATAAATACACAGGGTGCTTTGGCATATCCCAATCTAAAATATTAGAAACGGCATTTAAGGTGGCACCACGATGGTGATACACCACGCCTTTTGGGATGCCTGTGGTACCTGAGGTGTAGTTGAGCGCGATGGCATCCCATTCATCAGTTGGTTTTTCCCAGTTGTCTAAGTCGGTTCCTGAGGCGATCAATTCTTCATACGTCATTTTGCCAAACTGTTCAGTGGGCGTGACGGCAGGGTCGGTGGCATGAATGATAATTAAGTTAGGAAATGCCTCTTGAACCAGTGCAATATGCTGTTCAAATTCAGTATCAACAATCAATACTTTAGCTTCACTGTGCTGTAGGCAAAATACCAAGGCATTGATATCCAAACGGGTATTTAAGGTACATAGCACACCACCAGACATCGGTACGCCAAACGCGACTTCAACCATAGCTGGGGTATTAGGCAGTAGCACTGCAACAGTATCATCTTTATCGATGCCCAGTTTTTTTAGGGCATCCGACATTTTGCGGCAGCGATTATAGGTTTCGCCCCAACTTTGACGCAGGTCATTGTGCTCATAATCTTTATACACAATCGCCGTTTGATCGGGATAGATACTAGCAGTACGCTCAATAAAATCAATGGGAGTAAGCGGGGTATAGTTGGCAGGATTTTTTTCCAGCCCAGTATGGAAGTTTGGCATAACGACATCCTTGTAGTTAACAAATAAACGCCTTTATCATAACAAGGATTTTGATGAAATCCTATATATCAATCTGCTTTTTCATAAATATAGGACTTACGCAAAAAGCATAAAATTTTGCGAAAGCGGATAAAAATATAGTAGCATAAAGAGATGAAGAAAAAAGCTATCACCCGCTTAGACTACTGTCAATATTTACTGGTAAGCCAAACCA
>BMPS01000026.1 GCA_014647715.1 Streptomyces cinereus
AGTATGTGCTCAAATTGTTTTCGGCTAATGTCGCTTGGATAGGCTTTTCTCATGGTGATTGATTCGGTTATTAATTGATTATGTAGCTTATCCTAGCATATTTTTTAATCGTGAACAGGTTCTAAGATACCGCCAGCGATACATAAAATAGTGGTTTGCCAAAATGGAAACCCTGTCCAATAACCGAGCATTAATAATGCTGGTAATACAAAGATAATGGACGATAAAGTACCTGCCGCAGAAGCTTGGGTTTGTACAATATTATTTTCAAGAATATTGCTATCTTTGGCAAATTTTAAAACCGCCATTGATATCACCGCCGCCGGAATGGACGAGGCAAACGTTAACCCGACTTTAAGTCCAAGATATACATTGGACGCGGTAAAGATGACAGTGATTAATGCCCCAAGAATAATGCCCCTTAGCGTCAATTCTTTGTGATTGGCATAGATATCACCGATAGGCTGAACTTGCATGGGCAAATCTCCATGTAAAAGCAAAGGTTAATGGTGAGTAAAAAAAATCTTATGGATTATACTGCGTTTTATGGCTAAAACAATAACTTTTATCTAGCACCCTCACCCTCGAAACATCGAAACACTACGGGTCTGAATAGGGCTATCATTGTGTAGCAAACGTTGTTTGGCAAATATTGTTTGGCAAAGCACGCCAATAATAGTTGCGCTGCATGCATATAGATATTAGATACCTATGTGATTGGTAAAATAATAAGTCTTACCTACTAAGCAAAGAAAAGTTAAGCAAAGACAAGTAGTCAAGCATATCCTGCAGTGGCAGCCACGATTTATTTAGCAAGATAGATTAAAATTTTGCACCACCTGCTATATAATTCTTGCTACACACTCAGCATGTTATATCTCAATGACAATCGATTACAGTTGTATGAAGATTTGCTAATGGAAATTGAATGATTTTAAACCCCAGTAATACCCCGTTTTCAATTTGGTTGGCAGAAGGGCAGTCAAGCCAGCGTGAGATGCTACTTGCCATGCAAGCCATGAAATGCCAATATAACTTACCGATGACCATCGTGGCATCCCATCGACAGCCACGACCAGAAATCTTAAACTGTGCCGATATAGCGTACCAAGAGCCATCCGAGCCAAGTGAGCGGGTTGAGTTTGTACTTGCACAGGCCAAAAAGCACAATAGCAAAGTGATATTGACAGGGCGCAATAGCCAAGATTACGAAGCCAGACGTCAAGACTTCAAAGCAGCCGGTATTCGGTTATTGACAGGCGCAACTGACACAGCCACGCTTGAATTAATGGATGATAAAGCCGCTTTTACAGCTTTTTGCCAACGACATGACATCCCTGTGGCCAGTGGCTGGCAGTTCGATAATACAGATGAGTTAATGGCACTGCTCGCGTTGCATGGTGGGCAACCGTTATGTGTAAAACCCGTCAAAGGCATATTTGCGCAAGGGTTTTGGCGACTCGATACGGCAGCGGTCGATGCGTGGGATAGTTTTGAGCATTTATACTTCACCGATGCTAAAAAAATTCATCTTGCACAATTTTTACACGCCTATAACCATAGCCAAATGGTAACTGACAAACCCATTGCTATGCTGCTGATGCCATATCTAGCAGGCAAAGAATATTCGATTGATGTGGTATGTGAGAAAGGGGAAGTGTTAGCCGCAGTGACGCGCTATAAAGACGGCAGTGAGCAGCATGTTGGCTATGACGAGGCAGTGATGGAACTTGTCAAGCGCCTGGTGGCAGCCCTAAAAGCCGATGGTATTGTGAGCATCCAAACCAAGGCTGATGAAAGTGGGACGCACAAGGTACTGGAAATCAATAGCCGCGCATCAGGTGGGATTGGTTACACCGATCACGCCTTTGCCAACGGCACGATGAATTTAACCCAATTAGCTTTTGCCTATTGGTCAGGCTGTATTACCAAACCGCATCTGCCAGCGGTACGTGATACCATCACCCCTTGCATCGTGCGCCCGCTGATGACCAGTGTCAAAATCGGCTAACGGATAAAATAATAGGACAAAAGACGGCATGACCGAGCAAAAAACCATTTCGTTATCACGTGGCGAGCTTACTTTACGCTATCAAACCACCGCGGATTATCAGCTTGATGATTTGTTGGGGTTTGCTGAGCGTATCAATCCCAAGCGCGCGTTTTTGTTTGTATCCAAAGTATTGGGGCGACATATTCCGGTATCCCCCGATAAGATGCGACAAGCCTTCACCCAGTTGGCGACTCTCATACCCGATGATTTGCCTGAGCCAATTGTGGTAATTGGTATGGCGGAGACCGCAGTCGGACTGTCGGCAGGGGTGCATCAAGTGCTGCAGGCGCGTTATCCGCAAGCTATTTTGCTCAACTCGACGCGGCATGCACAGGCAGCAGAGCTGCTTGCTACGTTTAGCGAAGATCATAGTCATGCCAGCGTGCATTTGATTTACCAAAGTGATGATAGCGCGCTACAAGCGAACGTTGAAAACGCCAAAACCTTGATTATGGTCGATGACGAAGCCTCCACAGGTAATACCTGCCAAAATGTGGTCAACGCCCTGCGTCAAGCAGGAATGAGTAAGCTTGAGCAAGTGCACTTGGCGACGCTGGTTGATTGGTCACTGGGCAAGAAACTGGGCAAAACGGATAGTAATATTTTTAATGACATCGCCTTTTTTCGCCACCATTTGCTGGCAGGAGATTGGACGTGGACAGATAGGGTGAATGCGCCCGCGGTTACCATGCCAAATGTATCAACCACAGAGGCAGGCAGTCAGCCACTGCTGCCTACCGGTAATTGGGGGAGACAACCGACACGCGATAGTACATCGGGATTGGATTTTTTGCTGCAAGGTTTGCATCATACGCTGAGCCAAAGACAATTAACGCTAGCATCATTCGTCCATCAAAAAATCTTGGTACTGGGCAGTAATGAGTTTGTTTGGTTGCCGTTGTTGCTTGCCGAACGCTTGGCGCAGTATCAAGCGGATGTCAAATTTTCTGCCTTGACGCGGTCACCCATCGCCATCCATGATGATAGTGCCGTGACTAGCGTCATCAAGTTCTTTGATCATTATGGCTTGGGCATGACCAATTTTGTTTACAACGTGACGCCTGAGGCGTGGGATTGGGTGCTGTTGTGCGTGGAAACCCCCCAAGATAGCGTGGATGAGATTTGGCAGCGCTTTGATAATGTCATGGTAATTTCACCAAGACCCAAAATCTGACATTCTAAACCCGACAACCGAAGTCTGATACCTGAATTCCGAAAGCTAATCAGCCACAAAATCGATAATCGATAAAAGTTAAGTTTGATAAAAGTGAGTGTGAATGACCGATTTTTTTAAACCCGAAGCGCGTTTTTTTGAATCAAAAGTCGCGCTAGTCAAGCCTTATGCTTTGATGGATTTGGATGATACTTTGTTTCAAACCCAACGAAAAATTGCAGCTTGGCAATTGCCAATGGAGGGGTTAGTGGCGGCGACCGTCGATAAGCAGAATGCACCATTGAGCTTTTTGACCCCAAAGCAGCGCCATTTTTTTAATTGGTTATCCCAATCAACTGAGCTCATCCCCGTCACCGCAAGAGATACCACTGAGATTATGCGCGTCAAACTGCCGTTTGATAGTTGGCAAGTTTTGACCCATGGTGCGGTGATTGTAGCGCCATCGGGGCAGCTTTGTGCGCGTTGGCAGCGGCTAATGGCGGGGCAATTGGTGGCGCTACAACCCAAACTGACCCAGCTTATGGCGCGATTGGTAGGGTTTGAAGCACTGCGTATAACCCCACATTATGAACACTTTATAGTAGACAATAACGCGACGGATTTGATGGTATATGTCGCCATCAAACATCGGCATAAAGACCACGATGCTTTGCTGCAGTTTGCGGCACAGCTGCCGAGTGTGCTAAATGAGGCGGCTGATTTGGGCGATGAGTTTTATATCCATGTCAATGCCAATAACTTGGCAATCTTGCCGCACGTCGTCAACAAGCATCACGCGATGCGTTTTTTGCTCGATTATCATTTGGATAAAAACCGCCCTTGTTTTGGTTTTGGTGATAGCTTGGCGGATTTGCCGTTTTTACAATTATTGGACTGGTATGGCACACCCAATCGCGGGCAACTGCATGATGCTATCAGTCAAGGGTGTTTATAATCATGACAATTCAGGCAAATTTTTCGGGTAGTTATTTACCTGCTGAGGTTACGTTGCTGCTCGATATCGTCAGTGCTGATAGCGTCAATGATATCAGCCCAACGCAAAAAGAAGCGTTAATCCAATCAGGTCAGCGCCATTATTCAGATATGCTGACGCTTGAAAAACCGCCCAGCGCCACGCATGAAGCCTTGTACAATCAAGCATTGGCGGCAGGCAAACAGCGCATGGCAAATGATGTCACAAGCCTTGCCTTTAGCTTACATCAGCTATTTCATGCTCGCGTGAGTGCCTCGCAGCCGCTGATATTGGTCAGTCTCGTGCGGGCAGGATTGCCGATTGGGGTGTTGCTGCAAAAAGCGCTTAGTGATGCATCTGCCAGCTATGCGTTAGCTAGCCAGCATTACGGGGTGAGTATCATCCGTGACCGAGGGCTTGACCCTGTTGCCTTGCAATATATTTTGCAGCAGCATCCGCATAGCCCGATTGTGTTTGTCGATGGTTGGACGGGTAAAGGGGCTATCTATGGTGAACTGCAACGAAGTTTAGCCCAAATCACTGATAAGCGGCAACAAGCGCAACTGTTTCACCAAGGTGACGGGGTGATTCCACTGGTGACGTTGGCAGATCCTGCCGGGGTGGCTTGGCTATCGGCAAGTGATGATGATTGGCTGATGCCGGCAAGTTTACTTAATAGCACTGTCTCTGGGCTGATATCGCGTACCCTGTATCGTGAGCCCAGTGATGGACTGCACCAAGCAGTGTATTATGACAAGTTACAGCCTTGGGATCGCAGTGGCGAGTTTATCCAAACCATTGATGCGCTGCGTCAGCAAACGCCCTTACCAACGCCGCTAACGGGCAGGTTATTGCCGACTTTTGCCACCCAGTCTGTGATAGAGGACTTGGCGGCGCGCTTTGCCATCAGCAATCGCAACCGTATCAAACCCACCATTGCCGAGGCGACCCGCGCGATATTACGGCGCGACCCTGAGTGTGTGTTGGTCAATGAGATGGCAGACGGACAAGATACAGCATTACTGCGCCATCTTTGTGAGGAAAAAAATATTCAATTAATTGCCGATGCCAGCATTGCACCTTACCAAGCTGTCACCATTATTAAGGACAGAAGCCAATGATAACCGTGTCTTTGCGCTCATCGACCTTGTTAACCGCCCATTTATCCTAATCGCTCTTTTACGCACATTGTACTTTTTATGACACTATTACACCCTGTAAATCATTTTTTACCTACGTCTGTTGCGCCGACTATCAATCCCTACCAGCTGGGTGCGACGCTTTATATGCCAGCCACGCGCCAAGATATTTGGCAAATTATTAGCCAGCAAAAATTGGCTCAGATTGATAGTATCGTGATTTGTTTGGAAGATGCGGTAAGTGAAAGTGAAATTCCTGCCGCGCTTGCAAACTTAAAGCAGCTGCTTGCGACATGGGCTCAGCACGCCCAGATGCATGGTTTTGGTGATGAATCGCGTTCGGTCTCACCGCGAGCCTCACGCCCGATGGTGTTTATCCGACCGCGCAACGCCTTGATGCTCAGCGAGCTTGCCAGTTGGCAGGCGATTGCTTTGGTAGATGGCTTTGTATTACCAAAAATCGATATGCAAAGCCTTGCCGATTGGCGATTGGCTTGTCAGGCATTGCCTTCAACACAGCTATTGATGCCAACCCTTGAGACTCGGCTCATCTTTAACCCGATACACAACCAAGAATTGGCGCTAGCGTTTAGCGAAGGGTTTAGCCAGTCGATTTTGGCACTGCGTATTGGCGGCAATGATTTATTTGCCTCGCTGCGCTTGCGTCGCCCGTCCGATGTGACGATTTATCAAACCCCGGTCGGCATACTCATCTATCAGTTAATTGCATGTTTTGTGCCGCAAGGTTTTTATTTGACCGCGCCGGTGTTTGAATATTTGGATAAACCTGCCTTGTTTGCTGAAGAATTGCGGCAAGATGTCGCCTTGGGACTGGTGGGAAAAACCATCATTCATCCTGAGCAAATTGCCGCAGTCAAACAAGCTTTTTATGTCAATGACATAGAGCGCAGTCAAGCCACCGCGATTCTTGCTGCTGATGCCAAGGCGGTGTTCAAGCGAGACAACAGTATGCTTGAGCCAGCCACGCATCGCGCGTGGGCGACCAGTGTGATGCTCCGCGCCAATGTTTAACAGACAATGTCTAACAGCTAACGTTTAACCGCCAAGGTCTAAAAGCCACTATCTAACAGTTTGTCACATCAAAGTCAGATAACAAATCACTGACCGATAATTGAACAAATTTGCGCTATGATGACGGGTTAGCAGATAACAATAATTAATGATAACAATTTAACTGATAACCAGCATCATGGAAACCTATGCAAGCTAATACTCTCCCCAGTCAGTCAGTGACGGTTATTTTTCAAGGCGGCATTAACGTTCACCAGTTAGGGCAGGGCGGTGATGACGGCAGTGATTTTATCGCCAACGTCGCCAAAACCCGAGCAGCATTGCCCCATGCGACCATTGTATTATCAACTTGGGATACGCTTGCGTTGCCCACCGAGTTTGATAGCGCCGACAAATTGGGTATCGATCAGCTGATTTTAAACCCAGATCCTGGTGGGCTACCCAATATCAAATTTGGCTATGACGCCCCTAACAACGTCAATCGACAAATCATCTCCACGCAAGCAGGTCTCAATCAAGTCAGCACCGAATATGCGCTCAAACTGCGCACCGATAGCTACTTACTCAATGACAATCTGCTACAATTTTATCGCTATTACACCCAGCAAGTAACGTTGCATTCCCAGCGCCATTTATCCTCAAAAAGTGAAGGAACCGACTATTCGCCGATTGTAGTGCCGTCATTTTTTACTATTGACCCCAGCATGTTTGAGCATATGGCGTTTCATATTAGCGATTGGGCGCAATTTGGCAAGACCGATCGACTGCAGGCGTTTTGGTCGGCACCCCTGATGAGTCGTGACAATGCCACTTATTTTGAATCGCATGCACAAGATATCGATGCCAAATTTGCGGACAATACCTTTCGCACGCGGTTGGCTGTCGAGCAGCATATTGCCAGTCATTATGCCAATCAAATCGGCTACGCTGCCACGCCAAGCTACTATAATGAACTCAACGAGCAGATTCTAGACGCGCATAAGGCATTTTTGGCGAGTGAAGTGATTGTGCTTGATATGACAGACTACGGACTACGGTTACCCAAATACGAGTGGACATTGACCGATGCTTTTATGGCGATGAACTGCATCAGCCATGATGACTGGTATCAGCTGTTTTATCAATATTGGTACCCCAACCAAGTTGACGAAACCCGCTTGGCGCATGCGGATGAACGAGCGGTGATGAAAAGTATTGCCGCGGCAGAGTTTTATCAAAATAGCCCAGTGGATCAACAGCAGATTTTCTCGCGTCTTTATCCCTAAATCAGCTAAATAAAAAAGCTTACCCAACAGATGGTAAGCTTTTTTTCAACAGTTAAACAATTAAACGCCAATTTTTAAACATCAACCTTTAACCATGAGCCTTTAAACATTAATCTTTAAACCGTGGGCTTTAAGCGCTTGGTATTCATCCGGCGTACCGCAAAAATCAATGTCGTCCTTCGTGATTTTGACATAGCCAACCCGACCGCCTTGTGCGATTAATAAATTATACATGGGGGCGATATAATATTCGTTGTTAACCGTCAACTGTTGAGCAATCGCTTGTTGAAACAATGACAGATACTGCTGCTTGGATTTAAAATAATATAAGCCATCACTGCAAAGATTGGAGATACGCTGTTTTTCTGTGGTTTTAATCACCCTGTCATCGTCATCGACGGCGATAAATGACCAATGATCGCCTTCGCCTTCAAATACTTCTAAATAACCATCAACAGACTCTACCCAGTCAGGTTTTTCAAACCCATAGCGAAAGGTATCGATGTTAAAAATATAAATCGGCTCATCGTCATCAATGCTAGTATCACCGAGTCCTAGTCCCAGTTCAAGCCCCAGTCCAAGCGCTACTGTTTCAGCTTGTCCTGCTGTCTCGCCATCAAGGGTATGAATCATAAAATTGCGCACACCCAAGCGCGTTAATCGCTCAGCAACAAATTGCGGGGTATCATACACATCGCGCACGATAAGCAAAAATAGATCGGTGCTAAAATAGCGCTCAAACGACTTGATTGCCAAATCAAATACAATGGTATCGGCAATCGACAATTGATACTTAGGCACCTCAAAGCCTGCCTTAAAAAAACGACTGCTTAAGCCTGCCATTGGAATTACGAACATGTCACCGCCTCCATCACATACATTTTGTATAAACGATACGCATTGAGCAGCATGGCGCGCTGGCGATCGGGTCTATCTGCGTGCAAGGGTAGCATGGATAAGAACAATAACACCACCGCTGGCATGATAGATTCTGTGGTCATGTCATTGACCCAGGTGCCGGCAAAAAAGTCTTGCTGGATTTGCTCCAAACGCTTATCAATATCAAATCGTATATCGCTGCCGCTAGGGCTATCGATAATTTCATAACGTCCTGCGATGATAAAATCATACATACCAATCACAGAATGGGTGAGCTTTGCTAAATCATAGCTTGCGTTACCAAAAATACTAAAATTGCCGTTAGAATCCGTACCACGTGGGTCAAAAACTTTTACCCGGCGACCGCGCATGTCATACATGATGTTGCTAAAACATAAATCGCCATGCATGACACTTACGGTGTTTGGCAGTGCCAAGGCTTTGTCGATACAGTCCTGCGCAATCTCTAGCGTACTGCCAAGCATCGTTTCATCATATATTACAGGTTTGTTCAAATCGACATCGGCATCATCGGCATACGCGTACAGCCGCTTTAAGGTTTTTTTATGGTACAAATCTTCGGCATACGATTTGGCAAACCCGGTTTCTATATGGCGATGGACGTCGGACTGATTGGCCATACTAAAAAATTCTTTTAATAGCTGAAAAATATGTTGCCAAAATTCAGTGGTATTTAACCCATGCACATACAACTCATTGAGCGGTAATAACGGCAAGAACTCTAAGCTATAACTAAACTGTCCGTCCACTTGCTGATAATCAATCAACTGCGGGGTAAAACGTCTGAGTGGTGCAGGAATATGGGTGTACCAATAAATTTCTGCTTCAATTTTGTTGTTGTCATCACTGCTTTTGGTGACAATGCCTTCACGAATCTGCAGTGAATTAAAGGCGCGTTCGGTGGTCATATTGGCACGGGCATGAATATAATGCACAAAATTACTGCAATCATAATATGGCTCAATTTTTACCGATTTCATTGCGATAGCTTGTTGGTACAAATAAATCGCCCGTACAAAATTTTTCTTACTAATTGCCAGCGCTTTAATCAACTCCAATCGTGAGGAAAAGGCAAAATAGCCAATCCAATCAGTGGGACTTTCCTTTACTTTTTTGGTTTGCTGCCAGTCGTATTGGCGCGTTTTATCTGACACGCCAATACAATCTGAGCAATCAACTAACTGGGGTAAAAATACATCCCCTTGGATGATACGAATATGCTGGTAAGATTTATCAATGGCTAGATTAAGCACATATAGAATCGTCTCAGCCAATGCCAAATTTTCAGCGATTGTTACCACTTCAATGGGCAGAGACTCAATCACCGCTTTTTCATTGATGGTCAAAGTATAAGCTTCGGGTAGGGACAATAGAATTTTTTCATGGGGGAATTGTTGGCGTACCACATCGACTTGCAGCTGTAATAGTTTTTTATTACCGATGGGCAGCATGCAAGGTGGAATGCGCCCAATTTCTGCTTCAAATTCAGCATTGACATAGGAAGAGGCATTAATGAGTATCATGGCGTTAAATTACCTTAAACGTTGTTATTATTTTTATTTTTTATTAAGGTGTTAAATCAAGCAGCAGGCAAATCTCTGCATAGCTTAACTTGACCAATTCGTCGGGTCGAATAGCTTTGTCATCCACATAGAACCCTTCAAAGCCGCACCAAGGCTTACCCACATATAATTCATCATACGGGATATCATGTCGTGCCAGCCAATCGATGATAATTGGCAAGGTGTTTTTATTAATAGCGCCAATATTGCCTTGATAGGTGCGCATATTGCGACTGGTATTGATGATAATCGTAAACCCTTGTCGGTGGTATTCTCTAAGTTTTTCGACAACTTCGGTGATAGGTTGGGCATTGGCATAGTCGCCGTTTTGTGTGGTGCATAGGGTGTCATCTAGGTCAAAGATTAGCCGCTTCATTGTTATTATGTTCCTAAGATTGCAGTGATAGACTTAAACTAAAAATTTTTGTATTTATAATAAAATCAAGTGTTTGATTGTTATTTTAACTTCAATACCTTAAAACGAATCCCTACCAAATGATATTACTTATTCATTACTTATTGTAATTTTAGGTAAGAATACAAGAAAAAATCGATTATAGTGCTTAATCACAATGATAAGCTAAACCACTTTTAACCAATCGATCAATCGATGTTGACAATTTTTGAGAATACGCCATAGCACGAAAAATGTAGTAAAAAGCGGGTGAGGGCCTGACGAATCTAAATAATATAGGCTGTGATTTAATGAAAGATTGGCTTTTATTAACGATAAGCTAACAGGCTAAAAGATTAAAAAGCGAAACAACAGTAAGCAAAAAACCGCGGCAAGGCGTGGAAAATTTATTTGATAGCGACGTAACTATGGACTTTGTACATACGACCCAGCGCGTTTTTCCAGCCACGGGCATAGGGCATAAAGGCTTGGCAATGATCTAAGTGATAGCCATAGCCTGCATTGCCATACGCCATCAAGAAACTGCCATCCAAAAAGCCTGACTGCCCTATGACAAAGCCATTACCTTGATTAAATCGCGCTTCAGCGCCGTTACCGAGCAAGGTGGCATTGATTGCGGTATAGCCGTGTCCCTGATTGTGGTTGGCATTGGCATGGGTGATATCGATACTGGCGTGATGACGGGCAAAATAGCCACCGATCACGTTTTCATTGCCAAGACTGCGATTGGCTAAAATACGCCCGCCATTGTCAGCAAAATAGCCATAGCCATAATTGCGAAAGGCATTGGTACGTCGGTTGATGCTATTGCAGCTTAGCATGCCATTGTGCAGCGCCAAAAAGCCATGTTTGTTTTCGCTGGCACTGGTATCATGGCACCACATCGAGCCATTGGTGAGTGCATAAAACCCTGCGATATGGTTGTGGGCAGACACGCTGTTGTCGGCATTGATAAAGCCGCTAGATTCCGCGCAAAATCCAAAACCCAAGTCTTCATCCAAATGCGCACAGTGATACGCCTCGCATTGCTGGGCATCTATCGAGCCCCCATACGCGAAAAATCCAACATCCCCCGCAAACTGTACAATCACCCCAGGCTCACAGCGGATACTTGAGCCAAAGCGGGCGGCAACCCCATAATAAAACTTATTGATACGGACCTTTGACCCGACCAGCACTTGGCTATTGTAATTGCACATGATACCGGCACCATAGCCTTCATCTTGCCACTGTCCATAGCCCAAAAACGCCTTAGTGCCATTGATAGTCATGCCATCGATTTTAAAAATACCGTTGCCCCGCTGCATCAAAAAGCCACAGCGGTTGTGGGCATCATCAAAATGTAATTGCACCTTATCAGGATTGTCCAAATTGCCAACAATCTCTACCCGATCACTAAAAAAATCAATTTCAACTTGGCTTAAATAATACTCGCCATCGGCAATTTTGATTTGGATAAAGCCTTTATCCCCCAAGTTATTTAATTGGCTTTTACAATAAGCCAAAGCCGCGTGAATAGTCGGTAATGTTTGCGGCACGTCAATACGTTGCCAACGGTTGGATACTTTTTTAATCATAATAACAGCAAGCTAACAAGTGAGATGGTACTCAAAATGAGTAGGTCGACCATACATCGCCAAAAAACCTAGCGATAGTCAAAGCCATTGCAATTATCTAGGAAATAGCCGCTGTAATATGTTGGGTTTTCTTAGTGAATATGAAGTTTTTTATGACGTTTTAGGTTTTGCCAATTTTTCACTCAACGAATTCGCGACCCAGGCAGGACCAATCAACAAAAATTGTAAGTCTTCAAAAAATGACGGTTTTTTGCCCTCAATTTTGTGACCGATAAATTGCCCAATCCACGCTACCACAAATACGCCAAACCAAAACTTAAACCCAAATGGCAAGATAGCAATCGCTGCCAAGCAAAACAGCACAAACATGCCCATAGCAATAAATAATTGAGTAGACAAGCGTAGATAAAACAGCATTACCAAAGCAATCAGGACTAGCGTAAACGCCGCCTGCCATGACATTCCCATGCCTAAGATACTGGCAAAAATCGTGGGTACGCACAGCCAATGAATTTTTTTATTGATAGGATGTTGGTGGCTCACGGCGTAGTCAGCTAGCCAGCTTTGTAGGGATTTTTTTGAGTGAAGCAGGGTCACGCTTGCCATAATCTTCTTCCTTAAAGATAATAAACACAATGAAAAAATTGCTGATAAAAAATGGGTGTGAATCCCATCAGTTACCACTGAATCGTATCACACCCTAGTCGTTTGTCAAACCAGCGAATTTACCCTGATAGGTTTTGATATCAATGGCTATTACGCCAAGCCTTTGGCTTTTTGCTCACTGCGATACCATTCATACAGCCCCACAAACGCATTAATTTGGTACACCATGGTTTGAATGGCAAAAATATAATTTTGCGACATCAAGTTGACAATCAGCCAAACAAAATTCACCGCAATCCATAACCACCAGTTGAATGAATAGCGTAAAATCATCGTGGCTTGCGCGGTGATGGATAGCACAAATGCCAACACATTAATCCAAAAAAAATCAATCACGCCCAAAAATTTACTGCCATCGTCGGCGACCACGCCATAACCCATCGACGCTAGCCAATTATTGACAGTTGGAAATAATGCCAAGCCAATCGCGATAAAGGCAATGGTTACCAACCAAACAATTTTATTGGCTGATTTGGGAATCATATTGCCATCGCCATCGGTGTTTTTTGACCAATAAAAAATGCCATATAAATGGGTAAAAAAGTTAAACAGCGGGGCGAGCATCAAACCCACCGCACCCGCGGTTCCCTGTACAATAGTTTCACCTGCCGTTGCCAACATACCAAAGCCATTACCTGCGATATTGCGGCGAAAACTCAGCGACACCACACACAATAGCCCGATAAAAGACACCCCCAAATAAAACCAGTCTAACGCTCGATGTTCTGTGGTCAACCAAAAGACCGTAGCCAATGCCACCACCCCAAAAAAGAACCATACCACCGTCCATTCTTGTGCCCATTCACCGGTAATTTTATCCAAAATTGCAATTCGCATTTCGCCTCCAACAGTCATTACAACCATGACAACATTTTTTAATTAAGCTTCAAAAAATAAAATCAAAAATTTTTAATATATTTACCAAGCATGTCTAGAAAATTATTTTATGCCTCGATATCTTGATAGTGGTGAAAAACGTGTGCATCAATGAGCGCAATCGCATCCAAGAATCGTTGATGATAGTCTGGACTATCAATAAACAGCGGCGCAATATGATGACGGGCAAAGATTTGTTTTAAACGATTTTCAAAACGCTCACGCTGGGACTCGCTGCCTAGAGAGCGCATCCCATCGGCGACCCAAGGGGTGTTATTGGCAAGCATCAGGGTATAATCTAAGCGAAACTCATCGATACAGGCGGTCAAAAACGGGTGGGTACGCCCTTCATATTCCTCACAGAATGCTTGCGTGGTCACAAAATCCGTATCCACCAAAGTGATTGGGGTAGGGGCAAAGCGTTTGGCGGCGCGTATCGCTTGTTCATGGTCAGTTGCCATGAGCGGATAGTCATCGTATTGCATACCAAGCTCAGTACCGCCCAAATCGGTTTGCACAAACAGCCGTCCCATTTCTAAGCCATAGCTTGCACCATAATAGTTGGCTAGTTTATGCAGTAGCGTGGTTTTACCTGAGCTTTCACCACCCACCAATGCCACAGTTTTGGTGTAGTCACCTCGCGCTTGCGGGTGAATGGCTGACCAATACAGCGCGGGGTTATTGTGAATCTTGCGGCTATCAAAACCGTGCTGGCGTGGCGTGGTCACCACAGGTAAATGTAAATCATAATCGACAAACGGATGGGTTTCATCCATAAATACCACAGGGGCTACTGTCCCTGCCGCATCGGTAGATGCGCTCAACTTGGGATATCGTTGTTGCAAATCCGTTAATACCGCATTGACCTCATTAACGCTCAAATCTTGATAATTGTCTTCATACGAGGGGGTTACCAAATCAGGTAAAATCTCTATATGCACAAACGGCAAATCAGCAAATGCCATGGTCATCCAGCGCGCTTTATCCTTTAAATCAATGGAAAAATTTGGATTTGGCGCAGGGTGAGCGGTAATAAAAATATATAAATCTTTGACTTGCCCAGACGCATGTAAAATCGTTCTTACATGCCCCAAATGCAGCGGCTCAAAATGTCCAATAATGATACCCACATCTTGCATCATGCTTTCCTCAACACTTCATCATGGTTTTTTTAACTATCTTCTATCGACTTGATTTTTTGATTACTTGGATAGATATCCCTAATAAGGATATAAAGAATAAGGATATAAAGTAACGCTATGATAATCGATTAGCTTCGATGAAGTTACAATCGTTTGTAACGCTAGTATCACAATTTGTAAGAATCGGTGTACAGAAGCTACCAAACACACTATATAGCCACGATAACACTGCTCGTTATAATCGCTCATGATAATAATACTGTAGAAAAAGTTACTAAAAGAAACATCACTCTACGTTTTGTCACCCAATTACACCCTGCATTTGCTTATAATAAATCGTAACCAAAACATAGCATCTTCAACCAGTAATTTTAGCTAATGGCATTAAGTTTTCTAACGGCAACAAGTTTTAAAAGCGTTAAATTTTAAAGATGTTAGGTTTTAACTAAGTCTTAAGTGGTTTTCTTTATTTTTAACAGGTAAGAAATTGAATGGCAAATAAACTGGTAAAACTTCATCGGTCTCAGAATCATCGTATGATTGCAGGTGTGCTAGGGGGTATTGCAGAGTATCTTGGCTGGAATGCAACATTGGTGCGTTTGTTGTTTGTGATTATCTCAACGGCAAGTGTCGCAGTGCCAGGCATTTTGATATATATCGTGTTATGGATTGTCATGCCAAATGCCACCCAAAATTCCTATCGTACGGTTTGATGGGTGTATAGGTGTATTTGTAGGACAGCTAAACAGTTAAAAAAATAAATATTATGAATAATAACAACTAGCTATAACAATAACTATAAACTTCTCCACTTTTCCTCCTGCCCAGATACTACATTATCTGGGTATTTTTTTAACCTAAAAAAAAGCCTTAAGGGAATGCTTAAGGCTTTTGTTTATATTAAAAATCTTGTATCAAAAATCTTGAAAAAATTGACTAAGGCACAAAACGTACAGGCTCGGCAATCACTTGTTGGGCGCGTTCAGCGACTTTATCAAAACGGTGGATACTGTTACCTTGGTTGTCAACGGCGACGGTCACAGGCATATCTTCTACTTCAAACTCATAAATCGCTTCCATGCCTAGCTCTGGGAAAGCAAGCACTTTAGCGCCTTTGATAGCTTTTGATACCAGATAAGCGGCACCGCCCACTGCAATGAGATAAATTGCGCCATGTTTGGCGATAACTTCACAGGTCGCAGGGCTACGCTCGGATTTACCGATCATCCCAATCAAGCCTTGATCCAAGATTGTATCGGTGAATTTATCCATACGCGTTGAGGTGGTGGGACCCGCCGGACCGACCACTTCATCGCCCACGGCGTCGACTGGACCGACATAATAAATAAAGCGATTTTGTAAATCCACGGGTAGCGCTTCGCCTTTGGCAAGCATATCTACCATGCGTTTATGGGCGGCATCACGACCCGTCAAGATTTTACCGCTAAGTAGTAAGGTATCACCGATGTTAAACTGACCTAAGGTTTCTTTGGTTAAGTCGTTAACATTGACTTTAATCACATCATCGGAGCCAAAGGACACTTCTGGCCAATCTGATAGTGAAGGGACAGGCAAGGCTGCTTCACCTTGACCGTCTAGGGTAAAGTGAATATGACGAGTCGCCGCACAGTTTGGAATCATGGCAACCGCTTTGCTTGCGGCATGGGTAGGAAAATCTAGTACTTTCACATCCAGTACCGTAGTCAAGCCGCCAAGACCTTGGGCGCCAACGCCAAGCTCGTTCACTTTGTCATACATATTGAGACGTAAGCGCTCAACACTATCAAGCTCGGCGCCGCTTTGGGCTTTGGCTTGTAAATCATGGATATCGATGTGTTCCATGAGTGAGCGTTTGGCAAGCATCATGGCTTTTTCTGGCGTACCACCGACACCGATACCTAAAATACCGGGTGGGCACCAACCTGCCCCCATTTGGGGAACGGTTTTTAACACCCATTCTTCAATCGAGTCTGAGGGGTTTAGCATCGCAAATTTTGCTTTGTTTTCTGAACCGCCACCTTTCGCGGCACAAATTACATCAACTTTGTCACCCGGTACCACGCTCATGTGAACCACTGCTGGCGTGTTGTCTTTGGTATTTTGACGTTTGCCAATTGGGTCTACTAGGATGGATGCCCGTAGTGGGTTGTCGGGATTGTTGTAAGCACGGCGTACCCCTTCATTAACCATGTCTTCAACGCTCATCGCTGAGCCTTGCAAGTCCCATTGCACGTTCATACCGATATCAAGGAACACCACCGCACTACCAGTATCTTGGCAAATCGGACGATGACCCATCGCTGACATACGGCTATTGGTGAGGATTTGCCCCATGGCGTTTTTGGCAGATTGGTTGGTTTCTTTTTGCCATGCTTCATATACAGCATCAACGAAGTCTTTTGGGTGATAATAGCTGATATATTGAAAGGCGTTGGCGATAGAATTGATAAAGTCGTCTTTCTTGATGACGGTCATTGGCTAGTCCTTTTCACTGGCTAAATAGTGGCGCTATTATAGCATTGTCACTTGCTAGATTGGCAAACAAGATTGGCAAAAGGGCGCAGGAATAAGCGTTTTAAACGGTTAACCCCTAAAATTTTTATCTCGTTAAAAAATTATTAACAGTTAGTGGATAATACTTGGCAATGCATGATTGAGTAATTGCATAAAACTGCTATGTAGCCAGCCATACATCGCCATAAATCCCACTATCAACACTACATAGCTTGCGGTGATGATTTTACCCTTTAACACAACTAAAGAAGGCGGGATGAATGGGGCAGTGCTACTAAAGATTGGTCCATCGCCAAGATGATTGGGTTGCCAAGGTGCGCTACTAGCTTTATGGGCGAATAGCTGCTGCTGGCGGATAATACGATACTGCATGACGTACACCATACCCAGCAAGCCACCTATAATTGCACCGCCCACATGACTGGCATTATCGATACCGCCCACCAAAAAACCATAGCCCAGATTAATCACCATGACTACCAGTAACGAGCGAAAATTTAACGCAAAATTATTGAACGATGTTTTGGTTAGCGCGGCGACCAATAGCGCCATCCCAATACCCATGATACCACCTGACGCACCGGCACTAATGATCGGCGGCTCACCTGCCATCACGCTATGCAAGCCCAAAAAGTTATTGAGTAGATTGCCGCCAACCCCTGATAACAAAAACAACGCTAAAAAATTGACAGCGCCAACCATCCGCTCTGCCACTTGTCCAAAATAATATAAAGCAAACATATTAAACAGCAAATGCATAAAACCAATATGCAAAAACAGACTGGTCACCAATCGCCACGGCGCTTCACCCAGTGAAAAGGGTAAAAAATTGGCACCCCAAGCAATTAACGATTGGTTGGTAGGATTGGTTGGATTGACGCCAAAAAATAGCTGTAATGCAAACACCCCAATACAAATTGCCACCAACGCCAACGTGATAGGATAGTATTGTAAAGCTTGTTGTATTGGGGATTCAAATGCCATAGCGCGCCTTATGTAAACCAATTTAAGTGTAAGCCAATTTAAGCCAAAACTTCAAAAGAAAAAAGCCTGTATAAAATCATTATCATCAATTCACAAACCGCAATTATAGTATGAAATGGTAACAATGTTTTGCAAACTCGTCTGCTCAATCCAGAAAATGATAAGCTAAGCGAGAGGCATTTTCGCCAAATTTTTAGCATCATAGATAAAAATTATAGATACAAAAGGCTTTATGATAAAACGCCAACCCAAACCGCTTGTCATTCTCATTCATGGCTTGCACATGCATGCATGGGCGATGCGACCGCTTGCCAAAAAACTCACCAAACTCGGCTACGAGTGTCATAGGTTCGGGTATTTTAGCGTCGCGCATAATCTTGCCAATCATAGCCGCCGTTTGCACCGCTGGCTGACCAAACATGAAAAAGCGGGTGTGCCTATTTATTTGGTCGGTCATAGTCTTGGTGGGCTGGTTATTCGAGACTTTTTGCAGCGATATCCACAGTGGCAGATTACTCGCTGTGTGACACTTGGGACGCCGCACAATGGCAGCATCAGTGCCAATAACATCGTCAAAATCCTGCCTAAATTCGTCGGTCGCTCGTATCTGCAGGGGCTAGATGGCAATGCGCCTGCGCTCAAAGATGCAGTGCAGCTAGGTAGTATTGCGGGGGTTCGTTCGGTGGGGCTTGGCAAAGTGGTATTACCCCGTAACCGTGAGCTTGCCAAGCTTGAGCCGCATCTGCAGCCCAATGACGGCACGGTATTTGTGCATGAAACTCAGCTTGCCGCTGCCAAAGACCATATCACCGTCAATGCGTCCCATACGGGACTCCTGATAAATGATGAAGTAGCGATGCAAATCCATCACTTTTTGCAACAAGGGCATTTTTTGCATACAAAAAATTGTTGAGACAAAATAGGGTTAAAAAACTATTCATTCAAAGTTTTTTTAAGAATTACGTTGGGGCAAAATGCTATAATCATCCAAAGTTTTTTAGACGCTCTATTGAGCGATGATGTATTTAGCCATCATCCATTGAGCGATGGTCAGGCAAAGCTGTTGAAGAAGGTTAAGCTGTGTTGAAAGCAAGTGATGGGATGTGTTGTATGATGGGTCATAAGGTGCGTACCAATGTCAATGCGCAATCATCAGCCATCAGTACTTTGTTAATTGCCTTGGTGAGTATATCGGGTGCGTTAAGTGCCTGTAGTCCGTCATCGGCGCCGCCATCCCCAACGTCACAATCGGCTTCGACCACCGCTTCGAGCGCTAATGGCAATAATGCCAGTAATACCAATGCGACACCAAATGCAAGTCTTGCGAGTACAACTGCAGCAGTGCCTAATCAACTCACGATTTACACCTCCATTGACAAAGCGGCGCTTGAGCCGTTATTAACTAGCTATGCTAGGCAAATCAATGTGCCGATTCATATCGTGCAAGATGAGCCAATGTCAATTTTGGCACGGTTGAAAGCAGAAGGTGCCAATAGCCCTGCGGATGTGATTTTGACTGAAGATGCGGGTATTTTTAGTACCGCAGTCGAAGAGGGGCTGTTACAACCCTTTAATGCCGAAAAAGCAGTGGCGCATGTGCCGGAGCGTTACCGTGATCCTGATGGCAATTGGATTGCGTTATCTAGCTACGCGCGTACCGCAGTGTATGATAGTCGTGTACTCCATACCAATGATATCTCAAGCTATGCCGACTTGGCCAAAGTCAAATGGGCACAAAAACTGTGCCTAAGCCAAGGCAAATACATCCCTAATCAATCACTGGTGGTCAATCTCATCAACAATCTGGGCGATAAACGCACCCAAGAAGTGATGCAAGGCTGGCTTGCCAATCTAAGCGTGCCCGTGCTACTTGATGACAGTGAAGTGCTAAAAGCCATAGAAAGCGGTAAATGCCAAATCGGTCTGGTCAATAGCAACCGCTACGGACGCTATCTGCAAGCGCACCCCGATACCCCGATTAAAATCAAATGGATCAATAAGGGCTACGGCGGCGTTAGTACCAACATCACAGGCGTTGCCATTCCTCATGCTGCCAAGCATACCGAGTTGGCGCTTGGGCTGATTGAATGGCTGGCTGCCAAAGATCAGCAATCGCTGTATGCCAGTTTAAGTAACACCTTTCCGATTGACCCCAATGCCGAAGCCTCGGTCTTACTCAAATCTTGGGGGGATATCGAAGTCAGCCCGATACCTGTGAGATTTTATGGCGAAAGACAAGCGCTGGCAGTCGATTCCATGCAGCAAGCGGGTTATTACTAATTAGCTTTGCTCACCAAAAAATGCAAATAACGCCCTAGCCATTTATATGGGTCTTGCCCGCTATAGGCGACTTCCATATCAATCACCGCTTGTGGATTGGTATGTCCACCACGCTTGAGCGGTGAGTAATCATGAAACACCCGTAACCCTGAGGTATGCAAGATTTGGTAGTGATGGTCATTAATCCATGCAATCACCTCATCTTTTGCCACCGGGTGATTGGGCGTCAAACTGCCATTATCGGCTTTAAAATCTTTGTTATTTAGTAGATTAAAATTGCCCATCACCAAGTTGCGATACACAAAGCTGGCAGGGTTATAAAAACACAGCGATAGCACCCCTTTTTCAGCACCATCATCGATAAGCCACCGATCAAAAAAATCCATAATCAGTTTGGGCTCAGCCAACCACTCAAGCACCGCATGGCATAGGATTAAATCATACTTGCCCGTTAATTTATCATCCAATTGCTGATAAGGGCAGGTATGCCAAGTGATATTTTGTGCCGCCTCGCCTGCGTTTTGTTTGGCAATCTCAAGCATATTGGCGGAGATGTCATTGATGGTGACGTCATGCCCGTCTTTGGCAAGCTCAATACTGATTTGCGCCAAGCCTGCACCAACATCCAATACGCGAAGCGGTCGGGTGTGTGTCTGTTGCCATGACTTTACCCAGCCAAAAATATCATGGCGCAGCACAGCAAGGCGGATTTCACCTTTTAAACCGCCGTATATTTTTTTTTCAAAATGCGCGCTGATATCATCAAAATTGCGGTCTTGGTTCATCATACAAGATTTTTCAATCCGCGCTGTTTTTCGCGTTGATAATCACGTTCTTTAAGCGTTGCGCGTTTATCGTGTAGTTTTTTACCCTTAGCAAGGGCTATTTCGCATTTGACGCGTCCATGACTCCAGTACACTTTGAGCGCCACACAGGTATGACCTTTTTGGTTGACCATGCCAAAGAGCTTATCAATCTCGCGGCGGTGTAGTAGCAGCTTACGGGTGCGAAGGGGGTCAGCGACAATGTGAGTCGATGCCGATAACAGCGGCTGAATGTGCGCGCCAAACAAAAAGGCTTCACCATCTCTAAAAATCACATAGCTTTCGGTGATACGCATTTTACCGGCACGGATGGATTTGACTTCCCAGCCGAGTAGCTCAAGCCCCGCTTCAAAGCTTTCTTCAATAAAATATTCGTGACGCGCTTTTTTGTTGCTAGCAATCAGGCTAGGCATTTTTGGTTTTTTAGTCATTTAGGTTTCCTTGCTGCAACATCGCGGACGTACCCAATGCTGCACAGCGTGTTTTAATCATCTTATTGCCATAATCTTATTACAAGAATCGTGTTGCCATAAATCAGTATGATAAGCCGTTTAATATGGCGATAAATCCCGATAAATCAATTCTTGGGTTTTGATTACTAAGTTTAAGTTTTTGATTATTGGGCTTTGGATTACTAAGTTTTTTATTGCTAGGCTTTACCCTAAGTTTTCATTCAGCTTTGGGTAAAAGGCTGCAAAGCTGTCATGATAACACGCTAAACACAAATTGATAGTGAGATTTGATTGTTAATTGGGGGCAAATTTTGCTAGGATTAGCAACAAACTAGCAATCTTTGTTTTAATCATATTGTTAGCACCAAATAGCGCATTATTTATCATAAAGAGACAGCCATGTCAGCAGCCAGCCAGCCACTTGCCACGCCTTATACTAAAATTATCTATCCGGGTACATTTGACCCGATTACCAAAGGGCACCTTGATTTGATTAAGCGCGCTTGCCGCCTGTTTGATGAGGTGATTGTCGCGGTGGCGATTGGTCATCATAAAAAACCGCTATTTACTTTAGAGGAACGGATTGGATTGGTAGAAAAAGCCTGTCATGATAAAGATTTGAGCAATATATCCGTGATTGGCTTTGATGGGTTATTGGTGGATTTGGCAAAAAATCAACAAGCCACAGGTGTACTGCGTGGATTGCGGGCGATGTCAGATTTTGAGTATGAATTTCAGCTCGCCAATCTCAATCGTGAACTAGACCCAAACTTTGAAGCGGTGTTTTTGACCCCATCGCAGCAATATTCTTTTATCTCCTCAACGTTGGTGCGCGAAATTGGCAAATTAGACGGTGATGTCAGTAAATTTGTACCGCCGTGTGTCGAAGAGGCATTTGAACGAAAAAAACAACAGGGTTGGTAAGTCGTGGTAAAATAAACGTTTCTTGGTAAACGTTTTAAAAGCTATGGCATTAATAATCACTGATGAATGTATCAACTGCGATGTCTGCGAGCCCCTTTGCCCCAACGATGCAATTTATGTAGGCGAGTTGATTTATGAAATTGACCCTGCGCTGTGTACCGAGTGTGTCGGTCATTTTGATGAGCCGCAATGCGCGCTGTTTTGTCCTGTACCTGATTGCATCCCAAGAGATCCGAACTATCTGGAGACGCCAGCGCAGTTGATGCTCAAATTTGAGCGCATCACCCAAACTAAAACCAGTCAATAAATTTTCATAACCGCTATTTTTCACAACGTCGATTTTTAACAAAGCTATTGTAGATAAGGAATGTCTATGCCCGCCAATAAAGCAGAACTGAGTGCTTTTCTGAAGCAATCTTTCCCCCAAGCCAACTGCCACATCGAATCGGTGGGTAACGGTCAAGCCATTGTATCCCATCCTATCGGTGACGATGAATTAAGACCGGGTGGCACGGTATCAGGGCCTGTGATGATGAAAGTGGCCGATGTTGCGCTATATGTGGCTATTTTGGGCGAAATCGGTATCGTACCATTGGCAGTGACTACCAATCTTAATGTGTCTTTTCTGCGAAAACCCTCTGCACAAGCCAACCTTATCGCCAAATGCCAGCTTATCAAAGTCGGGCGCACGCTTGCGGTAGGCGATGTATTGATTTATTCAGAAGGTGATGACAGACCTGTGGCGCATGCAGTCGGTACGTATGCGTTGCCTGCTGACCGTGACTAAATAGATAAAGCCTGTTATAATGCTTGCCTTGGCAGACCAGACGAACGCTGCTTGCCCCTGTTTACAGTGGGTAAGGGGAGGAAAGTCCGGGCTACACAGGGCAGAGTGCCAGCTAACGGCTGGGGGGCGTAAGCCTACGACAAGTGCAGCAGAGAGTAGACCGCCTTAGCAATAAGGTAAGGGTGAAAGGGTGGGGTAAGAGCCCACCGCATGACTGGTAACAGTTCATGGCAAGGTAAACTCCACTCGTAGCAAGACCAAATAGGTGTCCGTATGGCGTTGCCCGCGTTGGACACGGGTAGGTTGCTTGAGCGTATTGGTAACGATACGCCTAGATGAATGTTCGTCCTAGACAGAACCCGGCTTATCGGTTTGCCATGCTTATTTTAATCAACCTATTGTTATCAATAGGTTTTTTATTTTTACGGGTGGCAATAATATCGTTTTAACTTCCTGACTATCATAAAGCGTGATAGCTAGCTTAATTTCTCGATTTAGTAGATTTGAAATTAGCCACTAACCTTGAAACGGCAGGGTGAAATTTCGAATACGCATAAAGCGTTTACTAAACAGTGATTTGATAGGTTTTTGCGGCGTGATGTAAGTGATTCTTTGCTCTGACATGATATCAATCAGCTTAACGACTTCTTGCATGCCCCAACTATATACATCAAATGATTCTATAAAAGCATGGTGTTTAAAGAGATAGGAATGCTTGGATAAATCAAAACAGCCCATAAACCAGTTGTTAAATACGGCGTTTGAAATATAGCCTTGACCAATGAGTTTGAGATGGGTATGGCGATTATCTTGTTTTAAAGCATGCAGCAAGTTTGCACACGCTAACTCATCGCCTTCGTAATACTGAAAAAATTTACCCGCATCGTACAGCAAAAAACCAGTGATACCAGAGCTGGTATTGTTTTTGATAGATTGGTTCAGAATTTGGGTAAACGTATGTTGATTTAACGCCGCAGTCAGCGTTATCTCACTACAATAAGCCATAAAGTATTTTTGTGACATCCCAACAGTCCTTGGTAAGTGGTACGTGAATATCAACTTCAAATAATTGCTATTATCCGCTACAGTCGCTTGCAACATTATATAAATTTGCAAAATAAAATAGTCATGATAGTCAATATTAGAAAAAATACCAATTACATTTGTGTTATAATTCAAAAATCTATCCTATATTTGACCCATATCGTTAGCGAAAAAAAACCGCTTAAATCAGCGGTTTATTAACCCAAAAACAACTCAGAAATAATCCAGAAGTAACGCAAAAGTTACTTTAAGGATGGCGGCTGATGAGGGTGCCAACGCCTTTATCAGTAAAGACCTCTAGCAAGGTCGCATGCGGGACACGACCATCGACAATCACTGCACTTTTTACCCCGTTTTTTACCGCTTCTAGCGCATAGCTGATTTTTGGAATCATACCGCCAGAGATAGTGCCATCGGCAATCATCTCATCCACCTTGCTAGGGGTAAGTCCAGTGGCAACATTGCCTTCTTTATCAAGCACCCCTTTGATGTTGGTGAGTAAAATCAGTTTTTCTGCGAGCATGAACTCAGCGACTTTCCCCGCCACCACATCGGCATTGATATTGTAAGTATTGCCTTCATCATCCACGCCAAGCGGTGCAATGACAGGAATAAAGTTAGAGGCAATCATCAAATCAATCACATCGCGATTGATGCTGACCACATCCCCCACAAATCCCAAGTCAATTTGTTGTTCGTTGCCTTGTTCATCCGTTTTGCTCATGGGTAATTTTTTAGCGCGAATGAGACTGGCATCTTTACCGGTTAAGCCAATAGCACGACCACCGTGTTTATTGATGAGATTGACGATAGATTTGTTGACGCTACCACCAAGGACCATTTCGACCACATCCATAGTGGCTTTGTCGGTCACTCGCATGCCATCAATACGGTCAGAGCTGCGCCCCAATTCTTTAAGCAAGTTATCGACTTGTGGACCGCCGCCATGGACGACCACAGGATGAATGCCTACGGTTTTTAACATGACGATATCTCTGGCAAAAGAACTCTCTAATATCGGATCAGTCATCGCATTGCCGCCGTATTTGACTACCATTACTTTACCTTCAAAACGCTGGATGTAGGGTAGTGCTTCGGTCAATACGTCAGCCGTATGCATGGCTTGCTCAAGATCTAATGCCATTTCAAATCCTTATATAATTTTGCTAGAGACGTTTTTTAAAATGCGATTTTACAAGCGGTGTTTATACAGGCTGAATTTGTGCGACTTGCTCGGCAAGGTTGTCATCAATCGTTCGACATAAGTCAACAAAAATAGATTGAATATGCCGCAGCTCGGCGACGTCATTGGCAGAAAAACGCACGGTCAAAAAACTGCCCGTATTTGACTTGCGTAAAATACCAAATCCCTCCGCAAAATCCAAGCGTAACCCATCAATCGTATTGACATTTTTGACCGCAAATGACGATTTTAACCGTTTAAACGGCTTTTTACCCAGTGCCGTGATACGAGCAATCACGGTTTGACCATAATGGTTATCCGCAATAGGTAAGTACATATCCGCCGTACTAATGCAAGTGGGCAAACTCGCTAGGATATCGTTAAGGCTGGTAGGTTGGTGGCTTAGCCAATTGAGCAAGCGGGCAGCCGCATACATGGCATCGTCATGCAGCACAAAATAGCCATCGTTAAAAATAAAATGCCCTGATAACTCACCTGCAAAAATTGCGTTGTCTGATTTGTTTTGTAGCGACTTTCGCATCAAGCTACTGCCAGTTTTGGTCATCATCGGAGCGGCGCCATGCGAAGCGATGAGATTGGGCACATGATGCGAGCATTTGACATCAAAAATGACTTTTTTATCGGTTGATGTATGCGCACTGGGCAATTCTTCAATGGCAATGCGAGAGAGAAGATAAAGCAAATTGTCAGGGCTAATCATCTGACCCTGTGCATCAATTACCATCACCCGATCGCCATCACCATCAAACGCCAAGCCGATATCTGAGCCTGTAGCTTTGACTGTGTGAGCTAACTGCGTCAAGCGATTGGACTGCGTTGGGTCTGGATTACCTTGGGGGAAATTGCCATCGGGGGAGGCGTTTAGCATGATGCAACGATAGCCAAGCTGGCTAAATAAAGTTTGGGCAAAGTCACTGGTCGCACCATGCATACAGTCGATGACAATTTGCTGAGGTGCATGAAAATAGGTAGTTTGAGTGAGTTTAGCTTGATTGATGTGAGTAAAAGCCTGCTCGATAGCCTGGATATAAGTTGCAAAAAAATCCTTGGGCGTTGAATAGTGGGTTTGCCCGATGGCATCAATAAGCCTGTCATCAGGCACGATAGCTTTATAGCCAATTAAAGCCTCATAAAGCTGCTGCACATCATCACCGCTTGGCGACTCATGATTGATGAGCCATTTAATGCCATTGATATGTTTTTGCGAATGGCTGGCGGTGACCATCAGCCCATTACCCGAAAATTGCTGTGCCATAAATGCCATCATCGGTGTGGTTGTCAGTCCCAACCACTGCACCACTAGACCGGCTTGCTGGCAAGCATACGCCATATATTTGGCAATTTCTTGGCTTTGGTGGCGAGCATCGTAACCGATGACAACCGTAGGTTTGTTCACCGCTAAAGTTTGCGTTGTTGCCGCGGTTTGGTGAGCATAGACAAAAAGCTCAGCAAATACCCTTGCCAATGACCACACAAAATCATTGGTAAATAAGGTGACATCACCACGAATATCGTAAGCTTTAAAAAGAGATTTTTGCGGAAAAAAAGGATGAATAAACAGAGTATTCATAAAAAAAACATCTAACTGATTTTATACTACCAAAATCATAGCATTGAAATTTGGCAAAATAATTAAATACTCTGTTATAAATTGTTAAAAAAAAATGAGAAAACGGTAACAATTAATGGGTGCCTGTAGAACCAAAACCGCTTTCACCGCGTACACTGATATCAGAAAATTCGCCGACAATTTCAAAGGTTGGACGTGCAATCGGCACCACCAAGTACTGCGCCATTTTCTCGCCTGGTTGTAACACATAATCGGTTTGACTACGGTTCCAGATAGAGACCATTAATTCGCCTTGGTAATCCGCATCAATCACACCCGTTAGATTACCGAGGACGATACCATGCTTATGTCCCAGCCCTGAGCGTGGCATGATAAACCCAACATAATCAGGGTCTTGAATATAGATAGCGAGTCCTGTACCAATCAACTGGCTTTCACCAGCTTTTATGGTGATGGGCTCATCGATACAAGCGCGCAAATCTATGCCCGCAGAGCCGTCTGTCGCGCGATGAGGTAGGGGAAATTTATCGTCATTACCAATTTTGGGGTTTAAAATCTTGACTTGTACTTGTTTCATGCTTACCAACTTTTCTTAAATTTATAAAAAAATGTATAAAAACCACTATATTATAAACCTAAATGGCACGATACTGAGTAAATACTAAGCGAATACCAAGGTAAGTTTTCTTAACCCAAAAAAGAAACCAAAAAAAAGAGCAGCCATAGGCTACTCTTTTTTATTCACTATTCATCTATCAATTCAATTAGAATTTATAGTGAGCACCGACAGTGACTAAGTCTGAATCCACTGAAACATTATTTGTTACGTCAACTGAAGGCAGACGCGTATATTCAGCTTCTACAGATGCATTTGGCGAAAGGTTATAACCTAAACCGACACCACCTGCAAGACCTGACTCATCATATTTATCATCACCATCATCAACTTGTGTTTGCGCAATACCTAGTTTACCTTTGGCGTAAACATTCGATGCTGGGAATTGGTACTTATAAGTACCATATAAACCTGCAGTGTTAGTGCTAATTTCACCTACTTTCGTACCGCTATATTTTAGATCTTCTTTTGAAGAATCCACATATTCAACTTCTGCACCAAAGTTAGGGGTAAAGTTATAGCCTGCATATACACCATAAGCCGTTTGGTTGTCAGCATCAAGACTATCAACATCAGTATTAAATTGACCCGCTTTGACACCGACATAAGGTTGACCGGTATAGCCAGTGGTATTGGTTTGGTATAAGGCAGCGTTTGCACCTGCAGTCACGACAGTACCTGCCACTAAAGCTAAAAGGGTTTTATTTAAAGTTTTCATCATCTTCTCCTTTAGAAGTTTTTTGAAAAGCATCACAACAAGCCATGTAATATTTTATTTAAGTTAATTTGGATGTTGGCAATATCTAGTGACTGTTTAACCTTACTAATTTAACTAGGTTACTAATCGATCAGTTATTGCCCTGCTTGTTTTGTTAAAGCCATCATAGCAAAATAAATTTAGATTACTGTCGGTGTTTAACAGGTCGGACGTTAAATTATGAAATGAAATTTGCCAAAAAGGTAAATAAGCTACTTATTTGAAATTTTTTGTTACATCTCCTGTCAAGCATCCTATTTCTAAGAAATATTTAGTTACATTTACTTGGATGCTTGGGTCAAATATTTGTCATACGGGCTGTTTTTGCATAAAAAAAGGACTTAAAGTCACCTTTTTTGCCCTTTCCTCTACGCCCTTTCTTTTATGCCGTTTTTTTATCAATAGGACTTACGCAAAGACGACCGAAGGCGAGCGTAACTGCTCACGCAAATAATCACTGAGTAAACCCCTTTTAACCTGATATAAAGATTGTTTTAACCGTTTAGCCTGTCTGGCTAACTGCAGCCAAACCAGCATACAACAACAAATATGATTCCGCTGAATACGAGCCTTACGACACTGATTAGCTTCAATACCAGTGAGTTGTTTAAGTTCT
>BMPS01000027.1 GCA_014647715.1 Streptomyces cinereus
AGGGTGTGAATGATGTTGCGCTAGCGACCCTTGATTGGGTACACTGGTACAACCATGAACGATTGCATTCTACCAATGGATATGTATCGCCTGTTGATGCAGAAAATATCTACTATTGTTCATTAATTCCGTCAGGCTATGCTGCCTGACTCAAGCAAACCTGTCTCCGATAAAACCAGGACGGTTCAGTTTAAAAATTTGTAAAAAATGCGTGGTCACAAACCCCGACCTTGGCAATGACGTAAACCTAAAATACCTAAATTTACCTTAAGCTGAAGTCCTTTATTTAAAAGGATTTCAGCTTTTTTATTGTCTTTATTATTTTAGAATTCTAGTGTATATTGAGGTATCTTTGATAGTTTTTGGTCACGTTAATTCTAACGTATTTATTTATAATTGACACCAACCTAAATCTGCTCTCCCCTATTTTTGAAAATTTTGTAAATCATATTATCAAAAATAACTAAATTTTTAATTAAAAATTTATTTAATATATTATCTTAAATATTTATTAAATAAAATTAAAATATACGTTTACTAGTATTTTTAAGGGATGATAGGTCAAATTAATTCTCTATCGATATTTATTTAATATTTTCTAAATGAAAAGGTAATGATTATGAATACTAAACTACCTATTAGCATTGAAGACCTGCTATATCAAAGGACGATTGAAAGTGAGCGTATTGAATACAAGGCTGATTGGAATCCTGAATCTATTTTGCATACCATCTGTGCCTTCGCTAATGATTTTCATAATTTAGGTAGTGGTTATATAGTTATTGGCATTGCCGAAGAAAACGGCATGCCTGTATTGCCACCTGTGGGGTTAGCTGCTGAGAAAATTGATAAAATCCCAAAAGAGTTATTGAATCTTGAACGTACAGCAATCATTCCTGCCTATAACACATTGTCTGCGGTTTATGATATTCAAGGTAAGTTGATACTTGTCTTATGGGTAATCGCAGGTGAAATGCGACCCTATAAGACTAAAGTAAGTCATGGTAAAGATAAAACTGACTGGGCATATTACATTCGTAAGCATACCAGTACGGTGCTTGCTAAAGGGAATGATGAGCAAGAATTACTAAGCCTAGCTAATAAAGTACCCTTTGATGACCGCTATTGCCAATTTTCAACGCTTAATGATTTAGAGCCCCATTTGATTCGAGAGTTTTTGAATCAGATTAAAAGCGAACTTGCTAAAGATGCTTATCATTTATCAGTTGAAGCCTTGGCAAAACGCATGAACTTAGTCGGTGGTACCCCTGAGACCTTATTTCCTAAAAATGTCGGCTTGCTGTTCTTTAATAGCCAACCCAGTAAATTTTTTCCTGCCACCCAAATTGATGTGGTGTATTTTCCCGATGGGGCAGGTGGTGACAGTTTTGAAGAAAAAATTTTTACTGGACCATTGGGGCGTATCACTCAAGATAGCTTAGATTACATTAAAAGTCGCTTTCTAAAAGAGACCGTGATTAAACATCCTGACCGTGCACAAGCGGAACGGTTTTGGAATTATCCATTCATTGCGATTGAAGAAGCAGTGGTCAATGCGGTATATCACCGCTCTTATGAAGAACGCAATCCCATCGAAATCCGCATTTATCCTGATGAAATCATTATATTAAGCTATCCAGGTGCAGACCGTTCTATTAGGCTTGATGACTTGCAAGCAGGACGTGCTGTAACAAGGCGTTATCGTAATCGACGTATTGGTGAATTCTTAAAAGAGTTGGACTTAACCGAAGGTCGCTCAACAGGTGTTCCCAAAATTTTACGAGCCATGAAAAAGAATGGTTCGCCTATGCCAACTTTTGAGACGGATGATGAACGCACCTATTTCTTAGTAAAATTACCCATTCATCAAAAAGCAATGCTAGATGAAAGCGTGATTGAGCAAAATACACTTACCCCCCAAGCTACCCCCCAAGCTACCCCCCAAGCTATAAAACTACTGACAAGCTTAAATAACTACGACAATCAGGTGATAACTCGTCAAGAATGGATGGACTTGTTAGGTTTAAAGGACAGCCGAAACTTTAGAAAGGTGTACCTTAATCCCGCCCTAACAGCAGGGTTGATTGAAATGACCATCCCCGATAAGCCCAATAGCCCTAACCAACAATACCGTCTTACGCCACTAGGTAAAGCAGTAGTGAAATAATTTAAAAGAGATAGGGAGATAGGGAAATGGCAAAAAACACATCAAAAATAACTCACAGAATCACCACCAAAACTCTGTCTGTAACGACTGAAAATTTTGTTGTCCATCCTTTGGTAGCTAAAGCCTTTCAAATTTACTGTGAAAACTTCCCTACTCCTTCTGCTCACCAAAATTCGCATAAACCCTTGATATTTGACGTAATAAAAGATGATGACAGATTTTATTTTTTTGATAACTTTGCTGAAGTGGTGCTAGTCAATGATGCCACCAATGTAACAATTAGACCACTTCCTTTGTCAAATATCGACATTGAAAGAAGGGCTTGGGCATCTTTAAAAGCTGATTTTTATGCACTTAAGCCTATCAATCCCAAAATTTTTAATGAGCTTAAGCAATATATGCCAAAAAAAATTGCTGAAGAACTATTTGGGGGTGATATGACAATTGAAAAAGTTTTAGATGATTTGCAGTTAGAACGTCATCATTATGATTATCAAGCCAAGTTACAACGAGAGCATCGGCAATATACTTTTCCATTATTTTCCCAACTAATTCAAGAGGTTCTAGATGGATATTGATAAATTAATTGCTGTCCTATTGCCAAAGCACGATGACGAGTATGTGCAGTCGTTACGAGACTTTTTTCTGACGGTTGCATCTATTACTGATTCTTCATTTGTTGGTTTTGATATTACGGATAAATCGAATGTCATATTGGAACCTAAACAGTTAAAAGAGATTTTTGAAAGTTACAAAGGCAAAACTACGAAGGAGGGTTATGAAGTTAAAGCATTTCTTGCTAGTAGCTATGTTCTCGCACCATTTGATATAAAAAATCCATCATTGGAGTGGCAATGGATATCTAAGCTTTGCCACCTTTTACTGTATTTTGCTAATCACAAGCTGACTCGGCGAATCACTGAAACTGCGATTGAAGCGAGGAAATGGCTACAACCTCATTCAAGTTATCAATCCCTCTGGCAAAACTGCTATCAAAATTGGCAGGCAGATACACTAGAGCAAACCTATTTAAACGTTCATCAACAACTACAAATTTTCGAAAACGCTAATCACCCAAATTTATCAAAACTAAAGTCAATTTATCGTACGCTTGACTTTCCCTATCATCACCGACAACCTATTACTCGAAAAATTCAAGGTAGAAAGAGCCAAGCAAAACCTAAGGTTGACGAGAGCTATACCCAAACGTTGCCTGTCAATGATATTGATGATGATACCGATAAATTGGTAGAAGTCAGAGAGATTGAATCAACGCAGAACGATATCGATGCACTGCGAGAGCGGCTTGATAATAATTTGCCTACTTACGTCGTTCTTGAGCAACGTAGCCTAAAAGCAACCGAAAAATTTTCCCCAAAACAAATTCAGCTTCGAACGAAGGCGAAAGTTTCCCACGCTAACCGTAATGAGCTATTTAGTCTGATCAACATTCGTCATTTACCACCTTTTGTAATACAAAATGTTTGTAGTAAGCTCTGGCAGTATTTTCATCAAGCAGACATCGATAGAGATAAAAAGCGCGCTGTGGCTTATTTACTGCTTTCGTTACACACCGGTTATTCGATCCAACAGTTATCCGTTGATATTAATAATAATGAGAAAAAGATTGTTGATGTTAGTAATCGAACTCAACAATTTGATTTTTTTATAAAGCTTGATATTACCCCACTGCGTATTCGGCAGATAGGTATCGAGAATGTTCTAGCAAATCGCTTGTCATCAATAAAATTACCGCTACCTGATGAGTTAGCAAGTTTTTTGGCATATAAAGGTGAGCCGATGGCGCAATGGATTGAGTCGGTCATTGGTGATTTACGTCACGAATTGGATCTACCATATCTCAGCTTAGCCCGTATCGAAAAGTCACTTTATACCTTGCTTATTCAAAAAATTACGACCACACAGATTGCTAGTATTATTACAGGCAGAAATGCTCGCAAGCGCGCTGACTTATCTTATACCTCTCTTAGCCAAATCCAACTTTTCGAGGTTTATCAACAAGCGATTGAACTGCTGAATCAACGTAGTGGTTTAGATTTAAGTTATTTCAGCACTAAGCCAGATGCTGATTTTCGTATTGGTAGCCAAAATACGCCTGAATATTCATTGGTACAACGCTTCTTTGAGCATTTACACAAACAGCTTATTACCCAGACGCATTACATTGCTAAATTTAATGCCTATAGCCTATGGCTTTGGCATGTGTCGCTAATTCTATCTTCTGTTCGCGCGGTGGAAGGCGCGCCTGGCTTTTTGAAGCAGTTTAATCTAAGCCGAAAAATCGCTTGGATTCAAGACAAGGAAGAACGTGCCACCACCAATGCCCAACGTTTAGTACCAATCTGTGATTTTCTCGTCCAGGCGATACAAGATTACTTGGGCTTTCTGTCGGTATTTTCTGCCAAGTTTGGACGATTAAATCCTACGTTAGCCCAGCAGATTGAGCAAATTCTACAATCTAAACGTCCTTTAATTAATTGGCTAGATCCTAAAGGCAACATGGAAAGTATGCGACCTGCCATTATTCAAAGACAATTAGCAGAGCATTTTAAGTTTAAAGCAGATTGGACACGCCATGTTGGACAACGTTTTTTGCTAGAGCAGCAAGTTGATGAGGCCATTATTTCGGCCCTATTTGCGCATGAGATGTTTGGACAAGAAACCTGGCAAAAACATTCATCAATGAGTGTGGGTGATATCATCGCGGTTCGGTATATCTACGATGATTTAGCTCAAAAACTCCAATTACAGCAGATTGCGTGATAGCTCATTGGAAGAATTAAGGTATGTAGTAAGCGAGTTTAGTTGAATTTAGGTGATAGACCACCAGCAACAACAATAGAATATATGTCGAAATTCCATCAGGAAATCGACATAAGCAGTTTTCATGTCGATAGGATCGACACTAAAATACGATATGTCGATTTTTATCATGAAAATCGACATATCCATTCTGATATGTTTATACTATCGACATATCAAGCTGATATGTACAAATTAAGGTGTAAAATCGACATGAATACTTCATCATCTATTTTAAGTAATACTGTCACTTGGCGAGCCAATCAACCTTATAACCAGTTACCAAATTTGCCCCCAAATATCGACGTTGAAACCAAAGCGGTATTAAAGCAATGTATCGAAGCCCGAGCCAAACTTGCTGAACTCAAACAAGCCAGTATGCTGATACCCAATGACAGCATTTTGATTCATATTATTCCGCTACTCGAAGCCAAAGATAGTAGTGAGATTGAGAATATTGTCACGACCACAGATGAGCTATTTCGCTACGCTGAACAATCTGAGAATGCCAATAATGCAACAAAAGAGGCTTTGCGTTATCGTAATGCTTTATATCAAGGTATCACATCAATTAAAGAGCGACCTTTTAGCACCCAAACAGCCATCGAAGTCTGCCGAACCATTAAAGGTGTCAACCTTGATATTCGCTCGATCACAGGTACCTCGTTAACTAATAGCGTAACGGGTGAAACTATTTACACACCACCTGTAGGTGAAACATTCATTCGAGAAAAACTCGCCAATTGGGAGCAGTTTCTACACTACCATGATGAGCTTGATCCGCTTATCAAAATGGCAATAGCCCATTATCAGTTTGAAGCAATTCACCCCTTTACTGACGGCAATGGGCGTACAGGTCGAATCCTTAATATGCTATATTTGATGCACGAAAACTTGCTTAACTTACCGATTTTATATTTAAGCCGTTATATCATTCAAACTAAAGAAGACTATTATCGCTTACTACTTGGTGTAACCAAAGACCAAGACTGGATAAGCTGGGTTTTATATATCCTTAAAGGCATTATTGAGACGTGTGAATGGACCATTCACAAGATAGAGGCGATCCGTTTGCTACATGTTGATACCAGTGAATACATCAAAGCGAAAGCACCCAATGTTTATTCACGAGAGCTTGTCGATGCCATATTTGAACAGCCGTATATCCGTATTGGTACAGTGGTAAATAAGCAAATCGCCAAACGCCAAACCGCTAGCAATTATCTAGCTAAGCTAGTTGAACTTGGTGTGTTACAAGAAGTGGATGCTGGGCGAGAAAAACTGTTTTTACACCAACATTTGATAGATTTATTGGTCGAAAATAAACGCATTACTTATCATCCATAACCGTCAAATTGCTGAAAAACACATGGGAAACCAACGCATGCCCAATTCTGATTTATTTGGTTATGAACGTCGACAAGCAGCACTTAAAATCGCTCGAAAAGCTGACAACAGACACGCGATTGAAATTAGCCAAGAAATTTGCGAAAGCGAATGGCAAAGCTTTCTAAATGAATTTAAAGTTGACAGCGCTGAAGGCTATAAAATCCAAGTCAAAGATGAACTCATTGATGAATTATATGATAGGATTTTAAAACAATTCAATGAGCAGCTTAAGGCTACTCAACTACCTGCTGCAATGGCTCACCGCCTAAAATTTTTTAATCATATCAATAAAAAGCGTAGTCAAGCGAACCTAAAACCGTTTCCAACGCCTGTTATAGCCGACATACCGAAACGTCCCGCTAATACCAATGATCTAGACAATTTTTTATATTTGGAAACGGCCGAGCAAATCGTTAATAATGCCCTACAAATTTGGCAAGTTAAGAATAGCTTTACCCTACTCGATAGTGTGACTTGGTTATTATTTTCCCAGATCGTCTTTGGCGGTTATAACGAAGCGGTGGTCATAAAGGCTGTCTATCAAGCATTAAAAGACAAAACAGCCATTTATCACGTCGGTAAAGAGCAGCTATTACTACCGATTGAATTAACGTCAACCGAGTATGCCAATCGTATTGTCAGGCCAGATAACGACAACCCTGATGAGGTTCAATTATATTATTCAAGGTGGGTGTTTTTAAATGATGTCAGTCGGCTTTGGCTGGTGTATTTCAATACGCATTTTACTGAAAGCAGCAAATTTCCCAGTTATGCAGAATGTATTCGCAGACTGAGCGACCTGGTTGGAGAAAAGTTTAACGCCGATAATTTTGCAAATTCCCGTTTCCTAACTCATATCAATATTTTTTGGCAAACCCTACCCAATGTGAAGATTGACCAGCAAATGGTTGAAACCCTTGTAGGTCGTCAACGCCATACTGCTATCACCTTTGAGCAACTGCTGCGCTATTTTAGCCCAATCAAAATAGATGCGCGTACCAAAGCTTCGTTAACCATCACTAGCGACGAGCCGGGTATAGCGATTGATCGGCTTATGACCTCAAAAAGCAGCGCTAAAATACCTAGCCTAGAAGACGATTTTAAGGATGATATTGTTAAAGTCATTCGCAACATTTTAAATGGTCAGAAAAGTCAAATTCTAAGTCAATTGGCGCGGTTTTACGCTGAAAGCCCGTTATTGCCTAACCAACAACGCTTAGTAAAATGGCTCATAGATTTAACTAAAAAAGGCAATAAACCCAGCACCTTACGACGCTATTTATCAGAAATTGGTAACGATTTTTTGGCAGAAACCCGTGATGCAGATTTTATTGGTTGGCAAGATTTTGAATATAAATTTATTTATGACAAAATTATAAGCACAAAAAACACCTTAAAAATGGGCTATACCCAAACTGTGATTGCCTCCTTGCACGACGTACTGGTCAAAGAATTTAACGCCCCCTATCTGAGATTAAATCGAGATAAAGACCCCTTAGTCGTTAATAGCTGTCTGATTCCTGTCGAGCTATATCAGCATATGCTCACGCAACTAGAGAACCATCCATCTATTAATGACAAGCTAAGAGATGTGCTAAAACTGATACTGATTCTATTGTATCGCACAGGGATGCGGTTTATGGAAGTGCTATCAATTAGGCTTTCAGATATTGAGTATGATAATCAGGGGTTTATTGATTACAATATTGTCTTAAGACCACATGCACAGCGCGATTTAAAATCCGATGATTCGACCCGCCGTTTTATGCTCAATGTGCTGTTGCAGCCTACTGAACTGGCTGCATTCACAAAATATTTTCATCAAAAATTACGACAAAATGCCCAGTATTTATTTACCCTACCACACCATGCTCAGCCTATCGATAGAAACAGTGTCGAGCTACCGTTTCGTGGGATTTTAACTGACCCCATTTTACAAAACCGCTATCATGACATCAGTATGCACAGCTTTCGTCACAATGCCATTTCAAATATGGCGATGATATTACGTTGTGATTATAGTGTGATTGAGCATTTTACCGATTATAGTCGTGACCAGGTGAAAGCTATTCGACAGTCTGCATTGGGTCCAAAAAGAAAGGTCAGCCCAAGTTTTTGGCAAGTATTGGAAGACTTTGCCGGGCATGCCGATTTGAACACCACCTTTAGTTCTTATATTCACACCGCTGATATCATTGCCCATCATCAACTATCAAAAGCCAAAATTCAATTACCATTAGCGACCGTCATCAAACTATCAGGTAAGGCAAGACGCAGCTTTAATCAATATCACAAAGACGCGGTAGATTTTGATAATGAAGCCGTTAATCTTTGGCATATTCGAAGCTTTATCAACAATACCCTTGCCACCCAAAAGCTCGCCCATAACGCTAAAGTAACTATAAAAAATGACGCGGTTTTAACAACCGTTTCAGACGCATTGGAAAATACGCCGCAATCATCAATTTTTGGTAAATACAATCGTCTTTGCATTGAAAAAATGCTGAGTGATATGGAATCAGGCATGGATTTGTCGACTGCCAGTCAGCTTAATTTTGACTTTAGCGACGCGATGCTAATTTATCAAAATGCCCTAAAACTAATTAAAAATGAAGACGGCTCACCCAATTATAAATTTGTCAGTCAAAAACGTCAGCAACTGTCATCTCATCCGATTATTACGCCAACGCCATTGCACTATCATCAAGAAATCGCTTTATCAAATCTTTGCTTTGATAATATTGAAAAATTGTGCCAGTCTAAAGCAGGCAAACGTGAAATCGCTGAATTTGTACAAACTTTTTATGAAAAAACCATTCCGTCAAAACCAGAAATTCGGTTTCCATTCAAAGAAACCAAGCAGTTCTATGGCTATCTTGAAACGGCATTAAAAATCCTTCCAAGCGAATATTGGCGTATCAATATTTGTAAATATACACCGACCACAGTAGTTAATGAGGTAACAGGTGAAAAATCTTTTACCATGCCGATCGATAAGAAAGAAACGGAACACGCTAACAAAAAATTTAATGAAAAATTTGCTGACTTCAAAGGGGATATTACCCAAAAGCCGATTTATAGCGGGTTTAGTATCAGTATGATACGCCCAAATGATAAAGGCAGGCCCACCAAAAAACAGCCCAATTCAGTGATGATAAAACATATCGTACATTGGTTAATGATCATGAAGTTTTAATCTGTTTCAAGTTTTTGCTCTTAATTGGCAAAGCCACCATCGTGTTGCACGAGATGGGGATTTTTTCCGGATTCGTTTTGTTATTGAATTCGTCAGGTAATGTGACATTTAAAAAAGGCTTGGCACACTAATTTATGCCAAGCCCTTTTCAATCAAGAGCAGAATTTTAGGGACGGTAGATATACAAGCGATCGCTGTCAATATCGCTGTTGGCTTTGTCGATGTATTTTGGCGTGATAAAGTCTTTGCTGTCTTTGACGTGCGCAGCGATGCCAAAGTCGTCATCATTGATCAGCCCCAATGTACCATTCGGGAACAGGAGCAAACCTTCAAGCTTATCATGTGGGTAGTTTAGCTTCATCACTGCATCGAGATACTCGGTTTTACTCACTGGGCGAATGCCTTTACTTGCTAACACATTCCAGCCATCGGCAGTAAGCGTCAACTGCTCCAATGTTTTACCTTCGACTAGTAAGCCAAGGCTTGGGTCTTGCATGATATCGGCTGTGTTGGTGATTGATTCTAGGTTTGTCGCACCGGCTAGGCTAATTTTATATACCTTTTTAATCGCTGCGGCATTAAGCTGTGGCAGCTCGCCATCACGTTCGATGACATAAAACGTGTCTTTATCAATAGCGACAATGCCTGAGTTAGAGTCGGTAGCAGTGTTTTGTTGTTGGTAAATAAATTGCTCGATATTACCCGTTGCCAATTCAATACGCACAATACGGGTCATGGTCGATTTTTTGGTGGTTTTATCAGGGTTATATAGAGCTGATTGCATGATACCAACCAAGTATTTTTGGTCAGGGGTAACCGTTAAACCTTCCATACCGCGATTGGCGCGGCGTTTTTTAAATTCAGCCGGTAAGGTAATCAGCTTACCATTTACTTTATAGGTACTGGCGCCTTCGCCGATGTCAAAGGCATTGATACGGGCAATCTCGCGACCAGTGGCATCAAAGTGAACGATGTGTGGGCCATACTCATCACTCACCCAAAAGGTCCCATCTTTCATCACTGCTAAACCTTCTGGGTCAAAGCCATACGGGTCAGTTTTGGTAGGGTTGGTAAGCGCATCATAAGGCTTGGTTTGGTCAACCAACATTAAGCGGTCAAAGGCAGTATCCATGGTGTTTTGGATATAAGCGACTTCTTTGGTTGCCCCATTGACTGGGTTGGGCAAGCCAGTGACTTTGGTGGTACCGTCTGGGCGTTTAAACTCTATCACTTTAACTAAGCTGATTTTGCCGTCATTGCCAAGTTGGAACAAGCCAAGATTAGGCGTATAACTAGGCACAGGGAAAGCTTTGCCTTCCCCTTTATCCAGATTAGGGTCGCCATTCACCACATCAGCATTGGGACCACGATCAGTTAAGGCATAAAACTGCGTTGGATTCGCGGGATTAACAAATGCGTCTGAACCATAGCCGCCTTGATAGACGTTGACGGTTTTGCCATCTGCGTCTTTGGTGGTCAGTAATACTTTGCTTGGCAGCGCAGTGCCATTTTTGAAAGTGGTAAGTAAGGTTTCATAACTGGTATTGGGAGTTGGGTTATCAAAAGACACGTTAGAATTATTATCATTATTACAGGCGGCTAACAGGCTAGCTGTGGCCACGGCTAACAGGGTTAGCTTGGTCTTGGTTAACATGGTTGACATAACTTTCCTCAAAATAGGTAATAAACTATGATTAACGTACTGGGTAAATTAGATAACTCTAGTTCATTATTATGTCATTTCGATGATAGGGTTTGGTTACTCAAAAGTACTGTTTGCGATTAGTATATTTTGAGCAGTACATTCCACCAAATTTCTTGTCTATCCACTCGATTATCAACCGTCTGCCAAACTTTCAATGTTTTGGCTAACTCTAGCTGATTTTCGATCAATTGCCAACGCTGTTCATTCATATCACAAAAAAAGCGCCCGTCTTGTTCTCGTTCACTATCACCATATTTGAATGAGGCATACAAGACACCATTGGGCGTTAGACAAGTGATTAATTCGTTTAAGATTTTGGATAAATCATCGAAAGGCACATGCAGCAATGATGCACATGCCCAAATACCAGTAAAATGATTTTGCCAGCTTTGTTTCGCTATCTCATCAAATCTTAGACATTGCCAGTCAATACGCGTATCAGTTTCCTTAGCTAAATCAATTAAATTTTGCGAGCCATCAATGGCGACAACTTCAAATCCCTGATTGGCAAAAAATACACTATCTCGCCCTGAGCCACAGCCAACGTCCAAAATTTTTTGCTGATTGCGCAAAGGAGTTTTTGGCAAATGTTCTAAAAATAGCTGATAAATATTTTGCATATTTACATTTAAAGTTTGCTCGAAAAAATCTTTCGCATGATTTTGGTAATAATTTAATGTGTTCATTAGAAAATACTAATCCCTTGTGGCTTGGGTTGCCAGTTGTGAATTAAGCGTTCTTTTGAGAACCGATAGGATTTTTTTAAAAAATACTCTCTGTCTTCCACTTTATCGCCTGTTTGCATCATTAACGTTTCACGAAGCGGATGGTGACTACTGATTAAATACTCATTACGAGTATGAAGGCGATTCAATAATTCAATACTGGGTACTTGGGCAAACTTGCCACTTTCTCCTCGATTGCATTCGGCACATGACAATACTAAATTCCAAACGCCATCGATATTGACAGGACGACAACACCCAGCGTTGACAACATCTGGCTTTAGTAAATGTGGAAAAAAATGGTCAACGTCAGCAAGCAAATCGTCATCTGATGAAATACTAATTTCTTTAAAACAGTAAAAACAACGGCTTTTTTGGTAGCCATTTAGTGCTCCACGAGACGTTGTAATATTGGTTCTGCGGTGCTTGGCATCTTGAGTAAAAAGTTGCTTGGTGTCTTGGTCAAACTCGACTGCGATAAGATTTTTATTTATGTTGAGTTCCCACGCTTTTTCAACCAAATTCCAACGCGATTCAGTTTCTTGATTTAAGTCTTGGGCTGAGTTGTCGTAAACATAAAACAATTTAAACAGATTATCAGTTAAGCGAATGCCTTTGTTGTATCTACGCTCATCAATAAAAAATTCTTCATTCACCACGTCATAAAATCGCTCAGTCACGGCTTTGGTATTGACTACGTGAAACGCGTTGAGCACATATTTAAAGCCTTCTTTGGTCGTTATATCTCGCAGTCTATTTTCATCGATTAAACCTGCGTTAAAATCTTGACAGGCTTGAATAAATTTACCCGTTCTACCCGTAGTTTGTTTGGGGCTGTGTTTAAGATGCTCGGCAAGGTGTAAGGCATATGGCAAGGCTAGATCATCAAGGGTGATTAAATCCGATTTTCGCTCAAGGCTGACATCAATCAAACTTTTAGCGAGAGCAAATTTGTACGAAGCAGAATTTTTACCAAATAAGATAATGGCTCGCCAGTAATTCTCTAAGGTGGGTTCAACATCGACAAAATTCATGTGACATCCATGCGGTAGGCTTTTGATTTACTATAGCATACCCCGACCTATATTTTAGCTGAAATTATTCTAGGTAAGCTTATAGGGGTTAACATGCGATGTTACAGAAAAAAGCCACTAAAAACTTAGTGGCTTTTTTGTCAGGTCGGTGTCAATTAGGAACTTTTTTCAAAAGGACTCTATAGCGTCAGCATCGTCATCTTCCCAATCGTCTTTATTAACAGGATAGGAATCAATCATTTGATCAAATTGCATAGGCTTCTTTAAAAATGCACGACAGACAACACATTCCCAATTTTCCCAGTCGCTAGGCATTTGATGATATTGTATCGGTTCATTGAGCAGATATTTTATACCACAGTGAATACAAGTAATATCGTTGCTATATAACCGCAATTTACTCAATGCCCAAGCCAACTCATCGGATGTCATGTCATACATGTCACAGACCATATTCACATAGACGATATGACTTGGCTTACAATCTTCATCGAAATTTGGGGTCAGATAGAAATGACATGCCTTGACCTGCTTTGGTGTCAAGACAGGATCATATATTATATTGTAGCTTGTTAGCTCTTTATCACTCATGGTAGCCTCCTAACATCGATTCTGGAAACTGCTTATCAAAAAGATGGCGTAACTGCCGATAACGCTCATTAGCAGTTTCATCTGGGTCAATGCGATGTAGCTGACGCTGTGTCCAAATACGCACCGCCTTTTGGTCATTCACATCCAACTCAATCTCCAAAAATTCTGCCAGGTCCTTGGTTGGCATGATATGAAATTCTTTGATTAATTCATTGCTCAGATGCAATGCTTCAGCACTCACATAATCATTTTTTTGTCCAAGTAATTGCTGTAATAGTTGGTTTGCATTTTTCATCTTAGTTATCCTGTTCTGCATTATAATGAAGTCGATTTTTTGTTTGTTCAGCCGCTAATTGTTTACTGGCTAGCAATAAACTATCAATTGCTGAACCATCTTGACGTGTTACATCAGGCACATATCGGCTATACACGCGAAACAGCATCTCAGTGCTACTATGCCCCATTTGCCGAGCAATCCATTCAGGATTCTCCCCTGCTGCAAGCCAAAGGGTAGCAGCGGTATGCCGAGTCTGATACGCTCTACGATGTTTGAGCCCCAATAGCTTTAACGTGGGTGTCCAAACACGACGATTGACATTACGATGCTCTAGTGGATTACCTTGTGAATTGCAAAACACATAGTCTGATTTACCAAAGGTATAGCGTTTTTGTTCTTGTAGGGCATCATAGACCAACTGTGACATAGCAATTTCACGATTAGAACCATAGGTTTTAGTTGGACCTTCAATGCCATCAACGATGGCACTACGCACTTTAATTTCTCTGCGGTCGAAATCCACACACTCCCATTTAAGCCCATCAATCTCACTACTTCGCATGCCCGTGAAAAAGCGTGTCGTATAATACGGCTTATAGTCATGGCGAACATGATTAAGAAAAATCCACACTTCATCCAACGTAAACGGATGAACATCAGGCTTCTGCTCTTTTAAGTTTTTAATGCCTTTAAACGGGGTATCAAATTCATAGCGGTCACTACCCTCTTGTAGTATCATACGCAGAGGTATCATAATTTGATTAATTCGTGCTACCGACAGACTGGCTTGGCTATTTTTACCGTAACGAACTTTGGCGAGCGAGGTACGGAAGTCAAGCAAGTCTGATTTTTTAATACTGGGTAAAGTCTTTTGTCCAAAATACGGAACCAGGTAGTTGTCCAAAATTATCTGTATCTTTTGTTGGTAGGCAGGTTGCCATTCCACTTGTTTTTCTTCAAACCACGTCTTGGAAAAATCTTTAAACGTAGGCTTACGACTGACACAAGCTTCCACTCGGTCATCAAGCTGTTTCATTTGCTCAATTTTTTCGCTCTTGGGAAAGTAAGCCGCATAATCAAAAATCCCCAATGTGATCTCTGCTTCCATCTTTTCGATAATCTTTGCCAAGGCTTTGCGGTTGGCAGGGGTATCGGTTAAGTTGGTTTTTTCACGGCAACGAATATTGTGGTAGCGAAAATCCACCACCAATACGCCATGCCTAGCTCTTATTGATGCCATTTCATTACTCCTTATTGTAGCGCCATGCCGTTGATTAGGCTCATGGCAGGTTTGCACATATCTTCTTCGATACGCTCCCAAACATATAGAATTTTGCGACCACCAAAGGGGCGGATGTAGTGAATATTTTCGATAAGTACACTGTCTTTTAAGCGAGTACGAATCGTGCGAGGATTGTATTTGATACGCTCAGAAAGCTCTTCTGTGGTAAGATACGTTTGTGTTGTCATAATAGACTCCTTGTAAAAAGTATAATTGAGATAGGATTTTTTCTATCTGAGATATACTTTATCATAATTTTATAATTGAGCAAGTACTTTTTACAACTCTTATGGTACTTTTTTATGATTAAATGTAAATTGCCACTTCTATTAGCTGAAAGAAGGCTTAAAGTCGCAGATGCCGTCCGAGAAACAGGCATTAGCAAAACGACCTTGCATAAAATTTATAATGAGCAATCAACGAGAATAGAATTTGAGACGATTGATAAGCTATGTGCGTTTTTAGAAGTGAGTGTAGATGAACTGTTTGACCATATCCCTAATGACGCAGAAGATGCTCTAAAAGAGCCAGAGGTGAATGATGATAAATAATCGCTTGCCGTTATTATTGGCTGAAAGAAAATTGCGTGTAGCAGATGTGGTAAGGCAGACAGGCATTAGCAAAACCACGTTGCATAAGATTTATAAAGACGAATCAACACAAATCGATTTTGATACGATAGATAAATTGTGTGATTTTTTGGGCGTTACAATGGGGGAAATTTTTGAATACGTGCCTGATGAACAAGCTTCAGAGTAAAGTTTAAAACATGGGTTAGCATTTAAATCCAAGCTTTGACAAGTACGGCATGTATAACGTCACCTTGTCCTGCTCTCGCTGTAATTCTTGAGAAATCCGACTGATGAAGGTATTCATTGATTCACCAGATCGAGCAAATTTACTGCCAAAATTTGTATCATTGGCAAGCTTGACTGCAAAGGTACTGGCTTGTGAAGCTGTTAAAAGGTGAAGCATTTTGACGCTCGACTCGCTATTTTCCGCTGTATCGGTCTTCTTTTTAACGCTAATATCGATACGAAAGTGAGTGATGTTGCGACCTGCCTTGATTGGGGCGATCTCAAGTTTAAAATCGCCTTGCTTGTTAATTTGCTCAATAGCAGGGTCTAGCACTCGCCGTCTGAATTCAGCGACCTTCGGGTACTTGTCAGCCACGCCAAATAAATCTTTCCACTCAAAGATAGACATCTCAGGGGTACTACCCAGTTTTTGCCATTTGGTGATTAACTCATAGATTCTTTTACTACTTGCTCCTGTGAAAGCTACGGTTTTGACATAGTCGTATTTGGTGTATGCTTTACCCGTATGTTCAATTAGAAATGCCAATGGGTCAGAAAAATGCAGCAGCAGGTAGCCTTGTTGGTCTTGGTAGGAGATACCCTGTAGCCAATTGTACTCCGCACGAAGTGTTGTAAAGTTATTATGAGGAGGTTTAAGCACTGATAATTTATCTTCTTCTTTGTCAGATATGATTGAAAGGTCACGATAAAGCGTGAATTTTAGTTTTTTTTCACCCAGTGTTTTTGCGGTATCTTTAAGCGTTTTATAAGCGTAAATGTCACTGACTTGATTAGCGGCAGCGAACTCCTTGGCAGTAATCATCACTTGCTTACCACCCGATTGTAGTTTATGGATTTTGTTGATAGCAAGCGTCATTAAATCATGTTCTGCCATCGTCAAGTCATAGCCGGCTTCGACTAAGGTATTGGATTTGGTAATCATGATTGTATCACTACTCTTACAGTAAAAATTTGACTCTGCCATCATACCACTCGTTATTAAGCATTTCGCTTAATTATAAGAATGGACAAAAAAAGCATGAAATCGTAAGTGACCTTAAGTGACATCGGTTACAAAAGGTAACCAAGTTTTCAATTCAATAATTTGTACATCTATACCAATAATCTGTACATCTTAATTCAATAATCCGTACATATAATTTCAATAACTTGTACATCTAACTTCAACAATTTGTACATTTACTAGGCTCTAAAGCAAGTATTCTCAATGCACAAAGCGTGCTGATAACTCTTATAATATTTAATAACATTCATAGTCATTATATGTTATCTGAGCGAGTTTTTAGAAAACTTTCATTGTCAAAGATAAATTGAGAAATTTCCTTGATTATATATTCTACGTTTAGGTAACGTTCGTAATTTAATCTTTTTTCAATCCATTCATCGACCATGTTTTTGCTTACAGGGTAAAAATTATGGCGTAGTCTTTCAGAGAAAATATTTTCTAATGTCTTAATGTTTATAACATTATAGGTATTACGAGATTCTTCAGCCAAAGCTATGACTTTTGCAAAGTAATCTAAATAGGTTGCATTCGCTAATTCCCATTTCTCATATGTTTTTTTATCGACAACGCTCAAATCATAAGATAAGTGACCATTATATATTGCATGAAGCAGATATTTATCGGCATCGAAAAACACAGTCAGTAGTTCAAAATCTCTGATTGCTTCATTATTTTTAGTATCATTCTGAAATGCTCCTGCAATTTCGATAATCTTTCTTTCATTTGATGGATATTTTCTTAAGAATACAAGAATAACTTTCCAATGCTTGGATGATAAAAGTGAAAAGTAGGATTGAGCGTATTCTTTTAATAAAGCTAAAGCCAATTTTTCATGTTGAGCAATATTTTCAAAGTCTATTTTTGGAGAATTGCTTATGAATTCTCGATAGAAATTTATCCAATTAAAAAAAGTAGCTAGTTCCTCAGGTTTAGCGTTGTGAAGAGCCTTATTATACTCTCCCCAAAATAAAATCCGTCCATTCAACTCAGGACAGAGAAACTCAATAAATTTGTTATACGAGTGAATTGGCTCAATTTCTTTGGCTTCAGCTCGTTTTTCTTCAATCAATTTTCTCTTAGCATGATCTCTTCGCTCCAAGCTTTCTTTATGATGATATGACCCGACAATGCCGTAAAAATGTTGCCAAAAATTTCTTTTACTATTGAGCACCAAATTTTCAATTGGTACAAGGCTTTCATAGCGATAAGCAAAAGGCTTACCATACTTAGCACTTAATATGATTTTATCGAGACTATTAATTCGTTGATAAAGTTTTTCATCTTCAAAAAAGCCAAGTTGTAAAAACCAATTTTTAAATAGATTGTTTACCTGAATACTATTTTTACTAAATTGGTCAATCGCTTCTTCCGTGATTGCTATATTTGGTAGAGCTATCATGTCTATAAGTGTATCAAGCGTAAAGTTGCCTTCTCGATACTGATAGAGTAGAAAGTCAGAATAAACCAGATTTTCATATAACGCTCTCATCTCTTCCATATCAGATAATGGGCCATGTGCTTCATGCAACACAAACTTCATGATATTTCCTTATGACCAATAATTAAAAAGTTATCCATAGCAATTCATTACAACCAATAATTATTAAAATATCTAGCATTATATCTGCTATGCTATAAATAGCAGATATAAGTTTAATATTCAATACTTTGAATAAATGAAGCCCATGACGACTGATTTAGAATTTATTGAACCTGTTTCACAGCCTCCTAAAGAACCTAGTCCTATTGCAGGACTCGGTGAGTATCTACAATCAAATCTTAGCGACTTTTTTGAAAGCTTAACAGCTGTAAGCGACATCCAAGCCATTTTAGACCAGATTAAATTAAATAAAGATACTATCGTATGGCTTGACCTAGAAATTGATCCAGACACTCAAAAACTGCTTGATGGAGCAGTTATCGCTGATGATTTGTATTGGCAATTTGATGAAACGTTGTTTAATAACAATGCAAGCCAGCTTTTTGAGATTTTTCAGACGGCTCATTATTTGGGTGGACATAATTTAATTGAGTTTGATCTGCCAAAATTAGTAGACTTTTTTACCGGTATTGAGGATTTGAATATCACTGATATCACGTTGACTCAATGGCAAGCCAAAACATGGGATACGCTTATTCTTAGTTGCCTGTTGATTCCACATCAGCCGACCCATGCGTTAGCCAAACTTTATAAAGCCAATACTGCCTATAACAATCCTGTGCTCGACTGTGTTGAAAGTCGTATCATCTTTGAGCTTTGCCTGACAGCATGGGCTAATCTAACTTTGGATAGTCAGTTTTTATACCATCAACTACTGCCAAATCTTGAGCAATTATCCAGTAAATCGTATTTTTATGTCGATAATGACTGTATCTTTGACTGGGATAATATCACGAGCGAAATGCCCGAAGGCAATCAATATGAGCTTATTGCCTTGCTAAAGCAAGCTTGTGATACACTCAAACAGCAAAAAATCACACCAAAAGAAAACATTAATCCTTGGCAGTATTTAGGTTTGGCGTGTTTTGTTAATTGGCTTCGCTACTTTGCCAAACCCCAAGCTCGCCGTCCTGTATGGATTAGCAAGCACCCTGTTTACAAAATAAGCTTTCAGCAAGCCGAAGAAACTTTTTGGCAAATTCATGAGCCGAATGAGGATTGGATTAACAGCCAATGCCAAGAATTTTTTGGGTTTGACAAACTGCGTGATGGTCAAATGCAGATTGTCAAAGCTACCCTTGCCAATCAAGATATTCCATTGGGGATTTTGCCAACAGGGGGCGGGAAAAGCCTAACTTTCCAATTACCTGCGTTGATTTTTAGCAAGTATCAACGCCAACTCACGGTCGTTATTTCACCGCTCAAAGCCTTGATTGAAGACCAAGTCATTAATCTTCATACCCAACTACCTAACTATGAAAGCCGTATCGCCTATCTGACATCAGGACAAACGCCCGAAACGCAAAAAAACATTATCACAGGCGTGTGGCAAGGTGATATTGACATCCTATATTTAAGCCCAGAACGCTTGCGAACTCACAGCATTCGTCAATTGTTTAAAAATCGCCCGCCTGCATTTTGGGTACTGGATGAAGCCCATACTTTAAGTCAATGGGGTACTGATTTTCGTCCTGACTTTTTGCGAATTGCTGATCATATTGTTGCTTGTTACAATCCGGATATCGCTCAAAAGGTACAGTCAAGCATTGAGGCGATGACACAAAAGCCCAGTAAAAACGACAACCAATTTGATTTGTTAGCAGAAGATATTACCCAAACTGTCAATGAGCCTGTCAAAGATTACGAGTTTATTGCTCCAAAAGTTAGCCTGGTGACCGCTACGGCATCGAGCCGTGTCAAAGAAGATTTGGATAAAGAATTGGTCAATAAACTGGTGGCTTTAACCGATAATAAGCCTTTGGTGCAGTATGGTACACCTATTGAAAGCCTAAAAATTTGGCGAGAGAATATCACGCCACACTTTGAACAAGTGCCAAAAGACAACCGCATGACCAGAATTTATCAAATCTTGCGTGAACGTCAAGCCTGGTATGAACAAAAACATCCTGAACATCCAGAGCAAGGCATTGCCCTTGTTTACCTGCGAAACCGCAAAGTCTGTGAAGAATACGCTAAACACTTTGCCGAACAAAATCTCAAAGCCGTCGCCTATCATGGCAAACTGGATGAATCACAGAAAAAGCAAATCTTACAACAGTTCAAAAACAATGAATTGGATGTGGTTGTTTGTACCAATGCCTTTGGGATGGGTATTGATAAAGCAGGGATTCATACCGTTATCCATAGTGGGGTGCCAAACAATCTTGAGTCGTACGTGCAAGAAATCGGGCGTGGAGCAAGAAAATCACATGAACACGCCCACGCTTATATGTTGTGGGACAATAGCGACATCGAAAATCAGTTTCAACAAGAACGTAATTCTCGCATTCCCAATACAGACACCTTAAAAAACTGTTGGGAACAAATCAGACCAATTCTGAGCAGACAGCCTAGTGATCAATGGTTTGCAGGCAATTTACTATTGCCAATTTTGGGCATTGACGATGATGTGGAGCAGCTTAACACCCAAATCCGTGTGGCTTTATTGGCATTAGAACGCTATGGCTTGCTGATTGAAAAAGAACAGCAACCTGCTTTTATTACCATTAAATTATTGCAAAGCCCCACAGTAGACCATAATAGTAAACTACTTAAACTATATAACCAATTGCAGCAAATTAACGATAACCTACCGACCCAAACCAGTATTTATAAAACCGCTGAAAAACAGCCCACTCGTTATCATCTGCCCGAACTTGCGGTAGCGTTAGGTTATTCGGTCAAGCAATTGCTAAATTTACTTCGTCAACTGGTCAAACTAGGGTTTGCTCAATGGGAAATCGTGGTCAATATTCGCCTAAACTATACCGTCAGACATTTAAAAAGCGAGTTTAACAAGAAAAAGCGTATGCTTGATGCCCTAAAAGCGTTTATTGCGAGCGATTTTTTTCAAACACATTATCAAGAGATAAATAATGTGGAAGGGTTTGAGCGTTTTGACAGCAGAGCTCTAGATAATTGGCTTGTGTCTCATCAGTATCAGTTCCGCACAGCTAAAGACATTTTTCCAATGTTACGAGCGTTAAATATCATTGCCACACGCCATCATTCACGCCAGTATTTTACGGTCAGCTCGACCGCCGAGACCAAAGAGCAACTGGCAACTGAGCAGCTCAGTGACAACTGGCATAATTGGCTAAATCTTGCTGAACAGCAATTTAATCAATTTGCCCGATTGCTGGATGAGTATATTTTTGCCAAGCTTGATGGAAAGGGGAAAGAAGTTGGCGAAAATTTCTCGTTGGACGATATTGCCGAGCAGTTTAACCGCTCACCAATAGTTATTTTGCAACAACTTGAACAACTACAAAAACTGGGCATCATTGAGCTATCACGGCTTGACGATGATGCCAATGCGATTTTCTTTATTGGCGAAAATTTTAGACAGTTTGTTAATGGTAAAAAAACTCCAAGTCGCTACGATAAACAAGCCTATGATTACTTACAAAAGCATTATACTGACCGTTGTATGCGAATCCATGTGTTAAATCATTGGCTGGGTAGCGACATAGATACCAAACGCTCACTGATGGAAGACTACTTTAGAAAACCGTTATCCGATGTGATTAAGCAATATATACCCAAAGAAACCGATGTCACTCGCCCCTATCTCAAAGATTATAAAAAACTGATTTTACCCAGCTATTTAAGCGAAGTACAAAAGCAAATCATTGAAGATAAAAGCCGTGCATCGATGATTTTGGCAGGGCCTGGTTCAGGCAAAACCACGGTGGTTGTGCATCGGGTCGCCCATCTGTTAATGATTGAAGAAATTAAGCCTGAGAAAATTTTGATTTTGGCTTATAACCGTTTGGCGGTGTGTGAATTGCGAGACCGCCTAAAGGCTCTAGTAGGAAATAATGCCAATGGCGTGACGATTTTGACTTTCCATGCCTTGGCTAGACAAATCACAGGACTGTCAGAAAAAGATGCCACCAATGAACAATTGGATGAAATTTGTTCTCGGATTGATCATTTAAATGAAGAAAAAAGTGACGATAAACGCAGAAATAATGCCCGCTACCAATGGCTTATCGAGCAAGCGATTGCCCAACTTAAAGAATCCCCCCAGTATTTTCAGTACATCATGGTTGATGAATTCCAAGATATCGACGAGTACCAATACGAGTTAATTGGTTTATTAGCTGACTTACAAGAAGCGGAAACTGAAGACGATATCAATGACAACCGATCGTCAGTCAACTATGAACAGCGTGGTTATCTAATGGTCGTGGGTGATGATGACCAGAATTTATATGCGTTTCGTGGGGCAAGTATCAAGTTTATTCAGCAGTTTGAACAAAACTATCATATTGACGTTTCACAAAAATATTATCTGCTCAATAATTATCGCAGTGCCGATAATATCGTGAATCTTGCCAATGACTTTATTAGTCAGTCATTGCCCAATGAAGAACGGTTAAAAGATGCTGATAATAGCATCAAGCCCACTCATATTCACCCAGAATTACCGATTCGCTATGGCATATTTTATCAGCCAAAAGGCATTGATATGGCAAGCTGGGTCGCCCACGATATTCAAGCCAAACTGGCTGAATTCGACAGTTTAGAGCATAAACCTAGCATCGCCATTTTAGCCCCACAATGGCGAGACTTTGATGCGATACAGCATTATCTAGAAATTTTAGGCATTAACAGCCAACGCTATAATGAAAGCGAGCAATTAATTCCCTTAAATAGCTTTATCGGACAGGCTTTGTACCAGTTCTTAGATAATGAACGCTTGGCGATAATTGATGGACAAGTGACCACGTTTTTAGAAAATTGGCGAAAAGAAAAGCACTTAACCGCTTTGGATAAGGCATGGCAGGCTATTTTAGGTAGTATCACAGATTTAGCTAATGTTACCTACGAACAAGTTTTACAACGCCTTGAAGTAACCCAATATGACAGTGAAAAAGCAGTTTACTTGCTCAGTTACCACAGTGCCAAGGGCATGGAATTTGACCATATCTATGTGATTGACCAAGTGAGTAAGTACACTCGAAACCAAGAAAATAGCCAAGATACAATCAGACCCTTGTATGTTGCTCTAACACGACCCAAGCAATCACTTACTGTCTTGCAACATCAACAAAATAATCATCAAATATTAGCTGATTTGTTGGCTAACCAAGGTCATAAACTTGAAATACCAACAGTCAGTAAGCCAGATTATTTATGCTTTCACCGATTCTTGCAACTCGAAGAAATCGTATTGACACCAAAAGCCTTGGTCAATGAAGAAGGACGAGAGTTTGTCACTCAGGTTTTTGTTAAAGATGGCTGGGGCAAATCAAATGCTGTATTTAGTCGATTTATTATCAAAGATTGGAATAAGCATAAAGTGACATCAGGTTTTTATTCTCCCCGTAATCAGCTTATTTGCCAGTTTTCAAGCAATTTAACAACTAAATTAGGCAATATGAATATTGAACTAGTAGGCTTTACTACCACTCTCTTCTATCAACAAGATATGAGTTGGTATGAAAAGCATCAATATCGTGGTATCGAAACTTCCCATTATCTGATAGTGCCTTTTATAAAAATAATGATAAAAATCTAACTACTGCGGTCACGGGGGGTTTCTAGCTCAAAGCTGCCCACTGCTAATTTAATAGTTGCTACTAAGGTTTTGATCAAGATATCTGTCTATACTTTCATATTGTCATTCCTTCTATTTCAAATAGTTTAGTGGAATAACACAGATTTTTGAATATTACCTTCGAAATTGGTATTGATGTTAAAAATTTAGACTATAAAGTTAATTTTCATATTCTTAGAAAGATTAAAGCTAATAAACTTGTATACTTAAATCAAGGACGAGAATATCGACCTTGCCCTTCAATCTATCAGGTAGTTGATTATTTAATTTCGTGAGGAGTTGCTCTGGCATCTCGATATCCTTAGAGCTTCTATTTGCTATTTTCACACTAGAACCAAACCATAAAACTAGATATATGCCTTGTTCATAAGCATCAGGATGTATAGAGTAACTTTCGAATAATTGGTTTGACATAGCATTAAATAGCTCAGGATGCCATTGTCCTTTAATTTCCATCACTAAAAGCTGACGTTTCTCATCCATTTTGGTAAAAGTAATATCTGCACGCCTAGCTTCATGCATTTGGTGCTCTGGCGTAACGATTATGCTTTTGGGCTCAAGCCGTAATCGTAATCTTTCTGCAATAATGAGAGCACAATCCACTTCATTCTTATGCTTATTATTCTCATAGAAGATACGTTTTGTAGTTGTATCGCCCCCATTCAAATCTTTTTGATAAACTTCAATTTCATCTTTGATAAGTGCCCTTAAATGTTCAACTGTAAGAATCGTATTAGTCTGGAAAAAGTCAGTAATAGCTTCAGAAGTGGGAGCTTTAAAATTTTCGAATGCCTTAAAGCGTTTTTTCTCTGCTAATTGGCTTTTTAAGGTAGCATAAAACTCATTAAATAATGGGCTAAGCAATAATCTTTCTATAACTTTCACACTATCATCAGATTTATCATCTTTTATTTGATAAACTAAATCTTGCAAAAACCTATATGCCCTTTCTTCTTTTGGACTATCAGTACCCCAACTATTAGGTAAATCTATTTTTTCCCACTTAGTTAAATAATGGTTTAAAATTTTCTCAATCCTGATAGCATTCAAAGCTGACCATTTACCATCGCCACCTCTATTCCAAGTATCTGAAAGAATCTCAAACTCAAAAATATTATCCTCATCTTCCTTAAGCCAGTCCCAATAGACATCATTATCCTCTATTAAGTAGAAGGCTCTAATTAACCAAAATACTCTACGCTTTTCAAATCCTGTATCTTCAGTTTCTTTTGGATACTTTAACAAAAGATTATCTGTATATTCTTTTACGAAGCCAGATAGCTCTTGAATCGTTGATTCATGATACGCTTTATTAAATAATTCAGATAAAGAACGAATATTAGTTTCAGGAAACTTTTTTAACCACTCTAAAGGTAGTTTCGGGATAAAAGATTGGAATACCTCATAAATTTCAAGCCACTCTACTCGTGAATATTCGCTTCTTGATTCCAACTCAAACTCAACAACCTCACGTATAAAAATTTCAGCACTTTCAGTATCTTTAAATAATATTTTATCAACTTCCTCAATAATAGATTTCTTTTCTAAAAAATTTATTCCTGAATAGGAAAAATGAGTATTTAAACGGTAGTTAATTAACAGCTTTCTACTTATATTATTTAAATCTCCATTTTTTCTAAACCTTTCATGAATGCACGCAGTAATAATTTCTACCAACGAATGATAATTTTCATTCTTATCTAACGGTTTAAATTTCCCATCATCGTTGAGTAAACCATCTATTGTAGACAAAGCATTATATAGTGAATTTCTCACAAGATTTTCATCACCAATCTGTGTGCTAATTTCACTAGGATGATGTAATACCAAATTCGCAAATTTTTTTAGACAATTTAATTGCTCTCCATTTTCAATAATTTGACGGTTTTCGTTAATATATCGTCTATTTCTTTGAAAAACTATTTCTTGCCAATTTTTACAACGCTTTTCATAACGCTTGTGTTTTTTCTCATACTTATAATATTCACTAACTCTATTTGGTCTGAAATGGAAGGCTGACCAAGCTAGCATAAAATTTGATTTATTTTTTGCTTGCTGCCTCATATAATGCCGTCTTTTATGATTTTCACTATCAAACCTACTATGATAAGGAATGAGTCTTCGCCATAGATTATGATTATCACTTTCATAAGCATAATCGGTAAAAAACTGCCAATCCTCATAAGTTATCGTCAAGCCAGAGTGACCTTTGACGGAAAAATTGCTAATCCATAAGTCATGTATATGATCAGGATCGGTTATCCTATTAAATGCGATTTTAAAAACTTGCTGCCTTAGTTGATTATTATTTTTTAGGAATTTTACAGATGCACTGCTTTCGATTAAAATAGAGTTTTCAAATCGTAAATTCCTTATCCAATACCAAATTTTTTCTGCATCAAATAAACCATTATTTACAGTGAAATATTGATCAAGGAGATAACCTATAACTTTACTTTGAGCATAAAGAGACTCATTCAGTATAGATTCGGTGCTCTTAGTGCAAAGTAATTTATTTGTTAGTTGATCAAGCAAATAGATAACTTTATAAATAGGAAGTTGTTTTATAAACTCATTAACAAAATAGCGTTCACCGATTATTCTAGTAAATTTTGTATTAACAAAATTGTTAGGCGTGTAAAGCTGTATAAAGCAGAAAAATAATTTTTCAAGAAATTGATCGTCGAATTTCTCAATACCCTTTCTCGTTAAAGTATAAGTTATCATATGCAACGAAGTAGTAGACAACTCAATCATTAAGGAATTTAAAGTCTCTATAACACTGTAATCTTTCATATTAGCTATACAAGCGTTGGCTTCGAATCTTACATTACTATCTTCGTGTGCATCTAAAACTAGCCCCTCAAGCTCGTTTTTAAAGTGAATAGCTTCGTTTGAACTCTCCAACATGCCCAAAAGCAACTTTCGAAAATAGTTATTTTTATTTTCTAATAACTCTACTTTTACTTCATCGATAATATCAAAGGTAAAAAAGCCAACAGTACTAAATGAAGACCTAAAAAAATCACCTCTTCTAAAGTAAGGATCACTAATAGATAAATCTTTTAAATTTTTAAAAATTAATTTTTTGGATGAGTTTAATAATTGAGATGGATCACCATTAGCAATTATTGCATAAGGATCTAATTCAATTAATCTTTCCTGAATACTTTTATTTCCAACTGTGGCTAGCCATCCCACCATTCCTCTCAATTCGTCTCTTACAAATCCATTGGGTGCAATAATGGCTAGTAGTTGATTTATAGATAAGGGATTTACAGAGTCCTTTAATCTATGACTCAGATATTCTGCTGCACCATATTCAGCAAGTATTTTGTGCACTGGTTGATGATGATCAGATTTATCACTTGGTCTAAACAATTGACTTGCCAATATCTCCTTAACATGCTCATTAACTACAATAGCATTTAAAAAGGGAAATAATCTCTCAGAATTGATTTCAGTATTACTAACACCTTCAGACCCTGATAGAAGCAAATTTGCAAAGACTTGTTGTGCAATTGCAACTTTCTGCTGAGTGGTTAAATATCTTGGGATCGAAAGCTCTTTATTAGTATCAGTTGCTGCTGCAATAAATGCAGCTGGAAAAATCGATTTCTTATCTAAGAATTCTCTATTTTTTTGAATATAAGCCATTCCTAGCATTTTCAACATTTGAGGTGTAGAAAGTAGAGGCTGTAAGTCAAATTTACTGATTTGATAATAAAATTTTTCAAAATCTTCATCAACAAAATGAAAATTAAAAAATGATCTTTGATCATCTATAGTAAAAGAAATTAAAAACTACCACAAATCCACATAAAGTAGAAGAATAGCTTATCGATATCATCAAGTCGCCAATCTTGTCTTAACCTTTTAACCCAAGCCCAAATATGTTCAATGGGATTGA